>CAYZIA010000025.1:0-17463 GCA_964478325.1 uncultured Weeksellaceae bacterium
ACCTCTGCAATCATTTCAGTCACATTATAACCTATCATATGACAACCTAACCATTCACCATATTTTTTATCAAAAATAACTTTTACAAAACCATCTTTATGTCCTGCAGCAGATGCTTTTCCAGATGCAGCAAATGGAAATTTCCCAATTTTAATTTCATATCCTGCCTCTTTTGCAGCATCTTCTGTAAGCCCAACAGATGCAATCTCCGGACTAGCGTAAGTACATCCAGGTATATTACCATAATCAATAGGATCCGGATTGTTCCCAGCAATTTTTTCAACACATACAATTCCTTCAGCAGAAGCAACATGAGCAAGAGCAGGAGTAGAAAGAACATCACCAATTGCATAATATCCGTTCACATTAGTATTGTAATAATCATCAACTATAATTTTTCCTCTATCTAGTTTAATACCTACTTCTTCTATCCCTATATTTTCAATATTTGCAATAATTCCAACTGCAGAAAGTACCACATCACACTCAATTCTTTGCTCTCCTTTTTTAGTTTTAATAATAACTTTACACCCATCTCCTGATTTATCTACTTTTTCTACTGAAGATTCTGTCATTATTTTAATTCCTGACTTTTTGAATGATCTTTGTAATTGTTTTGAGACATCAACATCCTCTATAGGAACAATCTTTGGCATAAACTCAACAATTGTTACATCAACACCCATTGCATTATAAAAATAAGCAAACTCAACACCAATAGCGCCAGATCCAACAATTACCATCTTTTTTGGGGGAGTTGATAAGGCAAGTGCTTCTCTATAACCAATTATCTTTTTTCCATCTTGAGATAAGTTATGTAATTCTCTACTTCTAGCTCCAGTTGCGATAATAATATGTTTTGCAGTATAATCATTAGATTTTCCATTTGTAGTTACCGAAACCTTGTTATCTTTCTTTATTTTCCCATATCCATTTATTACTTCAATTTTATTTTTCTTTAAAAGAAAAGCAATTCCTTTACTCATTCCATCGGCAACATCACGACTTCTTTTTATAATATTAGAAAAATCTGCATTTGCTTCTTTTACTGTAATGCCAAAATCTTCTGCATTATTTATATATTCGAAAACCTGAGCAGATTTTAATAGTGCTTTTGTAGGGATACAACCCCAATTTAAACAAATTCCACCTAAGTTTTCTTTTTCAATAACTGCTACTTTTAATCCTAATTGCGAAGCTCTTATGGCCGTCACATATCCTCCAGGACCACTTCCTAAAATAATTACATCATAATTCATATTTCTAATTTTTTTAAGTTCTGATTTAATACTGCAATATTACTCAAAACATCTTGCACTGAAATATCATACATACAACTTTTTTCTCGACTACAAGCATTACCAAAATAACAATCACAACCACTCTTTGGCTCAATAATTATTCCTCTTCCATAAAGTTCAAATTCGTGCACATTAAAAATATTATGGAATAACATGAGTTGTTTTCTAAGTGCAAGTGCAATATGCATCATCATACTTACTGAAGTTACAATAATATCCGTGTTGTTTGTGATAGCAATAAATTCCTCTAATGAAAAAGTTCCTAAATAAGTTGCATTAGTTTCTTTTACATAATACTTATTCATCTCATCTTCATCAGGACCTCCCATTAGTAAACAAAAATACCCCTGTTTCTCAATATTATTTATGAATTCTACCCAATATTCCGAAGGCCAAAGTCGTGTTTTCCATCTTAATCCACAACCTGTATTTATTCCAATAATAGTCTTCTCTCCTGCTAATTCTTTAAGCTTCTTTCTCCAAACATCACTTAAGTTTTTATTAAGGTTAATCATATATTCCTCACCATTAAAATCAAAATGACAAATCTCAAAGATTTCCTCTAAATAATTTTTAGTATTCTTTTTAGATATATGATCAAAAAGTCCAGTAATAAGTTTGTTTTCTGCTTTATCAGTTGCAATATTAATATGACCATCTTTCCATAGAAAACCAAATTTTTCTCTAGCATTTATAAGAGAGAGAAACATACATGCTTCTTTATCTTTGTCTAAATTTACAGCAATATCAAATTCTTGATTTGCTACAATAGAAACAGAAGACGCATTCCATTTCCAAATTACATCTACCTCATCTGGCGGAACTACTTGAGGGCTATGTGTAATCCAAGTAAAATGACAATTACTATATTCTTTTTTATATTTTTCTAATAAAGGTGTAGTTCTAATAACATCACCAATTGCTCCTAACTTTATAAATAGTATTCTGGTTCCTTCTGTTTGTATTGTAGGTATTTCTTCTACTAGATCCTGTTTAGTAAAATTACAATTTTTAAAAATCTCTTTCAATAATGATTCCTTAGTATCTAAAAATATAATAGAAGATGTGTGCTTATCATAATGAGAGCAATCATCACATTGCACATCAAATTTCTTATTTGGTTCACATGGAATATGTCCCTCAAAATGCCTGCAATCGTATTTTACTTTTTCTTTCTTCATTATATCTTCCAGTGTAATTGCAAATGTAAGGAAAATGTATCATTTGTTACAAGAGGTAAAACTTCTTAAAAATCATATCTTTGCCGCTTAATTTTTTATGATGATAAATTATTCAATCTCATATAACAATCCTCATAGGCATTATGTTGATTTTGAACTTACTACTCCTACTAACAGAGAAGCAAGTATGCAATTTCAATTGGCCGCTTGGCGTCCAGGTCGATACGAGTTGGGTAATTTTGCTCAAAACATACAGAAGTGGGCTGCTTTTGATGAAAATAATAACCCTCTCCCTTTTAAAAAAATAACTAAGGACCTCTGGGAAGTTACTACTGAAGGTATTATAGAAGTTACCATTACCTACAGCTTTTATGCAAACCAATTAGATGCGGGAGCTTGTTATCTGAATGAACACCAACTATACTTAAATCCTGTACATTGTTGTTTTTATATTGTTAATCGTATGAATGAAGAATACTGCCTTAATTTTGATTTGCCAAAAAATTATAAAATTGCAACATCTATGCAAAAAGAAGGTCATACTCTCAATGCAAAAGGATATGATTTACTAGCTGAATCCCCAATAATCTGTTCAGATAGTTTGCAACATAGTAATTATGAGATAGAAGGAATTACTTTTCATATGTGGTTCCAAGGATCATGCAAACTAGATTGGAATAAACTTAAATCCGATTTCTCAGCATTTACAAAAAGTCAGATAAAACATTTTGGTAAATTTCCAGTAGATGAGTATCATTTTTTATTTCAAATAACCCCTTATAAAAGCTATCATGGTGTAGAGCATACAAAGAATACTGTAATTCTATTAGGTCCTGCAGAAAAAATAATGGATAAACGATATGAAGAATTGCTTGGAGTAAGCTCACACGAACTTTATCATACGTGGAATATAAAAGCAATTCGTCCAATTGAAATGTATCCATATAATTATACTAAAGAAAATTATTTTAAAACAGGTTTTGAAGCTGAGGGGCTGACTACTTATATGGGAGACTTGATCTTGTATAATTCAGGAGTCTTTAATTGCGAGGAATTTGAGAAAACACAAAATCAGAATCTGGAAAGACATCTTATGAACTACGGAAGATATAATTTATCGGTTGCAAATAGTGGTTTTGATAGCTGGTTGGATGGCTATAAATTAGGGGCTCCTAATAGGAAAACATCAATTTATCCAGATGCAGCGCTTTGCATGCTAATGATTGATTTGGAGATTATCCGAAACACAAATGGCAAAAATACTTTACACTCTGTGATGAAAGAACTTTATAATGATTTTGCGCAAAAAGGAAAAGGATACTCTGAGGATGATTTCAGCAACATTTGTGTAAAATATGGAGGATTGAAAGTGGTTGAAATCTTTGAAAAACATATTTACGGAACAGAAAATTATATTCCTACATTAAAAACTGCTTTAGATGTAGTTGGCCTAGAATTAAAAGAAAAGAAAAATACTAATCTTTCTGCTCAATACTTTGGTTTTATTGCTGTAAGAGAGAATGAAAAAATAATTATTAAAAAAGTAGAGCCAAACTCGGTAGCAGATAAAAATGGTATTGCTCCTGAAGATGAAATAACACAAGTAAATGGGAAAAAGATAGAAAAAAAGATTGCAGATGTTTTAAAAGATTGCAAAAAGAAAATTACATTTACTATAAAAAAGAAGTTCTCAGAGAAACCTACTATATTAGCTATAGGAAATTATTATAAACTCTTAGAATTAGTAAAAAAAGAAGCTACTACAGAGCAAAAATTAATTTTAAGAAAAGTGTGGTGTAATAATTAAAATAAAAAAACAAATAATAATAGAATAATTATGAATGAAATTAATTTAAAAGATAAAACATTTGAGATTCTCATTCCAGAAACTGAAATTTCAGCAATAGCACACTCTGTTGCTAATGCTATAAATAATAGTGGAATAAAAAACCCGCTTTTTATTGCTGTAATGAATGGCGCCTTTTTATTTGCAGCAGATGTGATGAGAAAAATTACTATTCCTAATACTGAGATTTCATTTATAAAACTATCATCGTACGAAGGCGTTGAAACAACTGGAGAAGTGAGTAAACTTATTGGTATAGGAGATAATATATCAGGTAGAAATATTGTTGTTCTGGAAGACATTGTAGATACAGGGATTACTTTAGAAAGAATTATGAAATTACTTGAAAAAGAAAATGTAGCAGATATTAAAATTGCTACCTTTTTATTTAAACCTAATGCTTATACAAAAGATATTTCTATCGACTTTATTGGAAAATCAATCCCTAATGATTTTGTTGTAGGATATGGTTTAGATTATCATGAAATTGGCCGTAATTTACCACACATTTATAAACTTAAAAATTAGGAAATGTTAAATCTAGTATTATTTGGTCCTCCAGGAGCTGGAAAAGGCACTCAATCAAATTTGTTAATTAAAAGATATAATTTAGTACATCTCTCAACAGGAGATATTTTAAGAGAAGAAATTGAAATAGGGACTACTTTAGGATTAGAAGCTAAATCCCTAATGGACAAAGGAGATTTAGTTCCTGATGAAGTAGTAATTAGCATGATTTCTTCCAAATTAGACAATAACCCAAGTGTAAATGGATTTATTTTTGATGGTTTCCCAAGAACAGTCGCACAAGCTACTGCTCTAGACAATTTATTAGTAAAAAAAGAAACTACTATTGCTGCAATGTTATCGTTAAAAGTAACAGATATGGAACTTATAAGAAGATTATTGGAAAGAGGGAAAAACTCTGGCCGTTCAGATGACCAAAATGAGGAAATTATAGCAAATAGAATTCGGGAATACAATAATAAAACAGCTCCACTAAAAGAATTTTATGCTTCACAAAATAAACTTTCAGAAATTGAAGGGATTGGTTCAGTTGAAGACATTGCCCATAAACTAAATGAAGTAATTGATACTTTATAAAAATAAATGAAAGTCAAAAACTCCAACTTTGTAGATTATGTAAAAATCTTTTGCCGTTCTGGAAAAGGAGGGGCTGGATCTACTCATTTTTTAAGAGATAGAAATACAGCAAAAGGAGGTCCAGATGGTGGAGATGGCGGAAATGGTGGAAACATAATTATAAAAGGAAATGAGCAAATGTGGACTTTACTACATCTGAAATATCAAAAACACATTTTTGCAGAACATGGCGGAATAGGAAGTGGAAATCATAAACACGGAAAAGATGGAAAAAATAGTTATTTGGAAGTGCCATTAGGTACCATATGTAAAGATGCAGAAACAGGAGAGATCTTATTTGAGATAACAGAGGATGGAGAAGAAAATATAATGGTAAAAGGCGGTATGGGTGGCAAAGGAAACTCACATTTCAAGTCTTCTACTAATCAATCTCCAAGATATGCCCAACCAGGCATTGATGTAATGGAAGGTTGGTTTATTTTGGAATTAAAAGTATTAGCTGATATTGGTTTGGTAGGCTTCCCAAATGCCGGAAAATCAACTTTGCTTTCGGTAGTTTCAGCTGCAAAACCAGAGATTGCAAACTATCCTTTTACCACTTTGGTTCCTAATCTAGGAATTGTTTCTTATCGTGATCACAAATCCTTTATTATGGCTGATATTCCTGGTATTATTGAAGGTGCTGCTGAGGGGAAAGGATTGGGATTAAGATTTTTAAGACATATTGAAAGGAATTCTACTTTGTTATTTATGGTTCCTTCAGATGCAAATGATATTGCCAAGGAATACAAAATACTCTTAAGGGAATTACAAAAATACAATCCAGAACTTTTGGATAAAGATAGAATACTTGCAGTCAGCAAATCTGATATGTTGGACGAGGAACTAAAAACAGAAATAGAAAAAGAACTTCCAAAAGATTTGCCTTCTCTTTTTATCTCATCAGTTACACAACAAGGGTTAACAGAATTAAAAGATTTAATCTGGAAGAAACTAAATGAATAAATGGATAAAACTAAATTACAACAAATAGATGAATATTTCTTCAGAATAATTAATTCTGCGGGATTTGAACAGATGGATGGAGTAATGATGCTTATCTCTTCCAAGTGGTTGTGGGTTCCGCTATATTTATATCTACTCTATTTATTGCATCAAAAATATGCTTCAAAATTTATTTGGGTTTTAATCTCTTTAGGTGTTTTAATCTTTTTGGCTGATTACGGAAGTGTACATTTTTTTAAAGAATTTTTTCAAAGGTTACGTCCTTGTCACCAATTGGATAATATCAGAATAGTAGATGGTTGTGGCGCATTATACTCTTTTGTAAGTTCACATGCTGCAAATACATTTGCTATTGCATTCTTTATCAGTTTGCTGCTAAAAAGCAAAAAAGTATTTTTCTGGCTCTTCACTTGGGCTACTTTAATAGGGTTTAGTCGTGTTTATTTAGGAGTGCATTTCCCCTTTGATATTGTTGGCGGAATGTTTTGGGGGCTTTTTGTAAGTTTGCTCACCTATAAATTATTAAAATTAAGAATTAATGAAGCAGTTTGATAGCATTTGGATAGTATGGTTTATATTGGTTTGTATTTGGAACTTTGGATGGCCAAAAGCTTCTCCAATTGCTGATGTAATGGTTGCTGCTTTACTTTCAATCTTGGTTTTTCAATATAAAAATTATAAGAAATGAAAAAAATATTAATTGTCACATTACTAAATTGTTTAATTGCTACATTATCATTCTCACAAAAAAAACCAAAATTGGTAGTTGGTATTGTAGTAGATCAAATGCGTTACGATTATATTTATCGTTTTTGGGAAGATCTTGGAGATAATGGTTTTAAAAAACTAATTAATGAAGGACACTTTTTTCGTAATTGCCAGTTCGGATATGCTCCTACCTATACAGGTCCAGGTCATGCCTCTATTTTTACAGGCACTACTCCTTCCGTTCATGGAATAATTGCAAATGATTGGTACGATAAAGAATCTGGAGAATATATTTATTGCGCAGGAGATGGTGATGTGCATACTATTTGTAATTGTGAACAAAAGAATATAGATATACAATCTAAAGATGGAAAAATGTCACCTCACCATATGCTTACCTCAACATTCTCGGATGAATTAAAATTATTTAATGAAGAGAGTAAAGTAGTTGGTATCTCATTAAAAGACAGAGGAGCAATTTTATCTGCAGGACATTCAGCAAATGCAGCTTATTGGATGGATAGTGAAGGTAAATGGATTACGTCTTCTTATTATATGGATGCATTACCGGCATGGCTAGAAGAAGAAAATACAAGAAATAAGATCTCAAAATACATGAGTGGAATATGGAAAGTCAAAAATGAATTCACTCATAATTTAGATACTCTTCTGAAAATAAATGGAAGAGGTTCTATCAAAAAAACACCTTTTGGAAATACTATTTTGAATGATTTAGCTATCCGTATTTTAAAAGAAGAAAAGTTAGGGAAAAACAAAACAACCGATTGCTTGTTTATTAGTTATTCTTCTACGGATTATATCGGACATCAATATGGGCCACATGCAGCAGAACTTGTAGATACTTACATCCGTTTAGATAAAGACATTGCTCAACTTTTAAAAAGTATCGTTAGTAAAGTAGGTTTTGAAAATGTGGTTGTCTTTTTAACTGCTGACCATGGAGTAGTCTCAGAGCCAAAAGAACTTTTGGAACGAAAAATACCAGCAGGATATTTTGAAAGTTCTCTGATGATTGATAGCTTAAAATTGTACTTAGCTCAAAAATTTGGGAAGGGAGAATGGGTAAAGAATTATTCTAACAATCAATTATTTTTGAATCATGCTTTGATAACTGAGAAGGGGTTGGAACTGGAGAAAATGCAACAAATCTGTGCAAATCTATTATTAAATATTGACGGAGTGAAAAATACTTTTACCGCCAAACAAATGCATAATAACGAATATCAGAACTCCTTTCATTCCCTTGTTCAGAGAGGGTACAACCAAAAAAGATCTGGGGATGTAATGGTGGCTTTGCAAACAGGATGGATCTCAAAATATTGGGAAAATGGAGGAACGACTCATGGCTCCTCTTATAGTTACGACACTCATGTTCCACTTATTTTCTGGGGAGGAAATATACCAAAAGGACAAACCGATAGGCAAGTAAATGTCCGTGATATTGCTCCAAGTATCAGCACCATTTTAGGCACTGCCTATCCTAATGGTTGTACAGGGAATCCTCTACAAGAAATTACAGAGTGAAAGAAGTAATTTCAAACAATTATTCTATTTGGATAGGGACAGATTCGCTGTCCAAATTGGATGTTTTAGAATATTCAGAAGTTGCTATTTTAGTAGATGAAAATACAAGAAAAGATTGTCTTAATAAACTACCAAAAATACCTAATTCTAAAGTTATTGAGATCAAATCAGGGGAAAAAAACAAAAACATCTCTACTTGCAATTTTATTTGGCAAGAACTCACAAATCATAATTTTAGTAAAAATTCCTTACTGATAAATTTGGGTGGTGGAGTGATAGGCGATATGGGTGGTTTTTGCGCTGCTACTTACAAAAGGGGCATAGATTTTATTCAAATTCCTACTACCTTACTCGCAATGACAGATGCCTCAATTGGAGGTAAATTAGGAGTTGATCTTTTAGCACTAAAAAATCAAATTGGATTATTTACAAATCCTAAATCAGTTTTAATTTATCCTGACTTTTTAGAGAGTCTTCCATTAAATCAATTAAAATCAGGATTTGCAGAAGTACTTAAACACGCTCTTATCTCAAATAAGAACTTATGGAATAAACTATTAAATACTTCTTTTGAGAAATTAAATTGGAATGAGATAATTTTACTTTCTGTAGAAATAAAAAATAAAATTGTTCTTTCTGACCCAAAAGAAAAAGGAGAACGAAGGAAACTTAATTTCGGACATACTTATGGACATGCGATTGAGAGTTTTTATCTTAAAAAAAGCACTCCCATCTTACATGGGCAAGCCATTGCATTAGGAATGCTAATTGAGAGTAAAATGTCTAGTTTATCTGAATCGGAAAAAGTAGAAATCACTGCATTTATTCTGTCCAATTTTACATTACCATACAATCCTGCTAAAAACCAATTAATAAATTTTATGAGAAATGATAAAAAAAATTTAGATGAAAAGATAAATTTTACTTTGCTAGACGGAATAGGAAGTTGTACTATAAATAATTTTTTTTCAGAAGATGAATTATAAAATATCACATCCTACAAAAGTAGTGGAATGTGAGATTGATTTACCAACCTCAAAAAGTATCTCTAACAGATTATTGATTATAAAAGCACTTTGTGAAGATAGTTTTGAGATTGAGAACTTATCTGAATCTGATGATACAAAAAATTTGATTTATTCTTTAAATACATTGAAAAATACAATTGATGTAGCGCATGGAGGTACAACTTTTCGTTTTTTAACTTCTTATCTTGCAATTCAAAATGGTAAAGAATTTATTTTGACAGGATCAGATAGATTGAAAGAAAGACCTATTAAAGAACTTGTTGAAGCTCTAAAAATAATAGGTGCAAAAATTGAATATCTTGAAAATGATGGGTTTGCTCCACTCAAAATTTCTGGAAGTATCTTAAAGGGAGGTTTTGTGGAAATTGATGGAGGAATAAGTTCTCAATTTATTAGCTCTATCTTATTAATCTCTCCTGTTTTACAAAATGGAATTCAACTAAAAATAAATAATGATTTAGTCTCTAAACCATATATTGAAATGACTTTGAAATTGATGAGTGAATTCGGAATACATTGGGAATGGAATGAGAATAGAATTGAAATAATACCTCAAAAATATGTTGGTAAAAATATTGTAATAGAATCAGATTGGTCAGCAGTAACATTCTGGTTTGAGATCGCTGCACTCGCTAAGGAATGTAATATCAAATTAAATGGTCTTCTAAAAGAATCAATTCAAGGGGATAAAAAAGTTATGAAGTTATTTGAAAGATTAGGAGTTGATTCTGTATTTAAAAATAATCAACTTATTCTTACAAAGAATGGAGAAACTTCTTTACCAGAAAAAATAGATTTATTGGAAACTCCTGACATATATCAGCCTTTAAAATGTACGCTTTCAGCATTGAGCATAAGTTCTGAGATTATAGGACTGAAAACCTTAAGATATAAAGAAACAAATAGAATAATTGCAGTAGAAAATGAACTTGAGAAACTAAATTCCTCCAAACACATTGAAACGTATAAAGATCATAGAATGGCAATGAGTTTTGCTCCACTTTGTCTAAAATTTGGGAAATTGAAAATAAATAATTCAGAAGTGGTTAATAAGTCTTATCCTAATTTTTGGGAAGATCTGAAGAAAGGTGGCTTTACAATAGTTTCTTCAGCTGACTAAGGCAACTAATCTCAAAAGCAATCTTCTCGATATGTTTTTCTCTTTTAGGATTAAAATAAACTCCATCTATTCCACAATTTTGACACCCCAACATATCTACTTCTAGATCATCTCCAACATAAACGCTTTCACTTGATTCTGCATTTGCATTTTCTAGGGCAAACTCAAATATCTTAGGATTTGGCTTCATCACTCCAACTTTCTCCGAAGTAATAATAGTATCAAAGTATTTTGTCAAATTAGCGTATTTTAACTTAACATGCTGCACTTTATGAAATCCATTTGTAATAATATGTAGTTTGTATTTTTTACTGAGGTACTTCAAAACTTCAATGCTATGCGGAAATAATTGACCTTTTTTAGGGCAAATGGAAATGTATTGCTCGCCTATTTCTTCTGCTAGAGCAAAATCATATATATCAAAATCAGCAAGTGTTCTCTGAAACCTATCTCTCCTTAAATTTACCTGAGATATCTCTCCAACCCTATAAAGCTCCCATAATCTTTCATTATGCTCTTTATAAATTCGAATAAAGTCATCCGACCTTTTTATCCCTTTTGCTTTTAAATTGAAAATCAAGAATAATTCTTCTAACGTACTATGAGAATTGATTTCAAAATCCCAGAGTGTCCGGTCTAAATCGAAAAAGATATGCTTAAATCTCATCTATTTCTTCTCCCCAAATGCCAAATCACCTGCATCTCCCAAACCAGGAACAATATAAGATTGAGCAGTCATATCAGCATCTTCTGCTCCAAGCCAAAGTGTGCAATTTTGCATAGTAATATTCTCTTTCACATAATTTACTCCCTCGGTAGAAGCAATAATAGCCACAATATGAATATGTTTTGGTCTTGCTTTATTTAAGATAGCTTCGATTACCAGAATCATAGATGAACCACTAGCTAACATAGGGTCACATAAAATTACCGTTTTACCATCTAAATCTGGTGAAGACATATATTCAACCTTTACTTCAAAATCACCATCTTTTTTATTTTCTCTATAGGCAGAAATAAAACAATTATCAGAGCTGTCAAAGTAATTTAAGAAACCTTGATGTAATGGCAATCCTGCTCTTAGAATTGTAGCTAAGACTGGATTTTCTTTCATTAAACTTTCTGTTGAAGTGCCAAGTGGAGTAGAAATTTCTGTGTTCTCATATTCCATCTTTTTACTTATTTCATAAGCAAATATTTCTCCAATTCTTTCTATATTTCTTCTAAATCGCATAGAATCATTTTGAATATTTACATCTCTTATCTCTTGAATAAAATGATTAAATACTGAATTTTGTTTTCCTAAATTAATTTTTTCCATTAGTTATTTTCTGTTGATTAAAAAATAATGCTTCTTTTGCGCTCCAAATGAAGCATAAAATCGTCCTAAGGTAGGAATCATAGTGCCCTCAAAATCCAAAATTAAAGAATCTTTTTTATATTTTGCAATATAGTTGTCAATTAAAAAATGATTCGCCCCAATTTCTCTTGCAGAACTATTAGATGCTGATAAAAGATAAACAGACCGGCCTAAGCAATTGCTAAAAAAAGCTGCGCTTATTAATTGCTCTTTCTTATAGACACCTAAACATTCCCCTTTTTCTTTTTGCTGTATTCTTTCTAGTAATTGAGATAACGTTACGTATGCTGATTTATCTAACTCTTTGACTTCTTTCCCTTTGTTTTGCTTAAAAAGTTTAATCAGTAAATCATTAGAACATCCTTTTATTTCTAGATTATTTTTCTTCGCTTTTTTCAGATTTCTTTTTACATTTTGAGAATATTCTTTTCTAATTCTTTCAATATCAGGTGAAATATCCAATTCAAAATTATTTTTTATTTTGGCATTTTCTAATCTATTATGAATTTGTAAACTTCTTATCCAGATTCTTTTAGGAATTTCGCGTAAGAAAGCACCTACATTATTTGAGTCTTTAGAAGAAAATAAACCCAATTGTTGTGTAAAGAGAGGCTGAGAGATATAAAAGATTCCTATTCTTTTTTGAATCGGAATGGGGAAGATACTTTCATAATCATCCTCAATTAAAGCGCACCAATTTGGCGATACAACATCCAAATACCAAGAATACGCATAAATTCTTGATGTTAAAGCTGTCTCCAATCTTTGATCCCATTTTACTTTATCAATCTCTCTATGCTGTAAAAATCTTATCACAATCTTGCAAATTTTATCATCTCGGTATAAACGTTTTTCCAACCCTCCCATTGTTTGTAGTTGCTAAAAGTATCATTATGCCAAAGTGAGATGAAAGTTCCATTTACATTTTTTACCTCATGAATTAATTCAGAAATTTGAGTAAAAGATTGCTCTGGACTTAGCTTTAAATAATATAACAGGGTAGCATCCATTACTGCAAAAGGATGAATCTTTATCGGAAGAATCTTTTCTGTATCCAAATTGTAAAAAGTAAAAACAGAACAAATGCTAGCCCTAAAACCAATGGCAGAAGCATATCCCATTGTGTAATCATCTGTAATTCCTAAATCAGCTAATTGATTATAAGTTTCAGGAAGTGTTAATTTTAAAAAATGTTGTCTACTTTTAGTAACTTCCCTTTTTGTAATGCTTTCCAATCGCTTTATTTCTTTAGGTAATCTTTCAGAATTTGTATTAGATCCATAAGAAGGATGAATGCCAATTTGAGCATAATCTGCTAAACGTTTTATAAGAAGTTGAAACTTTCTTTTTGTAAAAGAAATATTTTTATCATTTAGACCATAATCCCCCAAAAGGATGAAATAAATGACCTCTAAATTAAACTCCTTCTGCAATTTTAGTTGAAAATCAAATGTATCATAAGGATCTTTTTCCTTACCTAAAAGCACAGAGACCCTTTCCTGAATGCTTTTAAAATCACCACTTAAAACAGCACTTAATAATCCAGCAATAGACCGAACAAATCCTTTTTCTAGATAATAAAAAACATTATCAATATCAATAGTAGAAATATATTTGTAACTGGAAGAGGTCAATTCTAAATTAGGATACTTTCTAGAAATCTTCTCTACTAAAATTTTTGCCCAAATATTAATTACTGGCTTTTGTAAAAAATCATTCTTAAAAGCCAAGGAACTTTCTGCCTGAAATCTTTGATGCACATCTTTTACAAATGGGAGATATTCTTCATATCGGCTTACTAAATAAAAGCTTGCTGAGAAAATATCAAAGGACATACTTGCTTTTGATTGAGATTGAAAAAAGATTGGAATTTCATTTTCAAAACTCACATTTATATCCTGCTGATTAATGCCTTTTTCATTTAACAACCCTACACTTTCAATAAAAATTTCATCCTCAAAACTATTATTTGAATAATTCAGTTTTGCTCCATCAAATGCTTTAAACTCAGATTCATTTTCTGTAAGCTGAAATTTGATATTGTAAATTTCATAGAAAAAAAGTTTAAAAATATACTTATGTCTTGATGTAATCTTAGGTATGTAAATAAATAACATTAGTGTTTTAAAAAATAAACTGATTCTCTATTAGAGAATAAAAATAATAAAAAAAGGCCTGACCCAATACAGGCAGGTCTTTAATTCTTGTAATCTAAAGACTCTTATTTAGAGATTATTGAGATGTTTAGCTAATTTTGATTTCAAATTAGCCGCTTTATTCTTATGAATAATCTTTCGTTTTGCTAATCTATCGAGCATTGCTACTACTTTAGGGAAAAGCTCAGATGCTTCTTTCTTAGAAGTTAGTTGTTTTAACTTTCTTACTGCATTTCTCGCAGTTTTATGATAGTATTTGTTAAACAATCTTCTTTTTTCTGATTGCCTAATTCGTTTAATTGCAGATTTATGATTTGCCATAATTAAAATATTTTAGTAGCCCGTAGGGGATTCGAACCCCTGTTACCAGGATGAAAACCTGGCGTCCTGACCTGACTAGACGAACGGGCCATTCTTCAGAAAAATGAGTTTGCAAATCTATACTATTTTTCATTTTTAGCAAACTCTTAGTTATCTTTATTTCTCAAAAGAAAATTTGTAGCCCAAACGTTTTGCTGTTCTTATTTTTTGGTTGGTATTCATCTCCAATATCTCATGAACCGAAACCACATTCACATCATTTATATTTGGTGTTTGTAAATCGAAATTTAAAGAATAAATCATTGCTGAATTAATAATTCTTTCCAATTCATCTGTATTAATAACTTGTTTTACAAAATCATTAAATAAAAAGCCTAATTGCTTATCCCCTTCCACAAAAAAATGAGAATCTTTATTGATAAAGATTCTAGCAATCAAATAACCCTCATCATTCATTCTATTATATTTTAAGGAATCTGAAAGGAAATTATAAATATGAATTACTCCGCAAAAGCTTCTTAATTTATCTTCTTTTACATATTTTGTTTTATGAATAGCATGTCCAGTAGGAAAATCGAAAACATTGGAGTGCATATGAAAAAGCAAAGTATCTCCTGAGAACCTTAATTGTGCTTCAAATCTTCCTTTGGAAGAAAACAAAACCTTTACACATTTATCTTTATTAGATATTTCTTTGGATAAACGAATAGCTTTAGCTTTTAGTAACTTCTGTAAATCAGAAAAAATGCTTTGCGTTTTACGATAAACATCTTGCTTTGTAAATGCTTTCTTCTCTAATAATTCAATTATCTCATTCTCCATCTTTTAATAAGCTTTTGCAAATAATACTCTTTGTTTGGAGGGTTTCCCACTAAAAATACATTTACCTACTTCTTCCAATCTTTCAATAGGAACACACCTTATAGTAGCCTTTGTTTCTTGCTTTATCTTTTCTTCTGTTTCACTTGTCTCATCCCAATGTGCCCAAACAAATCCTCCATTTTTTATTAATGTTTTAAATTCATCAAACGAATCAGCTTTATAGGTTTTTTCTTCTTTCCGTGTAAGTGCTTTTTTAAATAAATTATCTTGAATTTGTGCTAAAAGATTTTCTACTTTATTTTCAATATCTGTAATCTGATAAGTTTCTTTCTCCATAGTATCTCTTCTAGCAACTTCAATAGTCCCATTTTCCAAATCTCTTTGTCCAATAGCTAATCGAATTGGCACTCCCTTTAATTCATATTCTGCAAATTTCCATCCTGGCTTGTGTGTATCTCTATCATCATATTTTACTGAAATATCTTTTTCTTCCAAAACTTTTTTAATCTCACTTACTTTTTCACTAACTAATTTTAATTGCTCTTCTCCTTTATAAATTGGAACTATTACTACTTGGAATGGCGCTAATTTTGGAGGAAGAACCAATCCAGAATCATCAGAATGCGTCATAATTAAAGCACCCATTAAACGAGTAGAGACACCCCAAGAAGTTGCCCAAACATAATCTTGTCCACCCTCTCTTTTTGCAAATTTTACATCAAATGCCTTTGCAAAATTCTGTCCTAAAAAATGAGAAGTTCCAGCTTGAAGTGCTTTTCCATCTTGCATCAAAGCCTCAATGCAATAAGTTTCAATTGCTCCAGCAAATTTTTCTCCTTCTGTTTTTGTTCCTTTCTCCACCGGCATTGCCATAAATCCTTCAGCAAAATCAGCATAAATATTTAAAATCTTTGTGGTTTCCTCAATTGCTTCTTGCTCTGTTGCATGAGCTGTATGTCCTTCTTGCCAAAGAAATTCAGCTGTTCTTATAAATAAACGCGTACGCATTTCCCAACGCACTACATTTGCCCATTGATTCACCAAAATAGGCAAATCTCTATAAGATTGGATCCACTTTCTATAAGTGTCCCAAATAATTGTTTCAGAGGTAGGACGAACAATCAATTCTTCTTCTAATTTTGCCATTTCATCTACCACTACTCCACTATCGTCATCTGCATTTTTTAGACGATAATGCGTAACAACAGCACATTCTTTTGCAAAACCATCTACATGACTTGCTTCTTTACTGAAATAAGATTTAGGAATAAAAATTGGAAAATAAGCGTTTTGATGTCCCGTATCTTTAAACATTTTATCTAATGCTGCTTGCATCTTCTCCCAAATAGCATAACCATAAGGCTTAATAACCATACATCCTTTGACTCCTGAGTTTTCTGCCAAATCAGCTTGTTGTACAATATCATTATACCATTTGGAATAATCAGTTTCTCTTGTTGTTAGATTTTTTGCCATTTCGTTATAAAATTATAATTTTACTAATGGTTTTTCGTTATTAAATTTTGAAGAGCCAAATTTAAGGAAATTAAACTATCTTTGTTTCGTTTCGTCAAATTAAAAAAATAATGACATGAAAACAACAACATTTTTCTTCGTTTTATTCGCAATTTTGCTTTCCTCTTGTACAACAGTTTACTATACACAAAGTTATGAAGACGCTAATTATCTGACACAAGATGAGTTTACTGATTTTACGGATTACAAGTCAGCTGATGATGTAAAAATTGAAAATGAAAATATTGTACTTACTGATACCTCAGAAGATGGAACTATTGTAAATAATTATTATGGTAATTATTATGAAGCAGATGATTATTATGATTTTTCCTATTCAGCCAGAATAAGACGTTTCCACCGCCCTGTTTGGAGTATGGGATATTATGGTGGATTATATACTGATTATTATTGGTATTCCTACAACCCTTATCATTGTGGGATGAGTATT
>CAYZIA010000026.1:0-16689 GCA_964478325.1 uncultured Weeksellaceae bacterium
AGATACTGAGACCACTAATAAACTAGCGCTGACAGATATGATTCTTTCAAACAGCACTGCAGGATTGATTGATTTAAACCTAAATCAAGAGCAAGAGATTATAGGAGGAGGTTGTTTTCCTTATGTACTTAAAGATTATTCAATGCACGGATTTTATGGAAGTCCAAAGCAAGGCCAGAGTTTAGAAGAAGTAAAAGATTTACTATTAGCTGAGATTGAGAAAGTAAAATCAGGGGATTTCCCCGACTGGTTAATTCCCGCAATTATTAATGATTTTAAATTAGAACAAATCAAGAAATATGAAAGTAACAATGGTAGAGCTGGTCAGTTTGTGGAGTCGTTTATTTTAGATCTACCATGGGAAGATTTTACTAATAAAATTAATGAGATGGCTAAATTAACAAAGCAGGATATTATAGACTTTGCAAATCATTATTATAGTAATAATTATGTAGTCGTTTATAAGCGTCAAGGAATTGATGAGTCAGGTTTGAAGGTTGCAAAACCAAAAATAACTCCTGTTGATGTAAATCGAACATCTGAGTCAGATTTTTTAACTGCAATTATGGATGAAGAGGTGGATGAAATTGAGCCAGTTTTCTTGGATTTTGAAATGGATATTAAAAAATCAAACATTGGAGAAGTAGAGGTTCTGTATAAAGAAAATACAGAAAATGATATTTTCAAATTATATTATATAATTAAGAAAGGAACAAATGATAATCCTATTTTCAAAATGGCGACCGACTATCTCCAATATTTAGGCACTGCCGATATTTCTTCTAATCAAAAAATGGAAGAATTTTATAAAATTGGTTGTGAGATGAATGTGAGTTGCAGTACCGAAGAGATTAAAATTTCATTAAATGGATTAAATGAATATTTTGAAAAGGCACTTGTTCTTATGGAAGACATTTTATCTGGTGCAGTTGCAGATGATGATGCACTCAAAAACCTAAAAATAGATATGCTTAAAAAACGAGCGGATGCTAAACTAAACAAACAAAAAAACCTTTCAGCACTGAGTGCTTATGCAAAATATGGAGCAAATTCCTCTTTTACTAATGTGCTCTCTGATGAGGAAATAAATAATACAACTGCTCAGCAGTTAGTTGATATTATTCATAACTTAACTAAGAATGATCATAGGGTTGTGTATTATGGGCCATCTTCTATTACTACATTTACAGAAAATTTAGGAAGATTGCACAGAAATACAACTGATTTAACCTTGATTTCTGAAAACAATAAATTTGAAGAATTAGACATCAATTCCAATACTGTTTACGTGTTAGATTATGACATGAAACAAGCAGAGGTTTTGTTTCTAGCGAAAGGAAGTAAACTAAAAACATCTGATATTCCAATTATTTCTTTTCATAATTCTTATTTTGGAGGAGGAATGAGTTCTATTGTTTTTCAAGAATTAAGAGAATCAAAAGCATTGGCTTATTCGGTTTATAGTACTTATACCATTCCGAAAGATGATAAGCATTCTCACTATTCTTTTTCATATATAGGCACGCAAGCTGATAAGTTGGAGGAAGCAATGAATGGTATGATGGATTTGCTAAAGCAAATGCCAGAAGCGGAAAGCAATATGGAAAGTGCAAAAAAGGGTGTGATTCAAAAAATCAGAACCGAGCGAATAACAAAATCTAGGATTTTATCAGAATATCAAAAAGCTGAAAAAATGGGAGTTTCAAACGATATAAGGAGAAGTGTTTATGAAGCTGTGCCTAATTTTAGAATGGAGGATTTAAGCAACTTCCACAACAGCTACATTAAAAATGATAATTACACTATCATGGTTTTAGGAAATAAAGATTTGAAATTAGATGTACTGAAAAAATATGGTAAAATAAAGCACTTAACTTTAGAGGATGTGTTTGGCTACTAATTACTAATTTTGCAGTTAATTTTTTAAAAGAATAAAATAAGAATGAGTAAAATAAAAGTTGATAATCCAATTGTAGAATTGGATGGAGATGAAATGACAAGAATCATTTGGCAGTTTATTAAAGATAAACTCATCTTTCCTTACATAGATGTAGATATAAAATACTATGATTTAGGTATCGAAAGCCGTGATTCAACTAATGATCAAATAACGATTGATGCGGCTGAAGCAATCAAAGAATTCAAAATAGGTATTAAGTGTGCAACCATAACTCCTGATGAGGGGAGGGTAGAAGAATTTGGACTAAAGAAAATGTGGCGTTCGCCAAATGGCACTATCCGTAATATTGTGGGAGGTACAGTTTTTCGTGAACCTATTATTTGTAAGAATGTTCCAAGATTAGTACCAAATTGGACGCATCCAATCTGTATTGGAAGACATGCTTTTGGCGATCAGTACAAAGCTACTGATAAGGTAATAAAGGGGAAAGGAAAATTAACCATGACTTTTACTCCTGAAAATGGTGAATCCAGAAGTTGGGAGGTATACAATTATGTTGGTGAAGGAGGCGTTGCAATGAGTATGTATAATACTGATGAGTCAATTTATGGATTTGCCCGTTCTTGTTTTAATAAAGCTTATCAGAAAAAATGGCCACTCTATTTATCTACCAAAAACACAATTCTTAAAGCATATGATGGAAGGTTTAAAGATATATTTGAGGAAGTATTTCAAAATGAATTTAAAGCAAGATTTGATGCTATTGGCATCACTTATGAGCATAGATTGATTGATGATATGGTGGCTGCTGCACTTAAATGGCATGGTAAATTTGTTTGGGCTTGCAAAAATTATGATGGGGATGTGCAATCAGATACAGTAGCGCAAGGTTTTGGCTCTTTAGGGCTAATGACTTCTACACTTTTAACTCCTGAAGGAGATGTAATGGAAGCAGAAGCAGCACATGGAACAGTAACGAGGCATTATCGTCAACATCAGCAAGGAGAAGCTACTTCAACCAATCCCATTGCTTCTATTTTTGCATGGACAAAAGGGTTGGCTTTTAGAGGAAAACTAGATAATAATCAAGATTTGACTGACTTTTGCACAACTTTGGAAAAAGTATGTGTGGATACGGTGGAGAGAGGAATTATGACCAAAGACTTAGCTCTTTGTATTCATGGAGGTGATTTGAACGAAAGCCATTATGTAACAACCGAGCAGTTCTTGGAAGCTTTGGATAAAGGATTGCAAAGTAAAATGGTTTAATGAACTAACATCAAGACGTAACAATGGGAGAGCGAAGGATTTGTTCGGTTTTTTGCTTTTTACTACAATATATTTACTTCTAGTTCCATTTGTATGCCATATTTTTCTTTTATTACTTCTTGTATTTCTTTGGCTAAATTTATGATTTCCAAGCCAGTTGCATTTCCATAATTTACTAATACTAATGCTTGATCTTTATGTACTCCTGCATCTGCTTTTCGGTACCCTTTTAATCCTGCATTATCAATAAGCCACCCGGCAGCAATTTTGGTTTCCGTTTCTGAAACTTTGTAACTAACTATTTCTGGAAATTCTTTTTTCAGTTCTTTAAATTTTGTTGTATTAATCACAGGGTTCTTAAAAAAACTACCGCTATTTCCTAATACTTTTGGGTTAGGCAATTTACTGTTCCTAATATTGATAACGGCCTGAGCAATATTTTTTGGGTTTGCTTCTAAGTTTAGATTTTTGAGTTCCCTATCAATGGCGCCATAAGTAGTTTTGTTAATGGGTGTTTTACTTAATCTAAGAACAACTTTTGTAATGACAACTTTTCCTTTCAGTTCATGCTTAAAAATAGAGTCTCTATATCCAAAATTACATGCTGAATTTTCTATAGTTTTTTTATTTCTACTATCAATCTCTATAAAATCAACCGATTCAACAACATCTTTTAATTCTACTCCATAAGCGCCAATATTTTGCATAGGAGATGCGCCAACCAATCCTGGAATTAGAGCCAGATTTTCAATCCCTGAAAGATTTTTTTCAATACTCCATAAAACAAAATCATGCCAAACTTCTCCTGCACCAACTTTAATTGTGCTATAACTCTCATTTTCTGAGATAATTTTTACTCCCTTAATTTCATTTGCTAAAACAAGTCCATCAAAATCTTTGGTAAATAAAATATTACTTCCGCCACCTAAAATAAGAAGTGGTTCTTTTTGTGTTATTTTAGACTCTAATAGCTTTGTAAGCTCTTCTTCAGAATTGAAAGTTGAAAAATATTTAGCTTTTGCATCTATGCCAAAAGTGTTATAGTTTTTTAAAGAATAATTTTGGGAAAAGTTCATGAGTTCAAATGTAGTAAAACAAATTCTATTGTTTAGCGTTTTAAAAACTGTATTTTCGCTAAAAAATTATTTTTGAAACGAATTATTATTTCTGTTAGTTCTGATTTGTGTACCGACCAAAGAGTGCATAAAACCGCTGTTACTTTGCAACAGATGGGATTTGAGGTTTTGCTTTTAGGAAGAATGCTCCCTGATAGTTTCCCTATTGAAAGGACATACAAATACAAAAGATTAAGTTTGATTTTTAAAAAGGAAGTTTGGTTCTATATAGAATATAATATTCGTCTTTTCTTTTTTCTTCTTTTCTCAAAATCGGATCTTTATTTATCAAATGACTTGGATACCCTCTTGCCAAATTTCCTTATTTCTAGGTTAAAAAGTAAGCCCTTGGTGTATGATAGCCATGAAATGTTTTGTGAAGGGCCAGAGTTACAAGGCAGAAGATTTGTGCAATCGGTTTGGCGAACAATTGAGAAGTGGATTCTTCCAAAATTAAAACATACTTATACGGTCTCCCAATCGATTGCAGATAATTATAACAAACAATACAATACAAACTTTCAGATTATTCGGAACATTCCAAAGCTTGAAGTGAAAAAAAAGAAAGTTGAGAAACTTCAATTTAATGATAAGAAGATTATTTTGTATCAAGGAGTTATGAATCCTGGAAGAGGATTGAAAGAAATAATTACAGCAATGCCCTTTATTGATTCAGCCGTTTTATTAATTATTGGTTTTGGGAAGGTAGAAGAAGAGTTAAAAGAATTGGTAGTAAAGATCGGAGTTGAGGATAAAGTATTTTTTTTTGGAAAAGTATCTTTTGAGCATTTGGTTTTCTATACCAAACAAGCTGATATTGGATTACTTTTAGAACGACCTCTGGGACTGAGTTTTAAATATGCGCTACCTAATAAACTATTTGATTACATTCATGCAGAGCTTCCTATTATTGCTTCGCCTCTTTTAGAAATAAAACGAATAATGGATGAAAATGAGATAGGAGTAATTATAGAAAATTATAATCCAAAATATTTGGCTGATATTGTAAATATAATGCTAAATAGTTTAGAAAAGAGAAAAGTTTGGAAAGCAAATATGGTAAAATTAAAACAAGAATTAAATTGGGAGAAAGAGAGTAAAAGACTAAATAAGATTTTCTCAGATTTTTTATAAAATCCCTAATCTATTTAACAAAAACTTTCCCAAGGTAAAATTTCCATAAACAATAAATTGCACAGCATTTAATCTATTTTTCTTAATATTAAATTCTTCCTTATAATGTTCAAATCCTTTTCGTTTTGAAATGCCATTATTGTTGCAAATAGCAAAATTAAAGTTAAAATAAAGTGCTTTTCTTTTCTCTAAGAATAGACCTAGATTAAAATCATAATCAGCTAAAATAGAATAATTATAATTAAATTTTCTATCATAAAAACATCTTTTATGATAAAGCGCTCCTTGATGATGAATGCTGTTTTTTAGAAATAAGGAGTTGGAATATTTTCCTTTGAACTCTTCGTTATTTTGATAAATTACATTTCCAAAAATTAAATTAGTATTTTTTAATTTCTTAGAAAAAATATTTTGGAAGGCATCTTTACATATTTTGTCATTCGCACCTAAAAAATAAAGCCAATCCCCATTTGTTTTATTAATACCTTTATTCATAGCATCATATACATTCTTATCTTCTGAACTTTCCCAATAACTTATTTTGCTTTCATATTTTTTGATAATATCCAATGAATTATCAGTAGATTTTCCATCTATAATAATAAGTTCATAATCTGTAAAATCTTGATTTATTACGCTTTCAATAGCAGCTCGCAGATACTGTTCTTGGTTTAAAACAGGAATAATAATACTTAATTTTGGATGTCGCACTTTTTATTTTTAAAGATTCTCGTTAGTTGTTTCAACAAGAGAACGATTTTCGCAAACAAAAGTATGTGAAGGAAACTTTTTTATAATGGAATAATCGTGAGTAGCAACAATTATTGTAGTTCCCTTTTCATTTATTTCTTTTAAAAGAGCAATTATCTTCTCTGATTTCTCAGGATCTAAATTTCCTGTTGGCTCGTCTGCTAAAATAATTTCAGGATGGTTTAAAAGTGCTCTTGCTATTGTAGCTCTTTGTTGTTCACCACCAGATAGTTCGTATGGCATCTTGCTCTCACAATTCTCTAAATGTACATGATCGAGAACTTCTCTTATTCTGTCATCCATTTTTGCTTTCTCAATCCACCCAGTTGCTTGCAAAATAAAAAGTAAATTATCATAAAGTGTTCTATCAGTTAGAAGTTGAAAATCTTGAAAAATTATTCCTAATTTTCGTCTCAAATTAGAGATATTATCATCATCCAATTTTGCTACATCAAAACCCAAAACTTTGATACTTCCTTTTTTAATGGGCAACTCCGCATACAACGATTTCAGCAAGCTACTTTTCCCACTTCCAGTTTTTCCAATAATATAAATGAATTCCCCAGTTGAGATTTTAAAATTTATGTCCTGAAAAATGATATTTGTTTTTTGCAAAATATCTACTCCCTTAAATTCGATTATAGTATTCATAATTCGATGTCTAATTTTTTTAATTTTCCAAAAGGAATCTCATTTAGGATACAGATTATTTCTTTTGCGTATTTTTCCAAGTTATTTTTTCTTATTCCAGATTCTTGTTGATCCATTCTAAAATAGGCGCGTAAAGTCATATCCTCATCTCTGATTTGCACAAAATCTGGAATCTTTTCTGTGCCTTTTATTTTTAAAATATAAATCAAAAATAATTTTAGGGCAAAGTAAATAAAATATTAGGTTTTAAGAATGTAAATTTATTCTAATTGTTATTCTACTTTGTTGAAAACTTATGATAAAACCAAAAATTGCAGTTGACTTATTTTCTATTTTTAATTCTGATATTCCATAAAAATGATTAGAAAGTTAGTTTTTTTATTTATCCTCTTTTCTTTCTCTTTGCACGTATCTGCACAACGTGAAAAAGAAAGCATATACATGCAAGCAAAACAACTTTTTCAAGATGAGAAGTATGGTTTGGCACAAAATTTATTTCATCAAATTTACATGGATGAATTATCATTAGAATCTCAAAAAAAAGAAGCGCTTTTGCATATTGCTATTTGCTCCAAAAATTTGTTTAATGAAGACACAAAGTTTTGGTTTGATGAATTTTTAAAGAGCTATCCTTGTTCCGAAAAAATAAATGAAGTAAATTACGAGTTAGCCTTATTTTCTTATCAGAAGAAATTGTATTTAGAAAGCATTCGTTATTTTTTAAAATGTGATATACAAAATAGTGAGTTTAATTTCAAATTAGCATATTCATATTTTATGCTTGATTCTTTAGAATCCTCTAAATATTATTTTTCTAAATTATTAAATCTGGATTCAAAGTATACTACCTCTTCACAATATTTTTACGCGCATATTGCTTACAAACAAAAGCACTACAAAACTGCCCTTTCTCATTTTCAAAAATTAAAACAGGACAAAAACTTTTCTTCTATTGTGCCTTATTATATAAGTCAGATTTATTTTTTGCAACACAGATATGATGACCTGATTTCTTATGCACAACCAATGCTTGATAAGGTCATCTCATCTAGAGAGGCAGAACTTAATAGAATGATAGCAGAGGCCTATTATAGAAAAAAGGATTACCAAAATGCAGTGAAGTATTTTAATGCTTATTTTGAAAAAACAACCCATTCTACTGCATTAGACAGATTACAAATAGGGCATGCTTACCACAATATTCAGGACTTTGAGAATGCCATAAGATATTTAGAACCTCTTGAATTTTCAGAAGATAGTTCAAGGCAATTTGTTTCCTATTATTTAGCCAATAGTTATTTGAATATTCAGGAAAAGAATTACGCGTTAAAAGCTTTTAAGAAGGCAGCGGATTACGATTATAATTCTAGAATACAAGAAGATGCTTATTTTAATTATGCTAAACTATCTTACGAATTAGATCTTCCTTTTGAAAATGTTTTAGATATATTGAAAGAATATTTGAGCAATTTTAATAATTCTGAGAATAAAAAGGTTATTAATAATTTGATGATAAATGCATTCCAGAATACAAGTAGATATGAGCAAGCATTTGAGCAATTAAAAAAGGTAGAATTTCCTACAATAGTACAGAAGAAGGCCATGCAAAGACTATCTTTTTTTATAGGCGTAAAGGCATTTAATAATGAATATTATAATAAAGCAATCTTACTTTTTCAGTTCTCTAATAAACTTAATATAAATAAGGATATCTTTGCTACGAGTACTTATTGGCTGGCTCATTGTTATTATAATATTGCTGATTTTAAAAAATCAGCAGAATTGTATAATAAATATCTTTTATTATCTCTTACTTCTCCTATTAATCTTGCACAATACAATCTGGGCTATGCTTATTTCAATCAGAAGGATTACAAAAAAGCAAAAAATTCTTTCCGAAAATTTATAAAATCAGCTAAGGATTCGATGTGGTTGAATGATGCGTATCTTAGAATTGCTGATTGCTATTTTATGCTTTCAGACTTTACAATGGCGGAAAAGAACTATGAAGTAGCTTCAAAATATGATTTGTTTGATACGGATTATGCCATTTACAATCGTTCTGTTTGTTTGGGGCTTATTGGTAGAAGTTCTGTAAAAGCTAAATTTCTTAAACAATTGGAGGAAGAGTATAAACAATCTGCTTATTATGATGATGCATTGCTTGATTTAGCAGTACATTACACAAATAATAATCAAACAGAATTAGCCATTTCTTATTATAATAATTTGCTTGTATTCACAAAAGAGATTCAGATGAAAGCGAAAGTACACTTAAGCAAAGGTATGATTTATTTTAATGCTAATAAAATTAATGATGCCATCACTTCTTTTCTGATTATTATAAATGAATATCCAAAAACTATTTATTTTAAAGAGGCGCTTGCTGGTTTGAGAGCAGCCTATGTAAGTGTTGCAAAAGTGGATGAATACTTAGAAGTTGTAAATGCTTTACCTCAAGTAAGCATAAGTAGAGCTGAGCAAGATTCTTTAACCTATAATGCTGCTTTTATGAAATTTGCTGAGGGTGATTATGTGATTGCAAAAACAACATTCTTGCAGTATTTAAAAATTTTTGAGAGTGGTATTTTTGATTTGGAGGCTCATTATTATTTAGCCCAGACTTGTGTAAAAGTAAAAGATTCTATTTGTGCATTAACCCATTTTCAAGAAGTAACGGACTTAAATAATAAATATTTAGAACCCTCTTATTTGTATTTGGCAAGGTATTATTTCTCAATTAATAATTTTAAGAAATCAAATGAGAATTATTTAAATTTAGAAAAGATTGCTACTAGTAATAGTGTGAAAAGAGAGGCGACTATTCGTCTAATGCTTGGCTTTGAAACTAGTGAACATGATCAATCAGAAAATTTGATTATTTATGCTAATAAAGTACTTAATCTAGATAAATTAGATGATGGACTTAAAAATAAGGCAAGCGTTATTTTAGCTCGTTCTTATTTTGCATATGGTAATTTCCAAAAGGCAGAAAAAACTTTTACTGTATTAAGCAAAAATGTCACAGATAGGGTTGGAGCAGAGGCAACTTATATGATAGCCTACCTAAATTATTTGAATGATAGTTTGCAAAAGTCTGAAACCATAATTTATCAATTAGCTAATGATTTCACTGCGGATTATTGGATTGCAAAGGGTTTTATTTTGCTTTCAGATATTTACAAACAAAGGGGAAATGCTTTTCAAGCAAAAGCTACTTTAGAATCTATAATTGAGAATTATGAAGGAGAGGATTTGTTAATTATTGCTAGAAAAAAATACGAAAGTATTCTACAGTCGGAGATAAGTGACACAACAACTATTCCAAAAGCTGAAACTTATATCAATATTTTCGATGATGAAATAAATTATGAAGTGTTATTTGAAGAAGAAATAGATACAACTGAAATTCTAAAAATTACAGAAAATGAAGAATAAATTCTTTTTAATTGGTATTATTTTGCTTTGTGCTTCAGATATAAAAGCGCAAGATATAAAAGCGACAGAAGTAAGGGTAACTGAGCAGTTTGTTCCTTCTGTCCCTGAGGCGACTAAACTAAATAAGCAACCTACTTTTTTGGATACTATAAAAATGGATAAAACCCAAGAATATTCTATAATCCAACACAATTTAAAAAGTAATTACAAAACACGTCCATTAAAGGCAGCTAAAGTAAAAGCAGAAAATCTTTCAAAATTGTTTAAGAGCAAGGTTTCTTTAGGGACAGGTTATAGAGTTGGTTCTAAAGCAACAGTAATTTATAATAATGCAAGGTCCAAAACATTAAATTATGGGGGATTGTTTAATCATTTTTATAATAGTGTAAAGATTGATGATAAACTAGCAGGACAAAGTAATAATACTTCGTATTTATATATAAAAAAGATAAAAAAAGACAAAATATATATTGCTAATTTAGATTATGAGAGAGTTAGTGCTTTTACTTATGGAGGAAATGGGACAACTGACAAAAAAGATTTTGATAATTCAATAACAAGAAATAATCCGTTTTATAACCGTTTTTCTTATACAAGATTCTCGATTTCAGCAATAAATACGGATAATGATTCTGAGAAAATGATTCGCAATGTAACCTTCTTTGTTTCTGATTTGAATGAAATGTCAGAGAATCAAATTCATTTAAGTGCTGATCTGGAAAAGGAAATTAATGGGTTGCCAATTGACTTGGAAATAGAATTTAACAATTATATCAACTATAATAATAAAGACTCAAAATATCAAACTACAGAGTTAAAAGAACTTCATTTTGTCCCGAACTCTAGTTTTGAAAAGTTTGGGATAAGGTTTGAGACTGGTTTGAATTTGCACTATGATCCTAATGGTATTGCGATTTCTCCGATAATTAAAGCGACTAAAGAATTAGTGAAAGATATTTTATTAGTTGATGGCGGAATTCGTCATATTGAAAAAAGAAATACTCTTAAATCACTTGCAGATGAGAATCCTTTCATTCACTCTTATGGAAGTAATCAATCTATTCTAGGTGAACATGGTTTTATGCAAGTATTAGAAACTACTTCTGGGGATGAACTATATCTTTTAATGCGTAATGTTCTAGGAGAGGATGAAGTTCTTGAAGGGGCTGTAGCTTATGGTATGATAGATAATTTTCATAATTTTCAAAGCGTGAATAATGGTGATTATAATCGTTTTAAAGTTGGTTATGTAGACGTAAAACAATTGCATCTTAGCGTAAAATACGAAAGAAATGTAAGTAATATTCTGTCAGTAAATGCATATGCTGATTATTATAGTTGGGATAAGAAAGTATATTATAAACCGAATTTTGTTGCAAATATTAGCACTCCAATTAATTTGAGAGATAAAATTAAAGTAGAGCCATCCATCAATTACTTAGGCGAAAGATATTATAATGAGACTTCACAATTAGAATCACAGCTTCATGCCAATTTAAGCTTACAATACAACTATTCTAAAATTCTTTCAGCTTATCTGCAATTGAACAATCTTACAGACTCTAAAAAGCAACTTTGGAGGGATTATCAGGAGATTGGTTTTAATGGGATTCTTGGTGTGAGTTACAGCTTCTAAAAGTTATTAACCTTTGTTGAAAAACTTCTCCAATTTTATACTAAAAATTTACTCTTTATTCGATAGTAAAAGTGTATATTTGTTTGTCTTTTGAGAAAGCAATAATTAATACACAATTTATGAGTGAAGAAAATAAAAACCAGCAGAATTATGGTGCTGATAATATTCAGGTTTTAGAGGGTCTAGAAGCGGTAAGAAAGAGGCCTGCAATGTATATTGGTGATGTCGGCCAAAAAGGTTTGCACCATTTGGTATATGAGGTAGTAGATAATTCAATTGATGAAGCGTTAGCAGGACATTGTTCCCATATTGATGTCTATATTAATAAGGATAATTCTATCACAGTCAAAGATAATGGTAGAGGTATTCCCACTGATACACATGAAAAAGAAAAAAGGTCTGCTCTGGAGGTAGTAATGACTGTGCTACATGCTGGAGGAAAGTTTGATAAAGATTCATATAAAGTTTCCGGAGGCCTACATGGTGTTGGTGTATCCTGTGTAAATGCGTTATCAAGCGATCTCAAAGTGGAGGTGCATAGAGAAGGAAAAGTATATGAACAAGAATATAAGATTGGTAAACCTCAGTATGATGTAAGAGAGATTGGCACCACTGATAAAACTGGAACTTTTGTTACTTTTATGCCAGATAAAACTATCTTTATTGATACTATTTATCATTTTGATATTTTATCTGCAAGGTTAAGAGAACTATCTTTTCTTAACAAAGGAATTCATCTTTCCATTACTGATAAAAGAAGAACTACTGAAGAAGGAGATTTTGTAAAAGAAGAGTTTTATTCTGAGGGCGGCTTAAAAGAATTTGTTAATTACTTGGATGGAACAAGAGAATCTATTTTAAATGATGTTATTTATATTGATGGAGAGAAAGATGGCGTACCAGTTGAGGTAGCTATGGTGTATAATAATTCATATACTGAAAATGTGCATTCTTATGTAAATAATATCAATACTCATGAAGGAGGCACTCATCTTTCTGGTTTTAGAAGAGGACTTACAAGAACTTTAAAAAAATATGCAGATGAATCGGGTCTTCTGAAGAAAGTAAAATTTGAGATTTCAGGGGATGATTTTAGAGAAGGTCTTACGGCTGTAATTTCAGTAAAAGTAATGGAACCACAATTTGAAGGGCAAACAAAAACTAAATTAGGAAATAAGGAAGTAACTTCTGCTGTTTCTCGTTCGGTGAGTGATATGCTTTCTTTTTATTTGGAAGAAAATCCAAAGCAAGCACATACCATTGTGCAAAAGGTAATTTTGGCAGCAACAGCTCGAAATGCTGCTAGAAAAGCTCGAGAAATGGTACAAAGAAAAAGTGTAATGACCGGATCGGGACTTCCAGGAAAACTTTCTGATTGTTCAGAAAGAGATCCTGAAATATGTGAGATATTCTTAGTAGAGGGAGATTCCGCAGGAGGAACTGCAAAACAAGGTAGAAATCGGCATTTTCAGGCTATTCTTCCGTTGAGGGGTAAAATCTTAAATGTAGAAAAAGCTATGCAACACAAGGTTTTTGAGAATGAAGAAATCAAAAATATGTATACTGCACTTGGCGTTTCTGTAGGCACTGAAGAAGATGAAAGAGCACTAAACACTGAGAAACTACGTTATCATAAAGTGGTGATTATGACGGATGCTGATATTGATGGAAGTCATATTGCAACTTTAATTCTTACTTTCTTTTTTCGATACATGTACGAACTTATTGAGAAAGGGTATATTTATATAGCAACTCCTCCTTTGTATTTACTCAAAAAAGGAAAAGATCATAGATATTGCTGGAGTGATGCAGAGAGAGACAAGTTAATCGAAGAGATGAGAGCTGGAAAAGAAGTGAATGTAGGAATCCAAAGATATAAAGGTTTAGGAGAGATGAATGCCGAACAGCTTTGGGATACCACACTAAATCCTGAAAATAGAACATTAAAGTTAGTGACAATTGATAGTGCTGCAGAAGCAGACAGAGTATTTTCTATGCTTATGGGAGATGAAGTTCCGCCAAGAAGAGAATTTATTGAGGCGAATGCAAAATATGCCAATGTAGATGCATAATAATTAAAAAAAAAAAATGAAAGTAACAATAGTAGGGGCAGGAGCGGTAGGAGCAAGTTGTGCTGAATATATTGCCATTAAAAATTTCACATCAGAAGTGGTTTTAGTAGATATTAAAGAAAATTTTGCGGAAGGGAAAGCAATGGACTTGATGCAAACAGCAGCATTAAATGGTTTTGACACCAAAATAACTGGAACTACTGGAGATTATTCCAAAACTTCCGGAAGTACAGTTGCTGTTATTACTTCTGGAATTCCAAGAAAGCCTGGAATGACTCGTGAGGAGCTTATTGGTATAAATGCTGGAATTGTAAAATCAGTTACTGAGCAGTTAATCACCTATTCTCCTGATGTTATTTTAATTATTGTAAGCAATCCAATGGATACAATGACTTATCTTACTCATAAAACTTTAGGACTTCCAAAGAATAGAATTATTGGAATGGGCGGTGTATTAGATAGTGCTCGTTTCAAATATCGATTGGCTGAGGCAATGGATTGTCCAAGCTCTGATGTGGATGGCATTGTAATTGGGGGACATTCAGATGTTGGTATGGTGCCACTTACAAGGTTAGCAACAAGAAATTCTGTAAGAGTTACAGAGTTTTTATCAACAGAAAAATTACAACAAGTATTGGAAGACACTAAAGTAGGAGGGGCAACTCTTACTAGAATGTTAGGTACTTCTGCTTGGTATGCGCCTGGAGCTGCAGTTTCAGCTTTGGTACAATCAATAGTTTGCGACCAACATAAAATGTTTCCTTGTTCGACACTCTTAGACGGGGAGTATGATCTTTCTAACCTTTGTATTGGTGTTCCTATTTTGCTTGGGAAAAATGGAATAGAAAAGATTGTAGAGATTGATTTGGATGATGAGGAGAAAGAAAAATTAGCGACTTCTGCTGAGGGAGTAAAGAAAACAAATAATCTTTTAAAAGAGATTGGCGCTTTATCTTAAATATTTACTTACTGATACATATAGATTGTCTTAGAATTCTAATTTTATAAAGGATATCTAGCAAGTTTTTTATAAATTTGTCACTTATATTAATTCAAAATTTTAATGAAAATGAAAAAGATCGCGAGAAAGACTAGCTTAATCATTGTGTTATTTATATTTCTTGGATGTAGCACCGAAGAGGATAAGGTGAAATCAACTAATTTAATTATTAATTTTTTTCATACTGTTGAAGGCGAAACTCTTGTTATGTATCCTTTTGGCTGTCTGGATGGAGGAGATTGTATAGATGGTCATGATTGCTGTATTGGAGGTTTAAATTACACAAATTCTACAGGAGAACAATATAATGTAGAGACGCTAAAGTATTTGATTTCGAATATCCAATTACATTCTGTTGATGGAGTCATAAAACTATTAAAAGAGGTTCATTTTGTTAATGCTGATGATGTCTCCACTTTAACATTAGATCTTGGTGAATTAGATAATGGAGAATATACCAAGATCTCATTTACAATGGGCTTAGATAGTTCTTTGAATATTGATAATAGATATGTAAATGAAAGTTGGGATGCAGCTATGGAGTGGCCTATGAATTTAGGATATCACTATATGAAACTTGAAGGAGCTTTTGATACTATTACAAATGGCTACCTTACACATACTGGCCCTACAATGGGAATGGATATGTCTTTTAATAATTCGTTTGATATTTCGCTAAATGTAGATGAAAATCTAGGTGATGTGCACTCCATGATTATGATGGAGATTAATAACTGGTATCAATACCCAAATGAGATTAGTTTTGCTTCATATGGTCCAGCAGGAAATAATGGAATTATGCAAAATATGATGATGCAGCATAAACTGCAAGCAAATGGAGAGGATGTTGCAGGTGGTGTATTTGGGGTTACAACTTTTATGCAATAAATAAATTGACGAAGGTATCATATACCTTATTGTTTGTAATGCTCTTGTTTGCTTGCAAGAAGGACCTCCCTATTGTTAATGGATGTACTGATCAAAATGCTTTAAATTATAACGCTTCCGCAACTTATAATGATGGTACTTGTGTTTTTGATACCCTAACACCATATCAGACTACTCCTTACACTATTGTTCCTCCAGTAGGATTCCCAAATATGTATATTCCTGAGAATAATCCTATGACAATGGAAGGAGTCGCACTTGGTAAAAAACTTTTTCATGATCCTATTTTGAGTGGAGATGGTTCACAAAGCTGTGCATCTTGTCATTTGCAATCGGCAGCTTTTTCTGACACCAATCGTTTCAGCAAAGGAATAGATGGTTCTTTTGGTGATAGAAATGCTTCTACTATTGTAAATGCTGGCTGGAATGCTTCCAATTTTTGGGACGGAAGAGCCATCACCTTGGAAGATCAAGCATTTGACCCTGTAGTTAATCCAATTGAAATGAATAATAGTTGGGAAAATGTAGAAAATACACTCAATGCGGATGTTACTTATAAAGAACTATTTAGAAAAGTATTCAACATTAACAAAATCGACTCTATTCATGTGGTAATGGCCATTGCACAATTTGAACGAACGCTTATTTCTGCTAATTCTAGATATGACAAATATTTGCGTCAAGAACTACAACTAACATCTTCTGAGCTAAATGGCTATGTAATTTTTAATACCGAGAAAGGAGATTGTTTTCACTGTCATGGAACTGAAATGTTTATGGATAATCTTTTTCATAATAATGGATTAGACTCTGAGCCATTTCTAGATGTAGGTCTT
>CAYZIA010000027.1:0-16150 GCA_964478325.1 uncultured Weeksellaceae bacterium
TTAGCAAAAGAATCAACACAATTTGCTAAATTGGCTTATGAGCAATCTCTACAAAGACAAGATCTTGGTACAGCATCTCAATTGGAACTATTTCATGCAGAAAAAGAATATTTAAATGCAAAACTTATTTATATTGAGGCTATAGCTTATAAACAAGAAATAATGCATCAAAAAAAGGCTGCATTCTCAGAAAAAGTGATGCAATAAAAAAAAGGAGGTATTTACCCCCTTTATTATTTATATCTTGAATTTTTTAAAAGGATAATTGTACTCTCATCATAATCGCATTTTCTGTTACAATTTCTTCTCCAGTTATCATTTCTCCCATCACATAGTTAAACATTACTCTAGTATTTGGGTTTAAATACCAATTAATACCAATTGTGACATCTTCCAATGTTCCAGCATTTGCAGTAGTTAAATCCATACTTGAGAGACGAACTGCAAGTTCAATTGCCCCCCAACCATTTTCACCATAATTATTGTTTGGCTTTACACTTCCAAATCCTGATAATAAATTCTTATACGATCTTCTTTCGCCAGTTAAGAAGTAAGAAATTTGCCCATAATAACTACTAAGTTCAGATTCATTTATTCCAGAAACAGTAGTTTGTAAATACTCACCTTGTAAAAATAAAGAGCCATTTATATAAGCAAATTCTCCACCTAAAATATTAGTCTCATCTACATTTTCAAAACTAACGGAAGCCAATCTATTTCCTAAATGATTTTCAGCACTTGTAGAGAACCCATAAGTTTTCTCAGAATTTTTTCTGATGCTATTTGCTACACCTAAATGTAATAATTTATTACCATCATTTATAGCCAAATAAGCAATTCTGGAAGTTAGATTTATATTGTTTGCCGATTCTTTATCATTCCCAAAAGCATCTCCCTCACGAAAAACTGCTGTTTGTAAGGATAATCTGTCTCCAAATGTAGCGTAATACATGGCCCCAGAGTTTCTTTCAACAGACATAGCAATTGGCAATGATCTTTCCATAAAAGTAATATATTTGCTAGAAGTAATGGCTTCTAATCTTAATGGCTCTTTAAAATGTCCTACTCTTAAAGCTCCTTTAATTGGTAATTTGTTTAGTTCCATCCAAACATCTTTAAAAGCGACTTTTCCACCAGCAAAATCTAATTGTAATTTGTATTTTACATTTCCGTAGATTTTTCCAGAATTGTAAAATCTTACTCTTCTAAATTCTGTTCCTGACATCTGGGTTGCAATATCATTTGTTGTGTTTTCCCAGACTGCCATATCGTACATAATTCGTCCTCCAAATTTGATTTCTTTATCAGAAGATTGTGCATTAATAAATCCTATAGTTAGGAATGTTAAGCCAAGTGTTAAGATCTTTTTTCTCATAATTCTTTTTATTATTCTCCAATAATTGCTTCAGTAATGTTAAATACATGATCACCAATTTTTTCTAAAGAGTGAATTAAATTAATATATATCATACCTGCTTCTATCTTTACTTCTCCTTTCTCCACTTTTTGCAAGTAATCTTTTCGTATCTTATTTCTTATTGTATTAACCGTTATTTCTAATCTATCTGCTTCATCAATTGTAACTTGACTATAATTAGTTTTGAGATTTTTTTGCATTATTTTTAATGTATCATTTACAGCATCTATCATATCATCAAGTTGAACCTCCATTTCTGGCAAGAAGTTGACATTTTGTTCTTTTTTTCGGTTAATTTCAATTGACATTTGATAACAAATATCGCCAATACGCTCCATATCATTTATAATAGATATCATACTTCTGACTTTGATAGATGCTGAATCACTTAATTCTCCTTGAGATACTTTGGCTAGATAATCTGCTATTTCCACTTCCATTCTATCTGTTATATCCTCATACTTCTTTATACGACTTAGTTTATCTTGAATTTTTGTGCTATTAGTTTCTTTTAATAGCTCTGGTACGAAACTAAAAAGTTTTTGTACTCTTTTGCCAAATTTAACAATTTCCTTATTTGCTTCAACAACTGAAAGTTCAGTTGTGCTCATTAATCCAGCACCAATATGTTCTAAGTGAAACTCTTCATCTTCATTTCCTTGTGACTTTATAGATTTTTTTGAGACTCTTACAAGTACTGGAACAAACCAAATAAGCAAAAGAACATTCAATAGATTAAAACCTGTGTGAAAGAATGATAGAGCAATTGGTACTGGAGACATATTATCTCCCCATTCATTAAGAGGAGTGTAAGGAGAGATCATACCTGTATAATTTATTACTATATAATTTACTGCATCAAGAGCAAAAGGCATTAAGATTAACATCCAACTAACACCAATGATATTAAACATTGAGTGTATTCTTGCTGATCTTTTTGCATGAACATTCCCAACAAGTGAAGCTAATTCAGCAGTAATAGTTGTTCCAATGTTTTCTCCTAAAACCATAGCAGCTGCTACTTCAAATGGAATAACACCAGTATTACATAATACTAATGTAAGAGCCATTGCTGCTGTTGATGACTGTACTACAATTGTAAGTAAAGTGCCTACTCCTACAAACATTAATCTTGACAGGAATGTGGTATCAGCAAAGTTTGCTAAAAAGTTTAATATCTCCGGATTGTTTTTGACATCAGGAACAGCATTTTTAAGTTCAGATAATCCTATAAATAATAATGCAAAACCAACTAGGAATTCTCCCCAGTTCTTAGTTTTAGTTCTTTTTGAGAACATCATAGGCATACCAAAAGCAATAATTGGTAATGAAATCGCTGACATTTTTACTTTAAATCCAAGAATTGATATAATCCAAGCCGTAACGGTTGTGCCAATATTTGCTCCCATCATTACACCAGCAGATTCTACTAAAGAAAGTAACCCTGCATTTACAAAACTAACCGTCATTACAGTTGTTGCTGATGATGATTGGAGAATCGCAGTAATTAAAAACCCTGTCATTACACCAAAATATCTGTTTGATGTCATGCCACCTAAGATCTGACGTAGTTTACTTCCACCCGCTTTTTGTATACCGTCACTCATAACTTTCATTCCATAAATAAAGAATCCAAGTGCTCCTACAAGTTTTAGTAATTCAAAAATTCCAAATTCCATATTTTATCTAGTTATATTAATCAGTCGCAAATTTATATTATTTGTTTTCTCATTTTAGAAAAAAAACTATTTTTTTTCATTTACTTTAAAAAGAGCATAAATAACTCTTTCCAATCTGGTAATGCACTATTTCTCTTAAAAAACCCGCTATAATTTTTACTCTCAAGTATTGCTTTTTCAAAATCAAATTTACTTTGTTTTTGAGCAAAACAAATTCCTTCTTGCATCAAGTTATCTGCCAAATATTCTTGTTCGGTTTGTCCGGGAGTTGGAATGAAGAATGCTTTTTTCTCCAATTTAGCCAAATCCATTATGGTGGAATAACCTGGTCTGCAAATAATCAATTCTGATTGCAAAATAGCAGTATTTATGTCTTTGCTTTTAAGATGTGATTTTATGCTAAGGTTTCCAATTGTATTACTTCTTTTTTCTTCGGGTTTCCCTAATACAATTAATGATTTTTCCTCTCTGTTTTTTAAAGCTTTTATAAGGCCTTTTTCTAAGATAGTTCTTTGTGGTTCAGGGCCTGAAACAATAGCCAAGAAATCATATTTTTTTTCCATCTCTGATTTCTTAAAACGAGATTGTGTCCCTATATAGATATTATTTTTTGGTAAAACTTTTGGGTTTGAGAGGGCGCCAGCAAGGTTAATATTTTTATCATCCATTATCCAACAAACATCAAATTTATTGATGTATTTATAATTAAAATTTCGTATTGCAGATGTAAAATATGGACTTTGAATTTCTAATTGATGAGTGACAAAAACAGTAGGCACATCATTACAAAACAGTCCAAATCTATTATCAGAAATTACTCCATCAATTTTGTAGTTTTTTACAATCTGTTTTATTGTTTGATTTTCTTTATTTATACTCCATAATAGTTTTGGTATTTGCAAAAGCATACTTATGCTCATCGGTAAATAAATAGGGTATTTAATATTATAGCCACTAAAACGAATCATTTCTAAATTTGGAAATTCTCTACTTAATAAATGTAATGGACGTCCATCCGCAGCTAACACTACATCATAGTTTTGTGAAATTAAAGCATTTATAATGGGGATGCATCTTGTAGCATGCCCAATTCCCCAATCTAGTGGAGCAACTAAGATTCTTTTTTTTGATTTCACAGGCCGAAAATAATCAAAACACTCTTACTTTTGCATCAAACTATTAGATTTTGGTAAAAAATAAATTAAAAAAATTTGCTCAGATGAAAGGGTACAATCATGTAGTTCAGCCCTCATTAGATGAATTAAAAGTAGGATTAGAATTAAAAGGAAAATGGAAAAAGGATTTTTTCAAAAATAACAATCCTTTGGTGTTGGAACTTGGATGTGGTATGGGTGAATATAGTGTAGGTTTAGCGGAAAAATATCCTGAGAAGAATTTCTTAGGGATCGATATTAAAGGTGCTAGAATGTGGCACGGAGCAACACGATCTTTTGAGAAAGGCATGAAGAATGTGGGCTTTTTGCGGATCAGAATTGACTGGATAGAACAGTGTTTTGCTGAAAGAGAAGTAGATGAAATTTGGATTACTTTCCCAGACCCTCAATTAAAAAAGAGTAGAGAGACTAAGCGGCTAACGCATCCTAATTTTTTAAGTAGATATAGAAATATTCTTAAAAAAGAGGCCCCTATACATTTAAAAACTGATAGTCAGTTTTTACACGGATTTACATTAGGGGTTATAGCTGCTGAGGGATATAAATTAGAAGATAGTACTCACAATTTATACCAAGAAAATAAACAAAGGCAACATATGGAGATAAAAACACATTATGAGAAAAAGTTTCTTAAAGAGGGTTTGCCAATCACTTATTTAAGATTTATAGTATAAAATTATTGAACAAATTTTAGAATCATTAATTCCAGTAAACCTCTATCTTTGTACTTTCTTATACAAAAAATGAAGCTAACTAAAGATCAAATAGAAGAAGCATTATCACATGTTGCATTGCCAAATGAAACTCAAAATATTATAGAAAGTGGTGCAATTAAGAATGTGCAGATTTTCGGAACAGATGTTGAGCTTGATGTAGAAATTCAAAATCCTACTTTGCAATATAAGAAAAAAGTAGAGGTAGATTGTATGAAAGCAATACACGATTATGTTTATGAAAAATCAATCGTAAAAGTTAATTTGATTATAAACGTTCCTGAGAAAGCAACTCAAATAAAGGGTAATCCTATTCCTAATGTCAAAAATATTATTGCGGTTTCTTCTGGAAAAGGTGGAGTTGGAAAATCAACTATTACAGCAAATTTGGCTATCGGATTAGCTCAACTTGGTAATAAAGTTGGGATTGTAGATGCAGATATTTATGGCCCTTCTATGCCTATAATGTTTGATTTGGAAGGATCTGTTCCAAAAGGAATAGATGTTGATGGTAAAACAAAAATGAATCCTATTGAGAGTTATGGAGTAAAATTGATTTCGATTGGGTTTTTTGCCCAAGGGCAACAAGCAGTGGTTTGGAGAGGGCCAATGGCATCCAAAGCATTACATCAACTTATTTGGGATGCACATTGGGGAGAGTTGGATTACCTCGTTATTGATTTACCACCAGGAACTGGCGATATTCATTTGTCATTGGTACAATCTATTCCTCTAACTGGAGCAATTGTAGTGAGTACGCCTCAGCCAATTGCCTTGGCAGATGCGAGAAAAGGGGTAAATATGTTCCAAATGGAAAGTATTAATGTTCCTGTTTTGGGGATTATTGAAAATATGGCTTACTTTACACCTGAAGACATGCCAAACAAGAAATATCATATATTTGGAAAAGAAGGAGCCAAGGAATTATCTGAGGAAATGAATATTGAATTATTGGGAGAAATACCAATTGTCCAATCGGTAAGAGAAGCAGCAGATACAGGTAGACCAGCTGTTTTACAAAAAAATACTGAGATTGCTAAATCATTTATAAATTTAGCAAAGAATGTAGTTGCAGTAGTCGAAAAAAGAAACGATAATATAAAACCAACTATAGCAGTTCAAACAACTCATTCAAAGGGTTGTTCAAATTAAGAAAATAAATTATGGGAATTATTACAGACAAAATAATTTTAGAAAAGATTGAAGGAGCATTAGATGAGATTCGGCCTTACCTAGAGACTGATGGTGGTGATATCAATTTGGTTGAAGTGACTGATAAAATGGTGGTAAAAGTAAAACTTTTGGGAGCTTGTAGTGATTGTAATGTGAGTATGATGACCATGAAATCCGGAGTAGAACAAGCCGTAAAAAGAGCAGTTCCTGAAGTAAAAGAGGTGATTGATATTACTTCTTTGTAATTTATTTCAAACTTTCCGAGATAGTGCAAACCGGGATGTTCTTCATTTTATGTAAGTTGGCTTGTCGTAAACTATTATATATTTTCAAGACTTCTTTTTTTCTTGTAGAAATATTTTTTTCATCTCCTGTAAAATCCATGGCCCATTCTAATTCTGGATAAGTAGCGCCAATTTGATCTTCATCTGTTCTATCATCATTCCAAAGTCCATCAGTTGGAGGGGCGGCAAGAATCTCATGCGCTATTCCCAATTTACTTCCCAAACTGAAGACTTCTGATTTTGTTAAATCAGCAATAGGACTCAGATCGACCCCGCCATCACCATATTTTGTGAAAAACCCAATCCCAAAATCTTCTACCTTATTGCCAGTGCCTAGCACCAAATAATTATTCAGTTGTGCAAAATAATAAAGGGTTGTCATTCTGATTCTAGCGCGCGTATTGATAAGCGCAAGTTCAGATTCTTTCGCATCTTCAATTTTTGGCATTTGTGTAATAAAAGTATTAAAAAGAGGTGTTAAGTCAGTTTCCAAAGAACAAACATTCTCCCAATTATCTTTTAAGTATTTCAAATGATTACTAGCCCTCTCCATTTGTGCATTGCTTTGATGAATAGGCATCTCTATACACAATACTGGCAGATTGGTTTTTGCTCCTAAAACAGATGTTACTGCAGAATCAATGCCGCCTGAAACTCCAATGACAAATCCTTTTGCATCTGATTCATTGGCATAATCTTTTAGCCAATTTACGATATGCTGGATAATCTTTTCTGTTTGCACTAATTTTGTTTTTCGCAAAAGTAATTATTGTTTTCATTAAAACTTAAATAGATTCTTAATTTTGCAGATATGGGAAAATGGAGAATAGTTTTTTTTATTGCACTTGCTATTGTGTTTGTTTTTATTTTTAACATTAGAGATTCAGAAAACCGAGACACTAATGTGATAAATATTTATCGATTTGAACAATCAGTTTTTGCTACTAATGAAAGTAGAATTGATAAAGACATCTTAGAGTGGAGAACAAATCTAGGTCCTTTTTTCGAAAGTTTTAATTATGAAATCCTAAGAATAAATTCAAACCAAGCAAATTATAGCAAAGAGCTATTACAATTTGTTTCTCATCCTGATATGCGTGAAGCTTTTGATACGCTAATTAAAAAATATCCAAATGTAGATTTCTTAGAAAAGGATTTAACAATTGCTTTTGAAAAATACAAACAGTATTTTCCGAAAAAGGAAGCCCTAACTATCGTCACCTATTTTAGCGGATTTAATTTTGGAGTGGTAACAAATGATACTATTGTAGCTATTGGATTGGATTATTTTTTAGGGAAAGATTGCAGTTTTTACAAGCGGTTAAATTCTCCGGAGTATATGCGAAATAAGAATCAGAAAAAATTTATTTTACCATATTGTTTTGAAGCTATAGTAAATAATGAATTTGGGATTTTTGATAATGGTAATAATTTTTTATCTCAAATGATTTATAAAGGAAAAATCATGTATGTTCTAGATGTAATATTACCTCAATTTCCAGATGCTGATAAACTTAGATTTAGCCAAACTCAATTGAATTGGTGTAACGAAAATGAAAGCAATATTTGGGCTTATTTTATAGATAATGAGATTCTCTACTCGACTGATATTAAAAAATTCAACAGCTATATAAATTACGCTCCTTTTGCAAAAGGAATGCCGAAAGAATCTCCTGGAAGAATTGCTTATTGGATGGGCTGGAATATTGTGGAGGCATATATGAATAAAAACAAAAATATAACTATAGAGCAGTTAATGGAAAATATAAGTCCCCAAGAAGTTTTACAAAAATCAGGATATAAACCATAAAAAATGAAAAAATCAAAAATTACATTTGAAATAGAATTGGATGAAAATTATTTACCTCAAAACATCCAATTAAATAGTAGTGATGGGCAGTTAAAGAATCTGGATATTAAATCTTTTTTTATATCTGCATGGGATACTAAAACAAAAGAAACATTACGTATTGATCTTTGGACAAAAGAGATGATGGTGAATGAGATGCTTATTATGTATCATCAAACTCTGGTTTCTATGGCCAGTTCACTTGAGAAAGCAACAACTAAAAATAATTTAGCAGATGCACTAAGAGATTATTGCGCCTTTTTTGCTGAGCAATCTGGAATAATAAAATCTAAAGAGCAAAAAGAGGATTAGTTTTTTCAATAAAAGTAAGAATATCTTTATTCCCTTCTCTTTTTAGTGTAGATGTATAAAAACATTGTGGTATTTCCTCCCATTCTTTTAACATTTCCTTTTTATAATTTGCTATATTGCTTTCTAATACTCTTTTACCTAGTTTATCTATTTTTGTAAAAACCATTACAAAAGGGATTTGTTTTTCGCCAAGCCATTCCATAAACTCCAAATCAATCTTTTGACATTTGTGTCTGCAATCTAAAAGCACAAATAGACACATTAGATTTTTTCTATTTTCCAAATAAGAAAAGATTATTTTTTCAAATTCCTCCCTTTTTTTTTTGGAAACAGTTGCATATCCATAGCCAGGTAAATCTACCAAATACCACTTCTTATTTATTAAAAAATGGTTAATAAGCTGGGTTTTCCCTGGCTTTTTTGAGATTTTAGCTAATTGCTGTCTGTCCGTAATAAAATTAATTAAGGAGGATTTTCCAACATTCGATCTTCCTATGAAAGCATATTCTGCCTTGTTTGCTTCTGGACAAAGTTTATAATTCGTATTACTGATAATAAAATCAGCACTTTTAATTTGCATCTTTGTGATATTAGAAATGATTGTTTAGCCAATCAATAGTTATTTCACTAAATTTTTCTGGGTGTTCCCACATTGGGGAATGTCCACATTTATCAATCCAAAAAAGTTCAGAATTTGGGAAAAGAGATTGAAACTCTTCTGCAACATGAGGTGGTGTTACTTTGTCTTGTTTCCCCCAAATAAGGCAAATTGGCATATTCATATTAGGTAAATCTTTCGACATATTATGTCTAATAGCAGATTTTGCAAAGGCAAGTAAACGGATAACAGAATCTCTTTTATTAGCGATATCAAACACCTTATCTACTAATTCTTTAGTAGCAGTTTTTGGATTGTAAAATACCTCTTCTGTTTTAACTTTTATGTAATCATAATCTCCTCTCCTTGGAAAAGTATCTCCCATTGCTTTTTCATATAAACCTGAACTTCCAGTTAGAATTATTCCATCTACTTTTTCAGGATTTTTTTTAGAAAATACAAGTGCAATGTGTCCTCCCAATGAGTTGCCAACCAATACTGCTTTTTTGAGTTTTTTATGTTTCATAAAATCAGTAAGATATTTTGCTAAATAGTCAATAGATGTTTTTAACAAGGGAACTTTAAAAAGCTTTAAATCAGGAGCAAGTACTTTAAAGCCCGCAGAAGCAACTATATCTACCATACTTCCAAAATTATCTACTCCACCCATTAATCCATGCAGTAAAATAAGGGGAGTGCCCTTTCCTTCCTCAATATATGTGAATCTCCCTTCTTTTTTTATCATCTTATTTGATTTTCAACTCATTGCAAAGTAAAGAAATTTTATTTGATAGGAGTAAGCAAAACAGAGACTTTAGAATCTTATCAGAAAATGAAAGAAATGGAGAAAGTTTTCAACAAAGTGGGAAAATGTGGTAAAATGTGGGTCATTTGTAATATATTTACACCCATCAAAAAAAGAAAAGTGATTAATCTGATAGGGACATATGAATGTAAGTCAGATGCAAAAGGACGCCTCATGCTTCCCTCTGCTTTAAAAAAACAATTAGCTCCTGTAATTCAGGATGGTTTTGTGATAAAAAGAAGCGTATTTAACAATTGCCTAGAAATGTATCCTATGAAAGAATGGAATGTAATGGCGACACAGGTTAATCAGTTAAATCGATTTATCAAGAAAAATATTGATTTTATTAGATCATATATGTCTGGGCTAAAAGTAGTAGAAGCAGACGGAAACGGAAGAATACTTGTCCCAAAGAATCTTATTGTTTTTGCAGGTATAGATAAAGAAATTGTACTAACGGCATCAGTGAATGTAATTGAAATTTGGGATAAAAAACAATATGAAGAAACCGTAAAAACAACCTTAAAAGATTTCGGAGATTTAGCAGAAGAGGTAATGGGAGATCAGCCAAAAGCAAAAGGTGAGGATGAGGTATCATGATGCGGTTTTACTTAATGAAAGCGTGAATGGGCTTAATATAAATCCTGATGGAATTTATGTAGATGTAACATTTGGAGGAGGAGGGCATTCAAAAGAAATTTTGCAACATCTTAAAGGGGGTAAACTATTTGCTTTTGATCAAGATAAAAATACAAATGGGAATATTATAAAAAAAGAAAATTTCAAATTGTTGAATGTTAATTTCAGAAATATTAAGAATTTTTTAAGAATTGAAGGAGTAAGGGAACTTGACGGCTTATTAGCCGATTTGGGAGTATCCTCTCATCAATTTGATGTGGCAGAAAGGGGATTCTCTACTCGTTTTGACGGACCATTAGATATGCGCATGAATTTGAATGCTGAGTTAGATGCTAAGCAAATTATTAATAATTATTCAGAAGAAAGATTATGTAATATCTTTTTCAAATTTGGTGAGTTGAGAGAGTCTAGAAAAATTGCAAAAACAATTATAATTGCTAGAAAACAGGATCAAATAAATAGTACTGATCAACTCATTAATTGTATTCAACATTTAGCAATTGGGAGAAAAAGAAATCAATTCTTTTCCAGAGTATTTCAAGCTATTCGTATTGAAGTAAATGATGAAATAGCGGCACTTAAAGAAATGTTAAGTTCAACAACGGATTTGCTAAAAACAGGAGGTAGATTATCAGTAATATCTTACCATTCTTTGGAAGATAGGCTGGTAAAGAACTTGGTAAAAAAAGGAAATCTAGAAGGTGATTTGAAAAAAGATTTTTACGGCAATCCCATAAAGAGTTATAAGGAAATAAGTAAGAAAGTAATTGTCCCATCTAAGAAGGAAATAGAAAATAATCCAAGAGCAAGAAGTGCAAAACTTAGAATTGCAGAAAAAATATAAATGAGAAATAAAAAAAAGCAAGAGCAGAATATGTTTTCTGACATCTTTAAAGGAGATTTTCTTTCCAAAAAAGAAAATCAAGAACAATTACCTTTTATACTTTTTGTAGTGACTTTAATCATTTTCAACATCACCCTTTATTATAATGCAGAACAACTTGCTAGAAATATAAACAGAGCAGAAAAAGATTTATACGAATTACGTGTACAATACATCACTACAAAATCGGAGTTGATGGCGAAATATAAGAGATCAACCATTGAAAATACTGTGAAAGAAATGGGGATAAGTTCTTCTTTAGTTGCTCCAAAGATCATAGAAAGTAATCAATGAAAAGACAAAAAGAAAATACTAATTGGCGTTTGATTTTTCTATATCTTTTTATGCTTGTTTTTGCAGGACTTATTCTATCCCAAGTTTTTGTTATTCAACAATTAAAAGACTCATTTAGTCAGAATCAGCCACATTTTGTAAGTATTCAGGCCCCAAGGGGAAACATCTTCTCGGATGATGGAAGTTTGCTCGCTATTTCTATGCCACTTTATGATTTGCATATTGATTTTAAAACAATAAACACTGACACTTTTAAAAGGTATATCTCTCCTCTATCTCAGAGATTAGCAAGTTTTTTTGGTGATAAAACAGCATTAGCTTATGAACTAGAGTTTAGAAATGAAAAGAAGAAAAACACACAATACTTTTTTCTTAAAAAAGATGCAACATATAATCAGATAAAACTATTAAAATCATTTCCACTTTTTAACAAAGGACAAAATAAAGGTGGATTAATTTGCGAAAGAAAAGAAAATAGAGAGATTCCATTTCAACTTTTAGCAGAACGAACTATCGGTTATGAACGAGAGGGTATAAAACCAATAGGAATTGAAGGGGCTTATAACCAAATATTGAAGGGTGAGAATGGGAAAAAGTTGGTGCAAAAGATTGGAAAAGCAGAGCAAATGCCAATTAATTCTAGCGCCAATGTTTTGCCGAAATCAGGAGATGATGTGATAGCCACTATCAATATAGATGTACAAGATGTTGCAGAGCAATCCTTATTAAATGCTTTGGAAAAGCATAAAGCAGAATATGGTTGTGTAATTGTAATGAAAGTAAAAACAGGAGAAATTAAAGCAATTGCTAACTTAAAGAGGACAGAAGAGGGAAAGTTTTTTGAAAACTACAATTATGCAATTGGTGAACATTCCGAACCAGGATCTACTTTTAAATTGGCATCTATTTTAGCAGGATTAGAGGATGGACTTTTTAAGTTATCTGATAGCGTGGATACTGAGAATGGTAGATATAAATTTTACGACCGTACAATGATAGATTCTAAAAGAGGGGGATATGGAAAAATTACAATTGGAGAAGCATTTGTAAAATCTTCTAATGTTGGTATTTCAAAAGTAATACACAATGGTTATGCAAAACATCCTGAAAAGTTTATTGACAGATTATATAAATTTCATCTCAATACACCCCTTAATATTGAAATTCCAACACCAGAGAATCCTAAAATTAAAACGCCAAAAGATTCTGATTGGTCAGGGACTACTTTGCCTTGGATGTCTATTGGTTATGAGGTAAGCTTAACTCCATTGCATGTACTTACTTTTTATAATGCTATTGCTAATAAAGGAAGAATGGTAAAACCCACTTTTGTGAGTAAACTAAAAAGAAATGGAAGAATTATTGAGCTAAATAAAACAGAAGTTATCAATCCTGCAATATGTGGAAGATCAAATATTGAACAAATCATTCCTTTAATGATAGATGTGGTTGAAAATGGAACAGCAACTAATATAAAAAGCAATCAGTATTCCATTGCTGGGAAAACAGGTACTTGTCAAATAAATTATTGGAAAAGAAAAGAAGGAGAATTAAAGAGTTATAACGCATCTTTTGTGGGGTTTTTCCCAGCCAATAATCCAAAATATTCTTGCATAGTAGTAATTAACGATCCAAAAGAAAATGGTTTTTATGGAGCAACAGTAGCAGCTCCTGTTTTCAAAGAAATAGCCGATAAAGTTTTTGCGTACGATCTTGAGTTACATAAGGTATTTATATCTGAAAAAAACAACAATTTACCTTATACAAAGAACGGAAATAATAGAGATGTACAGATTGTATTTAATGAATTAGATATTCCATTTGATGCCGATAATAGCAATTGGATAATTGCAAATGCTAAGAAAGATAAGGTGTTGCTCAAAGCAAGAAAAATAGAGGAGGATCTAAAAAGAGGCTTCATCCCAGATTTAAGAGGAATGGCAATTCAAGATGTCCTCTTTCTCTTAGAGAATAGTGGTGTAGAAATCCATTTTTCTGGAAAGGGAACAATAAAAAAACAAAGTATAGAAAAAGGAGAACGATTTAAAACAGGCAGTAAAATAATATTAGAGTTGGCATGAAATCTCTAAAAGACATATTGTACAAGGTGGAGATATCTTCTGTGATTGGGACTACTGATTTGCATATTTCTGCTATTGCATTTGATTCTAGAAAAGTAACAAAACAAAGCGTATTTGTAGCAGTAAAAGGCACACAAGTAGATGGTCATAAATTTATTTCTAAATCGATAGGAAGCGGTGCAATAGTAATAGTTGCTGAACAGAAACCATCTAAAATCACAGAAGGGATAAGTTATATTATTGTAAAAAGATCCAGTAAAGCATTAGCAGTAATGGCGGCTAATTTTTATAACAATCCTTCCGAGAAGATAAAACTTATTGGTGTTACTGGAACTAATGGGAAAACCACTATTGTTTCTTTGCTGTACCATCTTTTTTTAGGCATGAAAAAGAAAATAGGCATGCTTTCCACAATCCATAATAAAATAAATAAGGAAACGGTAGAAAGTACGCATACAACAGGAGATGCACTGCAAATAAATCAACTTTTATCACAAATGATTTCTGAAGGATGTGAGTATTGTTTTATGGAAGTAAGTTCGCATGCTATTGATCAAGATAGAGTCGAATCTATTGCATTTGACATCATGATTTTTACCAATATATCTCATGAACATTTGGATTATCACAGCACTCTTAATGATTATATAAATGTGAAAAAGAAGGTATTTGATAACCTAAAATCAGATGCTATTGCACTTATAAATAACGATGATAAGTATGGCATGGAAATGATAAGAGATACCAATGCAAAAAAACAAACTTTTTCTCTTAAATCTATGTCTGATTTTAAATGTAAGATTCTAGAAAATCGGTTTGATGGGATGCTTTTAAATATCAATAATTATGATTTATGGACTAAATTAATTGGAAAGTTTAATGCTTATAATGTTTTGGCAGTTTATGCTAGTGGATTGTTGTTAAATACCAATGAAGAAAAAATATTGAAAGGGATTAGCTTGCTCAGTTCTGCTGAGGGCAGATTTGAATCAGTAAGAAATAAAGAAGGTATTACAGCAATTTTAGATTATGCGCATACACCAGATGCTTTAGAGAATGTGCTTTCCACCATAAATAAAATAAGAACGGGAAATGAGAAACTGATTACGGTAATTGGATGTGGTGGTGATAGAGACAAAACAAAACGACCGAAAATGGCAGTAATTGCTGCTGATTTAAGTTCTCAAGTAATTCTTACCTCCGATAATCCAAGATCAGAGGAACCAGAATTAATTATTGAAGATATGATAGCTGGACTTGATCCTATTCAGAAAAAAAAGTGCTTAGAAATTACCGATAGAAAACAAGCTATAAAAACCGCTTATACCTTAGTTGGAGATGGCGACATCATTTTAGTGGCCGGCAAAGGGCACGAAAAATACCAGGAAATAAAAGGCGTAAAATATCCTTTTAATGATATGCAGGAGATAAAAAAAATATTAAACCTAATTAAAAACTAATGTTATATTATTTATTCGATTATTTGCAAGAAACTTATAATTTTCCTGGAGCAGGAGTATTTCAATATATTTCTTTTCGTTCGGCTATGGCTGTAATTACTTCCCTTTTAGTTTCTATGGTATTTGGTGGGAAAATCATCCGATTAATTCAAAAAAAGCAAATTGGAGAACAGATTAGAGAACTTGGTTTGGAGGGAGAAAAGAAAAAGAAAGGGACTCCAACAATGGGAGGACTGATTATCATTTCTGCAATTTTAATTCCCACCCTGCTTTTTACTAAATTAGAAAATATTTATATCATCATTATGATCATTTCTACCATTTGGCTAGGAACAATTGGCTTCATTGACGATTATATCAAAGTATACAAGAAAGATAAAGAAGGTTTAGCGGGAAGATTCAAAATTTTAGGTCAAGTTGGTTTGGGGATTATTGTAGGGTTACTTATGGTTTTTCATGCTGATATAGTAGTAAAGGAACAGTTATCAGATTCTCAAATAATAACAAATGAGAACATTTCAGTATCCAATGAATTTGGCTTTGAAGGAGAGGCAAAAAAATCTGCAAAAACTACTATTCCATTTGTAAAAAATAATGAATTTGATTACAAAATTCTCACAAATTGGATGAGGAATATTGCACCAATCGCCTCACTTATTTTGTTTGTACTTATCGTGATTTTAATTATTACAGCAGTATCTAATGGGGCAAATATGACTGATGGTTTAGATGGTTTGGCAACAGGAACTTCTGCTATAATAGGGGCTACTCTTGCTGTGTTTGCTTAT
>CAYZIA010000028.1:0-16091 GCA_964478325.1 uncultured Weeksellaceae bacterium
TCAATTAGTAAAAAAATATTCTTCAATAGTATAACAGTATACTTTCATCCTTACTTTTTTTTTACTTTTGTTTATTAAAATTAATAGATATGTCTTTAGGTAAATGGGTAGGAATAGGAGCAGGATGGTTTTTAGCTGGTCCAATTGGCGCAATAATTGGTTATTATATTGGTAAAAGTTTTTTTGATGGTAAGGATGATCAAGCAAGAGCTTATGAACTGTCTCTTTTAATATTATCCTCATTAGTTATTAAATCTGACGGTAAGATTGTAAAAGCTGAGTTAGAATACGTTAAGAGATTCTTTGTTAATACTTTTGGAACTCAGAAAGCAAATAAATACTTTGAGGTTTTTAATAAACTCAACAAGCAATCATTATCTTCCCAATTACGTCCTGTATGTCAACAACTAAATTCCTATGTAAATCATCCTTCAAGATTACAAATAATTCATTTTCTTTTTGGAGTTTCTGCAAGTGATAATGAAATACATTCTTCTGAGGTAAAATTAATAAAGAAAATTGCGGGCTATCTTAATATAAATCAGCATGATTTTGAGTCTATTCAGTCAATGTTTATAGATCAAGGTAGTATACATAGTTTGGATAAATGGTTTAAGATTCTTGAAATAGAAAAAAATGCTTCAGAAGAAGAGATTAAGAAAGCTCATAGAAAGATGGTAATGAAATATCATCCAGATAAATTACAAGGCGTTAGTGAGGATATCGTAAAACTTGCAGAAGAGAAATTTCGGCTTGTTCAAGATGCTTATGAGAATATTATGAAAAGTAAATCATAACGCTTAAAAGAGGATAGAGGACAATCCTCTCATCTCGATTCTTTTTTTATTTTTGCAGCATATTAATCTAAAATCAAAAATTATGAAAAAATTAATTACAATCATTTTCGCAGGTCTTTTAACATTAAGCCTTTCTGCACAACAATATGGAGTAAAAGCTGGATTAGATTTAACTAATCTTAACTTATCTTCTGCTGATACCTCTGTGGTCTTTGATATGGGATCTGGATATAGTTTTGGGGTTTCTGGAATTATTGAATTATCAGATGTATTACAATTCAAACCTGGACTTCTCTACGCACATAGAACATCTTCAACTACTGTTGATGTACTGGGAATAGATATAAAAGCGACATGGAATTTAGATTATGTAGATATTCCTATGGATTTTGGCTATATGGTTTCTGACCAGATTACTATAAATGCTGGTCCATATGTTAGCTTATTATTAGCAGGTAAATCAAAAATTGAATTTATGGGTCAAACTGAAGAAGAAGATATAAAAGAAGATACTGAATCTATGGATTATGGAATAAATTTAGGCTTAACATTTAATATAAATGAAAGTATGATGATTAATGCAGGATACGCATTAGGAATGGCAAGTATTATAGATGAAGATGATAAGCTTACTTGGTCTGCTTTCAAGATTTCTTTTGGTTATATTTTTGAATAAGATAGGTTAGCAAAAAAGTATAGATGAGTAAGAATACAATATTCTCATCCCGACTTTCTTGAATTTATTAATTTTCATTTCGTAAGTAAAAACCTGCTCTCATTTATGAAGAAACGGATATATATATTCAATTTCTTAGTTTTATTAGTATTAGAATTAGGTGCACAAGTATCATTAACCTATCAAAAACCTTCAAAAGAAATATTAGAACTTGTGGATGTTTCTTTAGCCCCATCAGTGCTTGTTAATGATAGTAAAGACTTTATGATTCTTCTATATCGAGATCCTTTCAAAAGTATTCAAGATTTATCAAAAGAAGAGTTGAGACTAGCCGGCTTAAGAATTGATCCAAAGACTAATATTGGAAGCAGAGTGACTTATTATAATAACTTAAAAACCAAAGACCTTGTTAATGATTCTCATTTGTTTCAGGTGAGCGGATTACCACCGGACCCAAAGTTATCTAATTTTAGTTTTTCTCCTGATCAAAAAAAGTTGGCATTTACCAATACAACGTCTTTTGGAGTTGAAGTTTGGGTACTTGACTTAACTAGTAATTTCTCAAAGAAACTAACTGAACCAAACGTGAATGCTAATTTGAGGGATGTAATAAACTGGTTTGAAGATAGTAAATCAATCTTGGTGAAAATAATTCCCAATACAAAGCAGGATGTTATTAACACAGAAGAATCTATTCCTATCGGCCCTATTGTATCTGTAAATGATGGAAAGAAAGCACAAAATAGAACATATCAAGATTTATTAAAAAACAAAAATGATGAGCATAATTTTGAGAACCTTGCTATTTCAGATTTGTACAAAGTTTCATTAAATGGGGAGAGTAAGAAATGGCTATCAAAAGCAATGTACAATGGGATAGACTTTTCTCCAGATGGGGAATATGTAATGGTAACAACTATTGAGAAACCATTCTCATATCTTGTTCCTTATTACAGATTTCCTTCTAAAACAGTTATTTATACTAAGTATGGTAAGAAAATAGAAACAGTTGTTGAGGTGCCATTGATAGAAGATTTACCAAAAGGATTTATGTCTGTTCGTAAAGGAAAGAGAAAGTTTAATTGGAGGAATGATAAGCCATCAAGTTTAATATTTATTCAGGCGCTTGATGGAGGTGATCCAGAAAAAGACGTCGTATATAGAGATGAAGTTTTTCAACTAGACCCTCCATTCAATGGGAAAGCTAAAAGTTTGATAAAAACTATTAATAGATTTAGATCTGCTGTTTGGGGAAATGATAGTACAGCACTTGTTTATGATTATTGGTGGAACACGAGGAATACAAAAACATATTTGTTTAATCCATCTGAGATTACTTTTGAGGCAGAAATACTTTTTGATAGAAATTATCAGAATAGATATACGGAACCTGGAGATTTTGTTACTAAAAGAAATAAAATGGGAAGTTATGTTTTAGTTATTGAGGAAGGTAATGTTTTTTTGAATGGAGCAGGGTATTCTAAAAAAGGACAGTTTCCTTTTATTGATCAAATGAATCTTTATTCAAAGAAAGTAAGTAGATTGTATCAATCCAGATATACTGATAAGCTCGAAAATATTAATAATTATGATGCTAAAAAAAATCAACTATTGGTGAGAATAGAATCTCCTAATGAATATCCTAACTATTTTATTAGAGATTTAAATAAAGAAACTCTTTCTCAATTAACAAATTTTACTAATCCTTTTAAAAGTATTCAGGGTATTTATAAAGAGGTAATAGATTATAAAAGAGAGGATGGGCTAAATCTTTCAGGTATTTTATATTTGCCGTTAGGATATGACATAGGGAAAAAAGAAAAGATGCCAATGATCTTATGGGCATATCCTAGGGAGTTTAAAGATCAAGCAAGTGCTGCACAAAAGATTTCTAATCCAAACAAATTTACTTATCCTCATTATGGTTCTCCAATTTATTGGGTGACTAAAGGTTATGTTGTCTTAGATAAAGCAACGTTTCCTATAGTTGGAGAGGGTGATGAGCAACCAAATGATTCTTTTCGCAAGCAATTGGTATCTAATGCAAAAGCTGCTATTGATGCTGTTGATAAATTGGGATATATAGACAGAAAACGTATAGCTGTTGGGGGACATAGCTATGGAGCATTTATGGTAGCAAATTTACTTTCTCATTCTAATCTTTTTTCTGCAGGGATTGCTAGAAGTGGTGCCTATAATAGAACATTAACACCTTTTGGATTCCAGAGTGAGGAAAGAAGTTATTGGGAGGCACCTAATGTATATTACAATATGTCTCCGTTTATGCATGCAGATAAAATGAAGACACCATTACTTATTATACATGGTGAAGCGGATAATAATTCAGGAACTTATCCTATGCAAAGTACTAGATATTTCAATGCGCTTAAAGGATTAGGAGCTAAAGTTAGATTAGTTATATTGCCTAATGAAAGTCATGGATATAGAGCTAAGGAAAGTATCTTACATATACTTTGGGAACAAGATCAGTGGCTGGAGAAATATGTGAAGAATAAATAATCTGTTTTTTTTATGAAAAGATTACTATTATTATACCCTTTGATTGTATTATGTCCTTTGATTGGGCGGCCTCATGATGTTTCAGAATCAACACTTAATGCTATGGCTGACGCATCATTAATGGATTTTATTTATTTTGGTGCAGAACATATGCTTACAGGATACGATCATATCTTATTCTTAATTGGAGTCGTATTTTTTCTTTCAGACTATTTTGATATTTTTAAATTTATAACAGCTTTTACAATTGCTCATTGTATCACTCTGATTTTTGCCACTTCTTATAGTATTACAGCAAATGCTTATTTAATTGATGCTATAATTGCATTTAGTGTTATCTATAAAGGATTTGAGAATTTAGATGGTTTTAAGAAGTTTTTTTCTATTAATCCTCCAAATCTAATTTTAATGGTTTTTATATTTGGATTAATTCATGGTTTTGGTTTATCAACAAAACTACAAGAAGTGTCAGTTTTCTCAGATATTAATTTGTCTTTATTTCAAATATTATCTTTTAATATAGGGGTAGAATTTGGTCAAATAGCAGTATTAATAATAGTTTTCTTACTGCTTTCAATGATTAGAGGAAGATTTTTTGATAAAGTATCAAGATTTTCAAATTGGATATTAGTTGTAGCAGGTATACTCTTATTGGTTTATCAACTTAATGGATATTTTTCTGATCATACACATCATTATCAAAATCAATTAGAACCACAAGAGTCTAAAAATGAAAAACTTATTAAATCAGATAATAATCACAAGCATAATCATGATCACAAGCATGATCATTCGCATAGTCATTAATAGAGTTATTCAAGATACTGTTAACTTATTCTTTTCTGATCTTTTATATAGCGCAACTCATATCCTCTCCACAACATAGAGGGGATTTTATTTTTCCATGTCCATTTGGGCATTTCGAAATTTGTACTTCTTTACCATTATCTAATTTTAGAACATCATTAACTAATGGAGCATTACACTTACCACAAGTTGCATTAACAGACATTCCACATTTATTACATTTATAAGTTTCCATAATTTTTTTTCGCAAATTTAATTTTTTTTTGGTACTAGTAAAGAGTATATGACTTGATTTATTTTATACTTCTACCCTCATTTTTATAATATTATCTATTCTAATTATCTAATATATCTTCTATTGTATTATATTTACAGATAAATCCTGTTTTATTTAATTTTTCTACACTTAAGCTTATTTTGTTATTTAATATTAGACTTTTTTCCCCTATAAATAATTTTATTATGAATATTGGTATCTTAATAATTAACGCATAGGGACATATTTTTCGTTTTATTGTTTTAACGAGGCTATTTTGAGAAATTATTTTTCCATTTGCTAAATTATATGCTCCTTTGTAGTTATCATTTTTTATAGCTTCTAGAATAAAATTAGACACGTCACTAATATATATCCAGTTTATAGGATTTTTGTTATCACCTAAAATAACGCCTATACCATATTTCATCGCAAGAAGATTGTATCTTAGAGGTCCGTATGTTTTACTGAATATTAATGATAGTCTCATCTGAACTACACGACTTCCTAATTGTTGAAATTTATTAGCAGCATCTTCCCAATTATATACCATATTTGCTACCCAATCAATTCCAACTGCATCTTTCTCATTCTTAACCCCATGCTCTCTTAATCCATATATTCCACTTGCAGAAGCAGAAATAAAAGTAGAAGGTCGGATGTTTAATTCTTTACATTTATTGAATAATAATATTGCTCCACCAATTCTACTTTCATACATTAACTTTTTATTCTTCTTTGTCCATGGTTTAAGTATTGAATATCCAGATAGATGTATAATATGATTACATCCTTTTAATGCATCTATATCTATATACTTCTTATTGATGTCCCAATAGAATATTGTTCTTCCATTTACATCTTGTTTCTTAGTTGTTAAACTTCTTATTTGATAAGATTTTGGAAGCAACTTTTTTACATCTTTTGCTAAACCTCCATTTGATCCTGTTATTAAAACAATCTCTTTCATTCTTCAATAATTGAATAAAGCGTATTTTATCAAACAATTATTTTTGTCCAATTCCAAAAACACACCATCCGTAAATATTCCAGAAAGAAGATATTATTCGCTTCCGATTTCCACTTATAAAACCAGAAATTATAATAAATAAATCTAGAGGGATTCTAATCCAATTACGCACAATACCTACTTTTTGTACCTTAAGTTGGCAATTTTCTGATAGAAATTCATAGATACTATGTTTTGTCCAAGGTTTAATATGAGTAGGGTCGTCATAGAAATTAAAAGGATTGTGTTGCTCTCTATGGAATCCAAAAGAAGGTACTAGTATCGAGGACCAATTAGGTGCTTCAACATATATTTTCCCTCCCTTCTTTAAAACTCGATTTATTTCATTTCCTAACGATAAAGGATTGTTCAGATGCTCTAAAACATGGGTAAAAATAATTGCATCAAAGTAGTTTGTTTCGTAAGGCAGTTCGCTTCTTTCAAGATTAATATTTCTAAAATTGATAAATGAATCTACTTATTCTTTAGGGAGAATATCTATGCCATGATATTCCACTTCGTTGAAATGCTTTTTAATAAACATAGCATTTCTTCCAATACCACATCCTAGCTCTAAGATTTTAAAATCTCTCCTAAAGCTAAGAAAGAATTTTTGTTTCACCCCATTATTTATAATTAGGTCCTTTAATCTATCCATGGATTATATAGTAATTAACTTAAAACTCCTGCCCATTATCTTGTTGCACATCATCATTTCTAATATTACTTCTTTTACTAGGATCTTTGAAGTTTAGCTTCCCAAAAGTATATTTGAAACTAACTCCTATAGATCTAAAGAGAATCTTAGATTCACTATTTTGTGTAAAGTTTTCGCCAGTTATATCAGTACTGAAGACTTTATAACCATCTTTGAGGAAAGGCTCTATCAACCTAATACCTAAAGATCCTCTTTTATTTTTGAAATCTTTTTTCACACCAAAACTCATCATAGAAAAACTTGTGGAGGATCCTTGTAATGTTTGGTTTCTAGACCTATAAAATCCAAATGCCTCAGCTTTCCACTTCTTTCCTAAATTAAGTGTAGCTCCGAAGTTGTAATTAAAAAGCATTGCACTATTTCCTTCGCTTGCGAGAGTTTTATCTGATGCCTCATATAATGATAAATTAAACCCTCCTCGAAGAGTTAGTTTTTCAAACTTAATAGATCCATAATAGTTTAATCCATATCTATTACTCTCGCCAATATTTTCATATGTAGTTATGGAAGTATCATTCCTTAACGTAACAAATGATTCAATAAGATTTTTACTTTGCTTATAATAGATGTAATAACTTCCTTGGTATTTCTTTCCAAAACTATTATACCCTAATTCAATTTGTTGACTTGTAGATGGAATAAGATCTGGATTTCCTATTTTTATGTTTTTATTATCTGTTCTATTAGTATTTGTATTTATATATTGATTACTAGGTCTTGAAATTCTGTTACTATAACTTAACTTAAGATCTTTACCCATATCAAATGTTTTGGCTAAAGTAAAACTTGGCAAAATATTGTTATATGACTCATTAAACTCTTTTTGTGATTCATTTTTCCAATTACCGGAGATTTTAGTAAGTTCATGACGGATACCACTTATTAATCCAAAATCATTTGGTAGTTCCCATTGTGTAGATAAATAAATAGATGCAACCATCTGATTATAATTGAATACTTCTGTTGCAAGGACATAAGTTTGATTATCAGAAGTAGTTGTATATTGCATCTCCTGATCTCTATTAATTATTTTTCCTCCTACTTCTATTTTATGTGTATTTATAGGATGTGCATAGTCAATCTGCAATGTTTCTTCTATATTCTTTTCATCATTTATGTTCTTGAGCTGTATTAAATCATCTTGCTCTGAGATATCTGTATCTTCATCATTGAATCTTGCACCAATCTGTAAAGAAATGCTAAGTTCCTTATCTTCCTCATCAAATGTTTTTGTGTAATCAGTAGCCCACTCCATTCTCTTAAGGTCTCTTTTAGATTTAACAGTAGAGTTATAGTTATATGTAGTATCCAAACCTATGTAATCATAATTAGTTAAATTTTCAGATGGAGTATTTCTTCCAGAAAAAGAAAAATTAGAGGAAATGGAATTATACGCATTAATATCATAATATAAACTTGTTCCTCCTCTATAACCAATCCACTGACTTTCACTTATTCCATTATTTGTTAATATATTCGTGTCCCCATTGCTATTCCAATCTTTTCTTTCGTAGTTTAATATACCTTCTCTTGGCCAACTAAAATGGATACTCCCTTTAGCAGATACGCTAAGTCTATTCTTACCTAAAGTTAAATTATATGAATTTCTATTTACTCTACTACCAACAGATCCATCAATTGTTGCTTTATATCCATCAATTGCTTTTCTTTTAGTAATAATGTTTACAATTCCTGCATCCCCTTCTCCATCATATTTTGCGCCAGGACTTGTAATTATTTCTACACTTTTAATTTCATCTGCAGGTATCATACTTAAAGCTGTAGCTAGATCTCCAGTTAAAAATGTAGAAGCTTTTCCATTTAGTAAGAATTTAATGTTTTTTGATCCTCTTAATTCTACATTCCCATCAAAATCAACAGATAGTAAAGGAGCTTTCCTAAGTATATCAGTAGCATCATTTAATCCTTCATTAACATCATTCTCAGCATTATAAATGATTTTATCAATCTTAGATTCATAAATAGGCCTCTCTTCTTCAATTCTAACTTCTGAAAGCATTTCACTATTTGCAACTAAAAGAATATTATCTAGCCTTACATCTGGTTTCTTTTTTGTAAGTTCAAAGTCAATTATCTGATTATCATAACCAATAAAACTTACACTTATTTGGTATTTCCCAGAGCGTATCTTATCCATAAAGAACTTTCCATTAGCATCTGTTATAGTTCCTTCTACTATTTTATTCCATCTTATATTGTTGAGGCTAATACTAGCAAATTCAAGTGGTTTACCAGTATTGCTGTCTATTACTTTTCCTCCAATATTTCCTTTGAAGTAATCTTTCGAATTATTTTTTCCAAAACCTGTAAAACTACCTCGTTTTCCTCCATGACCTCTTTCTTGTGATATAGCAAAAAGTGGAACAATAATGATGATAAGTAATAATTTTTTCATAGTAATTTTTTGTGTTTTAGTGTATGGGGATGGGAATTAGATCAAGTTCAATTCTTTTTTGAATTAGATTTACACTGGATACCAAAAAGCGATTTCTTTTTGATAATCTCAGCAACTCCTTCTGGGACCATATTTTCCCATTCTCCATCTTTACAGGATTTTATAAGGCTCAATACTTTTCTTGAGAAGATATGTAAAACCTCTCGATTAAAATCTAAATCTTCAATTCTGCCATTAGAGAAGAGGTAATTGTAGATTGGTTTTATACGTGGGTGAATAGCAATATTACTGCTGTTTTGTAATTTTGTTTTATCATTTGGCTTGTAAGGGTAGAGATAAATTTTTATATCTCTTGTAACCATGACTCCAAATGCTTCCATAATACCACCATTGAGATTTCTATAATAGGTCTCGTCAAACATTTCTAATAAATTATCTACTCCAATAATAAGACCCATTCTTTCTCTAGTAAATTGAGAAAGGTATTCCACTAATTTATAATATTTTTTGTAATTGGAGATCATTACTGTATAGCCCAAAGAACATAAAATATCAGCCCTATCTAAAAAGTCCTTTTCGTTTACTTCACCCTCCATTTTTAGATTAGAAAGTGTTATTTCAAAAAGAATTTGGATATTTTCTTTTTTTACGCTTTTGTTTTCTAAGTATTTTTTCTTCCCATTTTCTAGCATATTGATATTTACTCTAGTTACCGGTCGGAAACTCCCCCTAATTGTTAAAATATTTTTTTTATAAAGTATATTCGCAGGTTGTTGGTTTATACCATCAGGGCTAAAAATTACTGCATCTGTCATTCTCTCTTTTACAAGAGTAAGACTCAGTAAACGATTATCTACTTTTTTGAAATTAGGGCCAGTTATTTTTATCATATCTATTTCGATATTATCACGGCTCAAATTATCGTATAATGATTTTAATAATTCTTTAGGATCACTATAATTAAAAAAGCAAGCATGGACTAAATTTGTGCCAAGGATTCCAATAGTTTCTTGCTGTAATTTGGCATCTAAATCATTTAGGCCAACATGTAAAACAACATTATTTGGTTCTTGTTTAGGATCCAATTGAAAACGAATTCCCATCCACCCATGCCCTTTAATAGTCTTTTTGTGATTGATGGTGGTCATTGTATTTGCAAAAGCAAAGAACTTTTTATTTTTATGCTGCTTTCTATCTAAGCGATCTTCCAATAATTGATATTCTTTTTCTATCATATTTTCTAAACGAGATTCACAAACATATCTACCATCCTTTTCTTTTCCATAAATAGAATCTGAAAAATCTTTATCATATGCTGACATGCTTTTAGCAATAGTTCCAGAGGCCATTCCAGATCTAAAAAAATGCCGAACAACTTCTTGTCCAGCACCAGTTTCTATAAATGTGCCATAAATTTTAGAATCCAAATTAACTTGTAACGATTTTTGGTCAGCAGATAAAATAATTTCTTTTGTCATTTTCTAGTCTTTATTTTTCAGTTGCAAATTTATATAGATAAATTCACTGAGGCAAGATTAATCTATTAATTTTACCTACTCTATTTATAAGAGAGAATAATAAAGTAATTATTAGAAGAAATAATAATTAGTGTAATATGAAAGTAACATTCTTAGGTACAGGAACTTCCCAAGGAATACCAGTAATTGCATGCGATTGTAAGGTGTGTAAATCTAAAAACCCAAAAGATAATCGGCTTAGAACATCTGTTCTGATTGAGGTAAAAAATCAAACTATAGTAATTGATACAGGTCCTGATTTTCGCCAGCAAATGTTAAGAGAGGATGTAAAAAAAATAGATGCGATTGTATTTACTCATCAGCACAAGGATCATGTAGCAGGATTGGATGATGTAAGAGCATTTAATCAAAAATTTCAAAAAGATATGGACCTCTATTGTTCTGCAGAAGTAGAGGAAGCATTAATTAGAGAATTTCCTTACGTTTTTTCTACCTACAAATATCCAGGAGTGCCAGAAGTGATAATTCACAATATTAAGAATGAGCCTTTCACTATTAACGAAGTAAAAGTGACTCCTATCGAAGCATTGCATTATAAGTTATCTGTATTCGGCTATCGAATAAAAGATTTTGTGTATTTAACAGATATAAGTTCTATTTCAGAAAAAGAAAAAGAGAAGATGAAAGGCGCAGATATAATAGTATTAGATGCATTAAGAAAAGAACCTCATATCTCTCATTTAAGTATGCAACAGGCAGTTGATTTATTAGAGGAGTTACAACCTAAAAAGGGCTTTCTTATTCATATTAGTCATTTGATGGGCCTACACAATGAGGTAATAAAAGAGTTACCAGATTTTATACAGCCAGCATATGACGGATTAATTCTTGAACTTTGAACGAGTAAGTAATAAAAGAAAATTTCGTTTTCATTTTTTTCATTACTTAAATTAAGTAAATTGCAAGCCAATTAAAAATAAACAAACACAATGAAGAAGAAAGCTATTATTTGTATCATTTTGATATTATCTGTATCAGTATTTGCTTATGAAAATCATGGGCATGATGAGTATGAAGTTCGCTACATCAAAGAGCAAATTACTACTGATATTACGTTACAACAAACGCTAAGAGAACAAAATGCGTGGCAGAATTTTCTTAGTAATCATCCGCATTGGTTTGTTACCTTTAATGAATTTAACTTAAAACCACACAGGGCATATGGCGAGCCAATTGATTTGCTACATGGTAATTCGATAGTAGATAAAGTAATGTATTTTATTACTCATCATCTTTCAGATTTTAATATTCCTCTTGCTGATATTTTCTTTTTAGATATAAGAGAAAACGAAAAATATAAATATTTGGATTTTTATCAAACTTATAATGGATTGAAAGTGCACGATAGCAGATTGTATATGAAAACCACAAAAGACGATAAATTAGTAACTTTTGGTTTGGATGTTTTCTCAGACATCAATTTAAGCATTTTACCAACTATTTCAGAAAATGATGCAATAAGTAGCGCTACTTTTGGAATTGCCAATTCCATCACTAATGCTATTGTAAAAGAAGATTTGAAGATTCTTCCAATTCCAGAGCATAACAAATACACTTATCATCTTATTTATGAAGTAGAATTTGAAACTACTATAAGTGCTGGTCCCGCAAAATATCTTTGCTTTGTAGATGCCAATACAGGAGAGTTGTTAATGCGAAAGAATACTATTCTATTTGAATCACCTCCACCAGCAACTGTACATGTTGAGTCGAATTTATATGCAGTACAACCTTATATTCCAACAACATTGGAGAATTTGATACATTTAAGAGTTCATGTAAACGGAACAAGTTATTATACCGACCAAAATGGCGATCTTTCCCTTTCTTCAAATATAGGAAGTAATGTGTATTATGGTTTGGAAGGAAGATGGGCAAAAGTAGAAACAGGAGGGTCTACACCAGGTATCAATACTACTTTGGGAGCTGTCAATAATATATCTTTTGATAATGATGCTACTTCACAAGAACGATCAGCTTATTATCATGTAAATGTAGTACACGATTATATGAAAACAATCTTCCCAAATTTTACAAATTTAGATAATCCTATGACAACCAATGTAGATGTTCAGGGATCGTGTAATGCTTTTTATGGTGGTGGAACTGTGAATTTTTATGCAGAAGGCAATGATTGTCATTCAATGGCTAAAATAGGTGATGTTGTCTATCATGAATATGGACATGGTATTAATGATTATAGGTATGGGAATTCTGGTATGTGGAATGGCGGATTAAATGAAGGCTATGCAGATGTCTGGGGATTGTCTATTACGCAGAATCCTATTTTGGGACAGGGAATGAGTTTATCTAATCCAAATGATTTTGTAAGAAGATATGATATTGATAAAAAAGTGTATCCACAAGATATAGTTGGAGAGGTTCATGCTGATGGTGAAATAATTGCTGGTTGTTGGTGGGATACTTATTTAGGATTTAATGATATGAGTCAAATGATGGATTTATTCAAGTATACGTATGATGGAGCTCCAGATGGTGCTAATGGTACGGAAGGAATTATATATACTGATGTTTTATTAGAAGCTCTAATGGCTGATGATAATGACGGCAACATATACAATGGAACGCCCAACGATCAAATAATTGTAGATGCTTTTGCTTTACATGGAATTAGTTTACTATCTAATGCTAATATCATTCACAATCAAGTGATGATGTCAGTGCCAAATAATGATATTACAATAAATGCTTCCATTGCACTTACTTATGCTTGGGCTTTAAGTAGTGCTAAAGTATACTATAAGTTAAACAATATAAATACCTGGAATTCAGTAGTATTAAGCAGCGCTGGAGGAACTAATTATATAGGGCAAATTCCAGCTCAACCAACTGGAACACTTATTGCGTACTATATTTTATTGGAAGATACATATGGTAAGCAATCAGGTATAGTGCCAATGGCTGCTAACCTTAGCCAGCATGCAAATATTCCTTATTTTATTTTGAATGGATTTGAGTTTATGGGAATAGAAGATTTTGATGCTAATGTTGGTTTCTGGCAATTAGGTGATCCAAATGATTTGGCTACTACTGGCATGTGGGAGATTGATGAACCAACAGGTTCTTTCTCTGATCCAACGGACCCAAGCACTATTGTGCAAACGGATGAGGATCATACTCCAAATGGAATAGAATGTGCTTTTACAGGAAACGCAGGTATTCTTGATGGTATCGGCCAAAATGATGTAGATGACGGACATACTACTCTTTTTTCGCCTTATTATGATTTAACTTCTTATACTAATCCGATTTTTACTTATTATCGTTGGTATACCAATAATCCTCCTAGTGGAGCAAATCCAGGAGCAGATTGGTGGCAAGTATTAGTAACAGATGATGGGATTAATTGGCAATATGTGGAAAATAATAAGACTTCCGATAAAAGCTGGAGAAGATTTGCTTTTAGAATAGCTGATTATGTAAGTTTGACAAATCAAGTAAGAGTAAAATTTATTGCTTCTGATAGTACACATTTAGGGCAATACTTGGATGGAGGATCACTTATTGAAGCAGCAGTAGATGATTTCTCCTTATATGAGGAAGTTAATACATCTTCATTAAATGATTTAATTATATCTGATGTAAATAGAAAATTGTTAAAAATAACAGATGTTTTAGGAAGACAGCTAGATATTACAGCAATAAAAGAAAAAACTACATTGTTTTATATTTATGATAATGGAACAGTTGAGAGAAGATTGATTTTTGAATAATCTGTAATTTGGAGATGTACTAATTTAAAAATAACTATTGCTAAAAAGTATAAGAGATGCTATTTATTAGTTGATAGTCGATTTCCGGTATTCCTTCTTCAGGGAAACTATCATAATTAAAAGTGTTGTTGATACTAAGTAAAAAATGAGGGCTTAAGTTTATTCTTAAGGCCAGCATGGTTTTCATTCTAAAATCACCTGCATGTTCAATATTGGGTTGATAATTATTGCAGCCTAATAGTTCAATATTTTTATTCAATTTAATAGAGAAATCTAGGTTAGTACTAATTCGGTTTTGAATTTTATCTTCTCCATCTTTAGGAGTTTCTTTTTCCTTTAAAGCAGAAATTCCTATTATTAATCTTTTATTATTTTCTTGCATAAAGGTGTAAGAAAGTCCTAATCCGCTAGTCCATCTTTTTTTAATACTCCTGCTAATATCATAAAGGTGTTGTAGTGTAATATCAGCCCCTAACTTTTTGCTTTTATATGAGTATTTCAAATCTTGCACTCCTTTATTTAGTAGTTCCTCCTCTCCTGTTTTACTAATAAAAGAAATATTATTTCCCAAACTAAGATTGGAATTTCCTTTTTTATAGCGTAACAAGATCACATTATTGAACTGAATAGTTTTTTTTATATTCTGGGTGTAGTTGAGTCCCAGATCAAAGTTTCCTTTAATACCATCTGTTTCAGTTGGGTTAGTAGAAAAAACAAGTATGCTATTAAAAACAAGTGGAAAAAATAAAAACTTTTTAATCATTAGATATAGCAGATAATTTTTCTGCTAAAATCTTGATTTTTTTCTTTGTATCTACTAGCTTCTTTTTCTCCTTTTCAACAAGCTGTTGTGGAGCGTTCTTTATAAAATTCTTATTGGATAATTTTTCTTCAGTGATTCTAAGGAAACCTTTAGTATAATCTAATTCTTTCTTTAACTTCACTATCTCAGCTGCTACATCACTATTATCCCCTAAAGGGATAAAATACTCATTTGATTTAACCATAAATGAGAATTTGCCATCTGGGTTATTAGAAAGTTCTTTTATATTAGATAAGTTAGCTAATTTTACAATAATTGCATTTAGATTATTGGTTGCTTTTTGGTTATTGATAACCTCAAGTTCTAGTTGATTCTTATTCGCAATATTTTGCTCTTTCCTAATGGTTCTAATTCCTGCAATTATTTCTGAAGTATTTTCAAAGTCATTCAGCAAAGTAGTATTAATATTCCCAGCTTTTGGCCATTCTGATATTATAATATCAGTCTTTCTATTATCAATTAAATGCCATATCTCTTCTGATAAGAAAGGCATAAATGGATGTAATAGTTTTAATATTTTTTCTAACTGCTCAATTGTTTTGTTGTAAGTAATTGAATCAATTGGTGAGCCATAATTTGGCTTTATTATCTCCAAATACCAAGAACAGAAATCATCCCAAATCAATTTATAAGTAGTCATTAAAGCTTCTGATATTCTATATTTACTATATGATTCATTAATTTCAGAAATAGCCTTACTGAGTTTGCTTTCAAACCAAACAGTTGCTTGTTTAGCGCTTTCTGGTGGCTCACAATCTGTAATTTTCCACCCTTTTATTAAACGAAAGGCATTCCAT
>CAYZIA010000029.1:0-14944 GCA_964478325.1 uncultured Weeksellaceae bacterium
AGGATTATCTTCACATCCTGATGTAATTAAGGCAGCAAAAGATGCTTTGGATACTCATGGTTACGGAATGTCTTCAGTTCGTTTTATTTGTGGCACTCAAGATATCCACAAAAACCTTGAGGCAAAGATTTCTAACTTCTTAGGAATGGAAGACACTATATTATATGCAGCTGCTTTTGATGCAAATGGGGGAATATTTGAACCTCTTTTTTCAGAAGAAGATGCAATTATTTCAGATGAACTGAATCATGCCTCTATTATTGATGGAGTTCGTTTGTGTAAAGCAAAAAGATACCGATATAAAAATAATGATATGGAAAGTTTGGAAGAAAAGTTAAAACTTTCTCAAGAACAAAGAAATAGGGTTATTGTTACCGATGGAGTTTTTTCTATGGATGGTTGTTTTTCTCAGCTAGATAAAATTTGTGATTTAGGAGAAAAATATGATGCCTTAATTATGGTGGATGATTCGCACTCAACTGGTTTTGTGGGCAAAACGGGTAGAGGCACACATGAACATTGTGGTGTTATTGGTAGAGTTGATATTATTACTTCCACTTTAGGAAAAGCTTTAGGAGGCGCTATGGGAGGATTTACTTCTGCAAAAAAAGAGATCATTGATATGTTGCGCCAAAAATCTCGTCCGTATTTATTTTCAAATTCATTAGCACCATCTATAGTAGGAGCTGCAACCAAGGTTATTGATTTGCTTTCCGAAACTACCAATTTACGTGATAAGCTCGAGAAAAACACAAAATATTTCAGAGCAAAGATGATTAAAACGGGTTTTGACATAAAAGATGGAATTCATCCTATTGTTCCTGTTATGCTATATGATGCAAAACTTTCTCAAGTTATGGCAGAAAAATTATTAGCTGAAGGAATATATGTTATCGGTTTCTTTTTTCCAGTTGTTCCGGAAGGACAATCTAGAATTAGAGTCCAAATCTCAGCGTCTCACACTTTTGAGCAATTGGACAAGGCAATTTCTGCTTTTTCTAAGGTAGGGAAAGCGTTAAATATTATTGAATAAATTTATTTGTTGTATAATAAAATTAATTGTAGATTTGCATCCCTTAAAAATTAGGACTAAAAAATAAAATTGTGGAGACATTAAGTTACAAAACGCTTTCAGCAAATAAAGAAACTGCCGATAAGAAATGGTGGATTGTAGATGCTGAAGGAGAGATATTAGGAAGAATGGCATCAAAAATTGCTAAAGTTTTAAGAGGAAAGTACAAAACAAATTTTACTCCCCATGCTGATTGTGGAGATTATGTTATTATTATTAATGCTGGAAAAGTTGTGATGACAGGAAACAAAATGGAACAAAGAGAAATTTTTTCACATACTGGCTTTCCAGGAGGTCAAAAAAGAATTACTCCAACCGAGATGTTAGTAAAAGATGAAACTTCAGTTGTAAAACATGCAATAAAAGGAATGCTTCCAAAAAATAAATTAGGAAGAGCAATCCTTAAGAATTGTCACATTTATACTGGAACTGAGCATGGGAAGGAGGCACAAAAACCACAACAGTTAAATTTAAATGAATTAAAATAATATGGATACTATTCATACAATAGGGAGAAGAAAAGCATCTATTGCTAGAATTTATATGTCAGCAGGAAAAGGAAACATTACTATCAATAAAAAAGCTAGTAATGAGTATTTCTCAACCGATACATTGCTTTATAAAATAAATCAACCACTTAAAGTTGTAAACTTGGAAGATAAGTTTGATATAGAAGTAAATGTTGTTGGTGGGGGAACTACAGGGCAAGCTGATGCTATTAAATTAGCAATTGCAAGAGCCCTTTGTGAATTTAATGCAGAAAACCGACCAGCACTTAAAGCTGAAGGATTGCTAACAAGAGATCCTAGAGTAGTAGAAAGAAAGAAACCTGGACAAAAGAAAGCAAGGAAGAAATTCCAGTGGGTTAAAAGATAGAATCTTAATTATTAATAAGTGTTTAGCATCTAAACTTTTAGGACAAGTTTAAAGAGCTTCTACCTAAAGGTTGCTTAAACAAGTAAAAAGAAAGTAAACATGAGAACAAATTTCAAACAATTATTAGATGCGGGTGTGCATTTTGGCCATCAAAAAAGAAAATGGAATCCAGCAATGGCTCCTTATGTATTTATGGAGAAAAACGGAATCCATATTATTGATTTGAACAAATCGGTAGCAAAAATTGAAGAGGCAGCTTCTGCTATGAAACAAATTGCAAAATCGGGAAAAAATATTTTGTTTGTTGCAACTAAAAAACAAGCAAAAGATATTGTGACAGAAAAAGTAAAAAAAACAAACATGCCATATATTACTGAAAGATGGCCAGGCGGTTTGCTTACCAATTTTGTAACTATAAGAAAAGCAGTAAAAAAGATGGATACAATTGACAAGATGAATGAAGATGGTACGATTGATACTTTATCGAAAAGAGAAAGGTTGCAAATATCCAGAACGAGAGAGAAACTAGAGAAAAATTTAGGTAGTATTTCTAAGATGAATCGCATTCCTTCTGCCATTTTTGTGGTTGATATTAATAAAGAAAGAATAGCGGTTGCAGAAGCTAAGAAACTTAATATTCCAACTTTTGCAATGGTAGACACCAACTCAGATCCTAATTTGGTTGAATTTCCTATTCCTTCTAACGATGATGCTACAAAATCTATTGAATGTATAGTTGAAATTTTAATTACTGCAGTTGCTGAAGGCTTAGAAGAAAAGAATAAAGCAGATGAGCAAAAGGCCATGGAAAATGCTAAAAAAGTAAAAGCTAAAAAAGATAAACAAGAAAAAGAAGCAAGACAAGAGAAAGAAGAAAATTCAAAAAAAGAGAACTAGAAATGGCAGAAATTAAAGCAGCGGATGTTGCCGCATTAAGAAAACAAACAGGAGCAGGAATGATGGATTGCAAAAAAGCATTAGTGGAAGCTAATGGCGATTTTGATTCTGCAATTGGTGTTCTTAGAAAGAAAGGACAAAAAGTAGCAGCAAATAGAGCAGATAGGAAGGCTAGTGAAGGAGTTGCAACTATCAAAATAGATGCAGATAAAAAATCAGGAGTAGCAATAGTACTTGCTTGCGAAACAGATTTTGTTGCTAAGAATGATTCTTTTAAAGAGTTAACAAATCAGTTTGCTGAGATTGCATTAAACTATAAAGACAAAGAATCTTTTTTAAATGCAGATTTTTCGGGAATGACGGTTGCTGAGAAATTAATAGAGCAAACAGGGGTAATTGGTGAAAAATTAGAGATTTCAGCTTTTGAAAGAGTAGATGCTTCTTTTGTCGGATCTTACATTCATGGAGTAAAAATTGCGGTATTAGTTGGTTTGAATAATATAGTTGAGAATGCAGATACTTTATCCAAAGACATAGCTATGCAAGTAGCTTCAATGGGAGCAACAACTTTATCCTACAAAGATTTTGATGCAGATTTTGTTGCTTCTGAGACAGAGGCGAGAATTGCAGTAATTGAAAAAGAGAATATTGAGTTAAAAAGGTTAGGAAAAACGCTTAAAAATGTACCAAAATATATTTCAATGGCTCAACTTACTGATGAGGTAATTGCTACTGCAAAGGCCGAAATTGAGAATCAATTAAAAGCAGAAGGTAAACCAGAGCATATTTGGACTAAAATTCTTCCTGGAAAAATAGATCGTTTTATCTCTGACAATACAACATTAGATCAAGAAATGTGTCTGCTTGATCAGAATTTTATTAAAGATGAGAAGCAAAGTGTTTCTGATTATATCAAAACATATGGTGATGTAGAGGTTAGCAGTTTTAGAAGAGTTTCACTAGGATAATACTCACATAATTTAAATTAGCCACTCTAAAGAAGTAACTTTTTTATTGTTCAAAATTTACAAAGCACATTATTTTTACTTTAATTGAAATATTTATCTTTGGAAAAATTTAATTTTCAATGAAATACAAAAGAATTTTATTAAAATTGAGTGGTGAGGCTTTAATGGGAAAAGAGCAATATGGTATTGACCCTAGAAAGTTAACCAATTATGCCAATGAAATAAATGAGATTTCTAACCTTGGAGTAGAAGTTGCGATTGTGATTGGAGGAGGTAATATTTATAGAGGAATTCAATCTGAAGGGGCTGGTTTTGACAGGGTTCAAGGAGATTTTATGGGTATGCTTGCAACTATCATTAATGGTATGGCTTTGCAGTCAGCACTTGAGAAAATTGATATTCAAACTAGACTACTTACGGCCATAAAGATGGAGCAAATTGCAGAACCCTATATTAGAAGAAAAGCAATTCGTCATTTACAAAAAGGAAGGGTTGTGATTTTTGGAGGAGGGACGGGAAATCCTTATTTCACAACTGATACAGCTGCTACATTACGAGCAATTGAAATTGAGGCAGATGTGATACTCAAAGGTACAAGAGTTGATGGTATTTATACAGCTGATCCTGAAAAAGATGAAACGGCAAAAATGTACGATTCCATTTCATTTGATGAAGTGTATGAAAAAGGTTTGAAAGTTATGGATCTGACAGCTTTCACCCTTTGCAAAGAGAATAATTTACCTATTAAAGTATTCAACATGAACCTTAGTGGAAATCTGAGAAAGATATGTAGTGGCAAAAAAGTTGGAACTTTGGTCAATTTTTAATAATCTTGTAGAAAGCTTTCATCCTATGACAGAAGAAATAAAATTTCATTTAGCTATTGCGAAAGAGAGAATGGAAGAATCTATAAAGCATTTGGAAGTAGTATTAGCAAAAATTAGAGCTGGGAAGGCCAATCCACAAATGTTGGGAAGTGTTAAAGTTGATTATTATGGTACTTCAACACCAATTAGTCAGATGGCAAATGTAAACACCCCAGATGCTCAAACTATTTCTATTCAGCCATGGGACAAATCTGTTTTGCAAGATATTGAGAAAGCAATAATGGAAGCAAACCTTGGATTTACCCCCATGAATAATGGTGAAATGATAATGATTAATATTCCTCCACTTACAGAAGAAAGGCGGTTGGAATTAGTAAAACAAGCGAAAGTAGAAGTCGAAAATTGCAAAGTAAGTATCAGGAATGTACGTCATAAAGCTAATGATGAAATGAAAAAATTAGGAAAAGAAGGATTGTCAGAAGATATGGTAAAAGATGCGGAGTCTGAAGTGCAAAAAATAACCGATTCCTACATAAAAAAAACAGATGATTATTTTTCTTCTAAAGAAAAAGAAATTATCACCATTTAAGTTATAAATAATAGAAGATCTTGGACTCAATTATGAGTCTTTTTTTTTGTTCAAATTTTAAAAATCTCTTGAATGTATAAATCTATAATATATTAATACGTTAAGTAGTCAAATAATCAAAATTTGTCCTTACTTTCGGGCCAATTTTTTAATATTCAAGAAAGCATCTTATTTTTTATGTGGGTAATCATTTCTAGAATTATATTACGCTTCCGATTTGCTATTTTATCTGTAGTTCTTTTGTCAACTTTATTTATGCTTTATCACGCAAAAGATGTAAGACTGTCTTATCAGATGGCAGACATCTTGCCAAAAACTAGCCAAGTTTTTCATGATTATCAAAATTTCAAAAATAATTTTGGCGACAATAAAAACAAAATGGTAATTGGAGTGAAAGATCCTAATTTCTTCCAAGTTGATCGTTATAAAGCTTGGTTGGATCTAAATAAAGAAATAAAAGAAATAGATGGAGTAGAAACTACTACTTCTATCTCTGATATTTTTTTACTTAGAAAAGATACTATAAACAAGAAGTTTCAGAATCAAATCTGGTATAATCCTGATCTATCCTCACAAGAAGAATTTAATAAATCAGTTACTCATTTATTAAACGAACCATTTTATAAAGAACTTTTTTATAATGAAGAATTTAATGCTACTTTTTTAGTTGTTAGTATTAATCCAGAAATCTTAAAAACAGGAGAAAGAGAGAACTTAATTGTTCTTATTCATAAAAAAGGAGAGGAATATGCCAAAACACAAAATTTAACACTTCATTATTCTGGGCTGCCTTACATCAGAACAGTACATTCTATACAAATCAGAAAAGAGATTACATTCTTTATTATCCTTACTTTACTGATTACTGGCTTTATTTTATTTCTATTCTTCCACTCCTTCAGAGCTACCTTAATCTCTATGTTTGTGGTAATTATTGGAGTGATCTGGTCATTTGGAAGTATATCTATTTTAGGATTTGAGATCTCTATTATTATGGCATTAGTTCCACCTATAATAGTAGTTATTGGTATTCCAAATTGTATTTTCTTACTCAATAAATTTCACAATGAATTTAAAGGGCATAAAAATAAGATAAAAGCTATATCAAGAATGATTAATAAAATAGGAAATATTACACTTCTTACAAATCTTTCCACTGCTTCTGGCTTTGCTGCTTTTGTGCTTACTAGGAGTCAAACACTTAAGGAATTTGGTGTAATAGCATCTATGAATATTATGCTCATTTTTCTTCTTTCACTTATTGTAATTCCAATTGCTCTTTCGTATTTAGATCCTCCCAAAAGGAAACACACACAACATTTGGATAAAAGATGGTTACAAAATGTTGTCAATACACTCATTCATTTGGTTCAGCACAAAAGATCTCAAATTTATATAATCACATCAGCAGTTATTATTTTAGGTATTTTAGGTATTTTAAAAATAAACACAACAGGGAATCTTACAGATGATTTATCAAAAGAAGGAGCCCTTTACAAGGATGTTAAGTTTTTTGAGAAAAATTTTTCTGGTATAATGCCAGTTGAAATTTTAATAGACACAAAAAAGAAAAATGGACTCAAGAAACTATCGACACTAAAAAAGATTGAAGAATTACAATTGGTATTAGATAGTATCCCTGATTTCTCACGGTCACTTGCTATTTCTGATTTTACAAAATATGCTAAGCAAACTTTTTATAATGGTGACACGAATTTTTATGAGCTTCCGAATTCACAAGAAATAGGTTGGATTTTATCTTATGTCAAGAATTTAGAAGAAAACAATACTTTTAGTGATTCTTTAAATCAAATTGCAAGAATAAGTATGCAGATGAAGGACATCAGCAGACCAAGATTAGATAGTATTATAGATGTTCTGCAACCCAAAATAGATACAATATTTGATAAAGAAAGATATAATGTTACTATTACAGGCGTAAGCATAGTGTTTTTAAATGGCACAAAATATTTGGTTATAAACCTTTTTTTCTCGCTTTTTCTAGTCATTATTCTTATTGCTATTTTTATGGCTTGGATGTTTAATTCTTTCAGAATGGTGATGGTTTCTCTTATTCCAAATCTGATTCCTTTGCTTTTAACAGCAGCTATTATGGGCTATTTTTCCATTGCTATAAAACCTTCTACTATTCTAGTGTTTAGTATCGCTTTTGGTATATCGGTAGATAATACTATTCATTTTTTAGCTAAATACCGACAGGAGTTAATAGCCAGAAAATGGAACATCAGTAAGTCTGTAATTGCAGCTCTAAAAGAGACAGGTGTTAGTATGATTTATACTTCTATTGTTCTTTTCTGTGGTTTTTTTATCTTTATTGCCTCAGAATTTGGAGGAACGGTTGCTTTGGGGCTTTTGGTTTCTATTACGCTACTGATCGCAATGCTTGCTAATTTGCTTTTATTACCGGCCTTATTGCTTACTTTAGAAAGGGTTATTACTACAAAAGTTTTTAAAGAACCGTTACTTGATATTTTTGATGAGGAAGAAGATATAGAGTTAACACGAATAAAAGTTAAAAGCAAAACAAAATGAAAGGAATTATTTTAGCAGGAGGTTCAGGCACCAGATTACATCCAATTACATTATCAATAAGCAAACAAATGATGCCAATTTATGATAAGCCGATGATTTATTATCCGCTTTCCACCTTACTATATTCTGGGATAAAGGAAATACTAATCATCTCTACTCCACATGATTTACCTTTATTTGAAAACTTATTAGGTGATGGAAGCAGAATAGGTTGCAAATTTGAATATAAAGTACAAGAAATCCCTAATGGATTGGCACAAGCATTTGTATTAGGAGAAGAATTTATTGGTAATGATAAGGTTTGTTTAGTATTGGGAGATAATATTTTTCAGATGAAAAGAAGAACGCTTGAATCATGTAGTGATGTAAATGGGGCTATTATTTTTGGTTATCATGTGCATGATCCTGAAAGATATGGAGTAGTGGAATATGATAAAAATTTAAAAGTATTATCCATCGAAGAGAAACCAAAGAACCCTAAATCGAATTATGCTATCCCAGGCTTATACTATTACGACAATTCAGTAGTTGAAATTGCAAGAAATATTAGTCCATCTGCAAGAGGAGAGTATGAAATAACAGATATAAATAAAACATATTTAAATAATGGAGAACTGGATGTTCGTCTTTTAGCCAGAGGAACTACTTGGCTAGATACAGGAACATTTCAATCCTTAATGCAAGCCAATCAATATGTCCAAGTAATTCAAGAAAGGCAAGGTAGAAAGATAGGATGTATTGAAGAAGCTGCATATAAAATGGGTTATATAAATAAAGCACAACTTTTAGCAATTGCTGAGCCACTCACAAAAAGTGGATATGGTGAATATTTGATAAAATTAGCCAATAGCTAATGCAAACTTTCTCTCAACTAAATGCAATTATTGAAGAAGAATTAGGGAAAATTGTATACCCAAAGACGCCCCAAAAATTATATCAACCAATCGATTATGTAATGGGTTTAGGAGGGAAAAGAATGCGTCCTATTTTGCTATTGATGGCCCATCAATTATTTGATGAAAATATAGAAAAGGCAATCTCTCCTGCTCTTGGAATTGAGATTTTTCACAATTTTACCCTTCTGCATGACGACATCATGGACAATGCGCGAATAAGAAGAGGTAAGCAAACTGTACATGAAAAATGGAATAAGAATGTTGCCATTTTATCAGGCGATACTATGCTGGTACAATCCTATCAGTTATTATCTAATGTAGATAAAAGCATTGTAAAAGATCTGATTACTGTGTTTAGTAAAGCAGCTACTGAGGTTTGTGAGGGGCAGCAATGGGATATGGATTTTGAAATCCAAAAAGAAGTTACACTTCAAGAGTACTTGAAAATGATTGAGTATAAAACAGCAGTACTTTTGGCAGCATCTTTACAAATTGGAGGTATAACTGCTAATACATCTAAGGAGAATCAAAATAATTTATATCATTTTGGATTAAATATGGGAATTGCATTCCAGCTGAAAGATGACCTCTTAGATGCTTTTGGAAATACAGATGAGTTTGGTAAACAAATTGGAGGGGATATCATAGCGAACAAAAAAACTTTTCTTTACTTGAAAGCTCTTCAATTAGCAAATGAAAGTCAGAAACAAGATTTACATAAGTTTTTTAATACTAATGAAGATTCAGAGGAAAAGGTAACCCATGTAAAAACTATCTTTACGGATTTGGATATTCCAAAACACACTAAAGATATGATGAAGGCTTATTACACAAAAGGAATGCGACATTTGGATGCTATAAATTCTGATAATAAAGCGCCATTAATTGTATTCTCTGAGAAATTAATAGACAGGATATCCTAAATTTGTTTCTATTTAATTTTTTCATTACATCAAATTAACAAAAATTTACCATTACTTCAACTTCTTATCCCAATAGTTTGGCTCTAAGTTTTTTGTTTTCTGGTTCCAATAATCAGGCGTTACTTTCTGCCCTTCAGGGGTTTTAAGTTTTCTTTGGTAAACCCAAATTACATGATTAAAAACAACATCTGTTACACCAAGTGTAAAGGTAATGGGATCTTCTTCATTTTTTCTTTTATCTTCCTCTACCTGAACATCAAAACCATTAAAATTTAAAAGAGAAGTCAAGAAATCTATCCTTTCTTTTGTGCAACTTTTTTCTACAATAGTGCATCTTACTTCATTCAACTCTTTTACGCTATGTTTTCCAATATTTAAACTCATTATATTCCAAAAGATAAATTATTTATATACTCAAAAAGCTGTCCAAAAAAACCAATAACAAATATTCCAATTACGCAAATAACAAGAGAAAAACGCGCATAATAGTCACTTTTAATCTTTCTAATTGGGGTATCATTTTTATTAATAAACATGGCTTTTACCACAATAAGATAATAGTAAAGTGAGATAGTAGCATTGATTACTGCAATCAGTACAAGCCAATAATATCCTTGTTCGGCAGCAGCAGTGAACAAAAAGAATTTCCCAAAAAAACCTGCAATAGGAGGAATACCAGCCAATGAGAAAAGCGACAACATCATAACTAAACTTAGTTTAGGATTTGTGTGATAAAGCCCATTATAATCATCAATATTTTCTTTACCGGAATAATCAGAAATAACGGAAGCTACTCCAAAAGCACCCAAATTGGAAAATATATAAATCAGCATAAAATAAATAACTGTTGCCATCCCTAAAGTGGTTGTTCCTATAATACCAAGTAAAATAAAACCCGCTTGCGCAATAGAGGAGAAAGCCAAAAACCTTTTTATATTTTGTTGGCGAATAGCAAAAAGATTACCAATTGTCATGGTAAGAATAGCAATAATATAAATGATATTTGTCCAAACTTCTACCATTGTTCTAAAAATAGTGAAAAGTAAAATAGTTAGAATAAAAATAGCTGCACCTTTTGAAATAACTGATAAATAAGAAGTGATATTCACAGGAGCTCCTTCGTACACATCAGCTGTCCAAAGATGAAAAGGGACTAATGAAATCTTGAAAGAAAGCCCTGATAAAAAGAAAATAAGTGCCAGTATTGCTAGTGGTGTATTCATGCTTACAATAGCTAGCTGCTCAAAATAAGTGCTACCAAATTGTCCGTAAAAAAAGGAGATTCCAAAAAGCATTATCCCAGAAGAGAATGCAGCAGAAAGAATAAGTTTCACTCCTGCTTCTGCCGATTTTTGGTTAAACGCATTGTAGGCAACAAGTGCTGCCATTGGTATGGTGGCAAGTTCTAATCCCAAATAAAACATTAGAAACTCCCCAGATGATATCATAAAATTCATTCCAATAAGAGTCGAAAAAAGTAATATAAAATATTCACTTATTTTATGTAAATTTTCTGATTTTATTAGCCAGTTTGCAGATTGTAGTAAAACTATAAATACGCCAATATTTAATATGTTTTTCATTAAAATAATCAATCCAGAAGTCTGATACATACCTCCAAAAAGAGATCCATTCTCATTCCCAAAAAACCCCAAAATTGTATGCAATCCAAATAATAGAATTGCCAATGGAATAATTTTCTTCTTATTGTCAAATGCTATTTCTGCCACTAATAAAACCAGTGCTATTATAGTAAGCAGCAATTCGTGCTTCATTATTATAAACTGACTCAATTCCATATTTCTAATTTGTTAACATGACTATTTTCTCTACAATTGGATCTAAACTTTCCCAAATAATATCTGACATCCAAAGAGGTGCTACACCCATTGCGATAATGGTAAAAAGCAAAACAAAGACTGGGATTTTTTCATACCATACTGCATCCGAAATCAAACTATGCTTTTCATCAACCACAGATCCTAATAATATTTTTCCTACCACTCTTAAAATATAAACTGCTGTAACCACAATAGAAGAAACTGCAATAATAGTTACTACTCTATAGAAAACATCTTCATGTTGATAAGCTCCTACAAATATGGTCATTTCAGCAACAAATCCGCTTAATCCCGGAAGACCTAATGAAGCAAAGCCAGCGATAACATAAGCTACAGCCAGAAATGGCATTACCTTCATTAATCCTCCCATTTTTTTAATATTTCTTGTTCCTGTCCTTTCGTAAATCATTCCAATTAAGGCAAAGAAAAGAGCGGTCATTAATCCATGAGAAATCATTTGTAAAATAGCACCATCAAAAGCAGTTTGATTCATCATCAGCACTGCAAAAAGGACCAAGCCACAATGACTAACCGAGGAGTATGCATTGATATATTTCAAATCGGTTTGCACAATCGCTCCCAGCGCACCATATATTACAGAAGTAGAGGTTAGAATGATAAAAATCCAAGCCATTTCATTTGCTGCTTCCGGCATCAAGTACATAGCAACTCTAAAAGCGCCATAACCACCCAGTTTCATTAACACACCTGCATGCAACATGGATACTGCTGTTGGGGCAGAAGCGTGTCCGTCAGGAGACCAAGTATGAAATGGGAAAAGGGCACCTAAAACTCCAAATCCAATAAAGGTGAGTGGAAAGAAAAATCTTTGTGCTTCCATTGGAATGGTAACTTTCGCAATCTCCAAGAGGTTAAAAGTTAGTTCACCTCCATTAGGGGCAGAATTAAAATAAATACCCAATAATCCAACTAATAAAAGAGCAGAACCGCCCATTAACATCAAGGTTAGTTTCATAGCAGAATATTCCTTTTTTCCCGTGCCCCAAATTCCAATCAGCAAATACATGGGCAGTACAGCAATTTCATAAAAAAGGAAAAGTGTAAATAAATCTAAGGAGATAAAAAATCCAAAAACACCAGTCGCAAGGACAATTAAAGAGATAAAGAATTCCTTGGAAAGATAGGTTACATTCCATGAAGTAAATATGCCTGTGAAAATGACAATTCCAGTAAGCAAAATCATCAGAACAGAAATTCCATCTACTCCAACAGCATACTGAATATTAATACTCTCAAACCACTGATAAGATTTTTGCAGAATCATTTCTGAATCATTTCCAGAGGCTCTTTCGGCAAAATAAATAAACACCAAACGGATAGTTTGCAAGAGTTGAATTGTCATTCCAATAGCAGCTATTAACCTTACATTTTTTAATCTTTTAGTAAACAGTAATACTAAAACTGTTAGAGCAGGAATGATTATTAATGAAGTTAAAATATTCATTTAGCTAGAAATTAAGTAAATAAAAATCATAATTAAAAGAAGCATTCCAGAGACAAACACTGAGGCGTATTGTTGCAATTGCCCAGATTGCAGTCCTTTTATTTTAAGGGCAACATAATTGGTTACGTTAGCAACTCCATCCATTGTAGCATCAATAATATGCCTATCAAACCAAGCAATAGGGGAAGAAATTTTTTTGAAAATTACTTTTCTGGCAAGAAATAAATACAACTCATCAAAGTAGAATTTGTTAAGTGCATATTTATAGAAAGAGCCAAAAGAAGTGGTTGCTCTAGTTGGTAAATCACTTTCTTTTTTATAAAAAGCAAAAGCAACAATTATTCCAAAAAGCGCAATTCCAATTGAAGGAAGTGCAATCTCCCAATGCATATGAATATCAAAAGGAAGTCCATCAGAAGTAACAAAATTACTGAATGGAGTAAAGCCAGCTATTGCTGATGCTATAGCTAAAAATATTAAAGGAAAAGTCATGCTAAATGGCGCTTCATGAGGAGTGTGTTCATACTTTTTTTCCTTTCCCCAAAAAATACCAAAATATAAACGGAACATATAAAAAGCAGTAAGACCAGCTACAATCCATTCTACCCAAAAGTAGATTTGATTATGATTGTAAGCTGCAACTAAAATTTCATCTTTACTGAAAAATCCAGCAAAAGGCGGAATCCCAGAAATTGCCAAACAAGCAATTAGAAAAGTAATATGAGTTATAGGCATGTATCTTCGTAAACCTCCCATTTCGCTTAAATTATTGGTATGAATTGCATGAATAATTGCACCTGCACCTAAAAATAATAAGGCCTTAAACATGGCGTGAGTAAACAAATGAAACATAGAAGCCATAAAGCCAAGTCCGGCTTCTGCACCATAGCCAGAAACACCTAATGCCAACATCATGTATCCAATTTGAGACATGGTGGAAAAAGCAAGTATTCTTTTTATATCAGTTTGGGTACAAGCAATAACTGCTGCAAAAATGGAAGAAAATCCTCCAATAATAGCTACTATTTCCAATGCATTTGGAGCAACAATGGCAAAAATAGGAAATAGTCTTGCTACCAAAAATACTCCTGCAACCACCATGGTTGCTGCATGAATTAAAGCAGATACCGGAGTGGGTCCTTCCATAGCATCTGGGAGCCAAATATGAAATGGGAACATAGCAGATTTTCCAGCTCCTCCCATAAAAATTAGAATTAGCGCCCAACCCATTGTCGATAATCCTAAAAATACAGCTGATGAACTTTGCATAAAAGCAGGACCTTCTGGATTGCAAAGAATACTAAAATCGAAAGTTCCAGTTAAATAGGATAGGATTAGAATCCCAATTAAAAATCCTAAATCGGCAAAACGAGTTACAATAAAAGCCTTCTTAGATGCAGCAACTGCTGATGGTTTTTGATAATAATGAGCAATCAAAAGATAAGAAGAAAGCCCTACCAATTCCCAAAACATATACATTTGGAAAATATTAGTAGCTACTACCAATCCAAGCATAGAAAAAGTAAAGAGGGAAAGGAAAGCAAAAAACCGGCTATACCCCTGGTCTCCTTTCATATAGCCCAAACTATAAATATGAACCATAAGAGATATTGTGCTAATGACAACAAGCATCATTACAGAAATAGGATCTAAAAGAACCCCAATGTCAATATAAAGCGAATCCGTAAATCGTAACCATTCCATATTAAAACCAACAATTTTTTGAAAAGCACCATCTAAGCCTTTTCCTGCTTTAAAGAAATAATTGTAAGCTGTAATATAGGAAAGATAAGTAGCAATTACCATTCCAGAAACTCCCAAATACCCTGTAAAACTCTCTTTTATCTTAGAGCCAAACAAGCCGTTTATTACAAAAACAGCAAAAGGAATTAAGGCAATATATATGGTATAAGAGAAATCTATCATTAGTATTTCATCTGGTCAATATTTTCAACATCAATAATTTGAATGTTTCTATATATATTAATAATTATCGCAATAGCAACAGCTGCTTCAGCAGCTGCAATACCAATAATA
>CAYZIA010000030.1:0-14771 GCA_964478325.1 uncultured Weeksellaceae bacterium
AAGAATGATAATGTTAATAGCACCAAAAAAGAAATAAAAGAGAATTATGCCAAAAATGAAAACAAAAGCTGGAGCAAAGAAACGATTCAAAGTAACTGGTTCTGGAAAATTAAAGAGAAAACATGCTTTCAAATCTCATATCTTAACCAAAAAAGAGACAAAGCAAAAAAGAAACCTTACTAAGTCGGGCTTAGTATGTAAATCTGATGAAAAAAGTATAAAGCTTCAGCTTTGTATCTAAGTGAATAGGTTATTAACCCAGGTATTTAGCTAAAAAAGTGCTATAAAAAGTAAAAAGCCGCTAACTACCAAAAAATACAAAAAAAATGCCAAGATCAGTAAATTCAGTAGCTGCAAAAGCTAGAAGAAAAAAAGTTATAAAAGCCGCAAAAGGTTACTTTGGAAGAAGAAAAAATGTTCATACGGTTGCAAAAAATGCAGTAGAAAAAGCCATGCAGTATGCATATAGGGATAGAAAAAATAAAAAAAGAACCTTTCGTGCACTCTGGATTCAAAGGATAAATGCTGGAACAAGACAATATGGAATGTCCTACTCACAGTTTATGGGAAAAGTTCATGCTAATAGAATTGAGTTAAACAGAAAAGTTTTAGCTGATTTAGCTATGAACAACCCCAAAGCTTTTAAAGCAATTGTAGATAAAGTAAAATAGTTTCTTTAAAAACAGAAAAGGTGAACATTTGTTCACCACCTTTTTTATTATTTCATTTGTTGATTCTTTTTTAATAATGCAGAAAGTGCATCTATAGCATTTTTATAATCTCGATTTATTTCTATTGCCTTTCGGTAATCTGATTCAGCCCTAGCAATATTACCAAGTGTTTCAAAACAATGACCTCTTGAAAAATAAGCCTCAAAAAAGTTAGGATTGAAAGATATAGCTTGGGAAAAATCATTAGAAGCCACATCATAAAGCCCTAATTTTATATGCACAAAACCAATGTTGTAGTAGGCATCTGCATAAGAAGGATAGATTTGTAAAAGATGAGTATAAGCTTTTATAGCCTCATTCCACTGCTCAGTTTCTTGATAATAGCTCCCTACACCAAACAATGCTAACTTATTTTTAGGATTTATTTTTAGAACATTTCTATAGTAACTTACTGCCGTAGAATCTTTTCTTTGCTGAAAGATCAATCCTAATTGTAAGTAAGCATCTTCCAAAGAAGGATTAATATCAATAGCGTTATAAAAATGTTGTATAGCTTTTTCCTGTTCTCCTAATCTGGCATAGATATATCCTTTTAAAAGATGTGCTCTTGGTGTATTATAATTCAACTCTATTACTTGATTAAGGCAAGTAATAGCTTCCTTTTCTTGAGAAATTGCTGCTAAATGTAATTCACCTTTCAAAAGTAAAGATGGAATGTGATTTCGAGCTAATTGCAAGGATTTCTCCACATGAGCAAATGCCTTGTTAGGATACTGATGTTTCCCTCTATCATACTTGGCAATCTCAAAATAGAGAAAAGCCAATTTATAATGATAATTTCCATTATTGGGAGACAATCTCACACACTCTTTGTAATCCATTAAAGCAGATTCTAAATTATCTTTTTCTAAGAAATATTCTGCTCTTTTTACAAAATGTTCAGGTTTATTTGGTGAAGTGGAAATAGCTTGAGATAAAATAGCTAGTTCTGATCTTGGTTTTTCTTGTTTTTCTTGTTTTTCTTGTTTATGATTATTACAAGATAAGAGAATGACGAAACTAATAAAGAATATAAATCTCATTGAGGAATGAAGAAAAAATTTAAGATAATTGTTCTCTAGTTTTTAATTCAATTTCTTCAGAAAGCTCTGGATTATCATCCATCATTTGTTTGACTGCATCACGGCCTTGCCCTAGTTTAGTATCATTATAAGAAAACCAAGAGCCACTTTTTTTAATAATTTCGTGATCTACTGCCAAATCCAAGATTTCTCCAGAACGAGAAATACCTTTTCCAAACATAATATCAAACTCTGCCATGCGGAAAGGAGGGGCAACTTTATTTTTTACTACTTTCACTCTAGTTCTGTTTCCAATAACACCATCTGCATCTTTTATAGCTCCAATTCTTCTAATATCCAAACGGACGGAAGTATAAAATTTCAACGCATTTCCACCTGTTGTAGTTTCTGGATTTCCGAACATCACACCAATCTTCATCCTTAGCTGATTAATAAACATACAAGTACAACCCGTTTTGCTTATTGTGGCTGTAAGTTTCCTTAGCGCTTGTGACATAAGACGAGCATGCAATCCCATTTTAGAATCACCCATCTCACCTTCTATCTCTGATTTTGGTGTAAGTGCTGCTACTGAATCAATAACTACTAAATCCACTGCCCCAGAACTAATTAAATGATCTGCAATTTCCAAAGCTTGCTCTCCATTATCTGGTTGAGAGATGAATAAATTATCAATATCAACACCTAAAGTTTTTGCATAAGCAGAATCAAAAGCATGCTCTGCATCAATAAAAGCTGCAATACCACCTTGTTTTTGCACCTCTGCAATTGCATGAATAGTAAGAGTAGTCTTTCCAGAAGACTCAGGCCCATAAATTTCTATTACTCTTCCTCTAGGATAACCGTCAACACCAAGTGCTAAATCTAAGCCCATAGAACCAGAGGGAATCGAATCTATTTTTTCAACTACCTTATCACCTAATTTCATTACTACTCCCTTCCCATATGATTTTTCTAATTTCCCTAAAGTTATTTCAAGGGCTTTTAATTTTGCATCTTTTTCTTTATTTACCATAATATTTTGATTTTATACAAATTAGGGAAATATTCGTACAATAAAAAAATATTCGTACTGCTATTTTTCAACATCCTATTTTTTTTCTAAAATATTTACAAAAATGTGTGATTTTGCAATTAATACAGTCAGGTTTCCTGGCTTTACATACATATCTGCCATGAAGAATAAGCCAATGATGTGCAATATTTAATTTGTTTTTTGGAAACAATTTAAGTAATTGCAACTCTGCTTGTAAAGGATTTTTAGCTTTATTAGTCAAGCCAATTCTTTCTGAAACACGAAAAACATGTGTGTCTACTGGCATAGCTGGAATATCAAAATAAACAGCACCAACTACATTGGCTGTTTTTCTCCCAACACCAGGCAACTTTTGTAAATCACACAAATTATCAGGGACTTCTCCTTCAAAGTCTTTCATAAGCATTTTTGCCATTCCGAATAAATGTTTGGCTTTATTTCTTGGATAAGAACAAGATTTTATTAAATCAAAAATAGAATCTATAGAAGATGCTGCCATAACCTCAGCATTTGGTATTTCTTTAAATAATTTTTTGGTAATAATATTGACTCTTTTATCAGTGCATTGAGCAGAGAGTATAACGGCAACCGTAAGTTCAAAGGCATTTCTGTAGTCTAACTCTGTTTTTGCCTCCGGCATATTTTCTGAAAAATGAGCTATAAATTGTTTTGTCCTTTCTTTCTTATTCATTCTTGAAAACTATCAAATAAAAATATTCAGAAGAATTTATCCAGTTCTTTTTACTAAACAAAACTACTCAGTTTAATATTAACAAGATCTTATTAATTGATTTTGTGTTATAGCATCTAACCGATTTAGAATATGCAATTATATTTTCGATTATTTTCTTTTTAGGACCTTGCCTTTTATCTGTTATTGAACGATTTTTAGTGTCATTCCTTTGATTTAAAACTAATCTGTCTAACACTTTTAAAAGAGTAAAGCTGTTTTTCATATAAATAAAGTATTGGTTTCATACCTTAACTAACGTAAAACAGCTTTTATTATTTTACAATATTTACTTTTTTTAACTTACCTGTAAATCTACTTGATTAGAATCAATAAGTTTCCGTAAATTAATAAGTGCATAACGCATTCTTCCAAGGGCTGTATTAATACTTACTCCTGTACTTTCTGAGATTTCTTTAAAACTCAACTCTGCGTAATAACGCATTTTCAATACTTCCTTTTGATCCTCTGGCAAATACTCAATTAGTTTTCTTAAATCTTTATGAACCTGATCATTTACTAAATTATCTTCAATATTTCTTTCTCCATCTTGAAGTATATCAAAAATATCGAAATCATTAGTTGGAGCAATAGTTCGCATTTTTTTGGCTTTCCGAAAATAATCAATCACTAAATTATTAGCAATTCGCATCACCCAAGGTAAAAATTTACCTTCCTCATTATATTTTCCTTTTTGCAAGGAATTAATTACTTTAATAAAGGTTTCTTGGAAGATGTCTTCTGCAAGATCTTTATTTCTAATTTTAGACAATATAAAAGCATAAATCTTGTTCTTGTGCTTTTGTATTAATACCTCAAAACTTTTGGAATTTCCTTGAAGGTAAAGAGTAACTAACTCTCCATCAGATAGCTTACTTGATAACATAATTACTTTATTTTGGTTAATAAATTTATAAAGTAGTTATGCTTCTATAATCTTGTTTTTTGTTAGTATTTGCCCTTCAATTAAAGTTCAAATATAGTATAACTTTTTGAAATATACAAATCTAATTATATAAATTTGCAAATTCTGAAAAAATAAGATGGTAAAAACAAGAGAAGATACGCAAAAAAATATTATTATTAAAGGAGCAAAACTCCATAATTTAAAAAATATATCTCTTAGTATTCCTAAAAATAAAATGGTGGTTATTTCTGGTGTTTCAGGAAGTGGAAAATCAACACTCGCTTTCGATACACTTTTTGCAGAAGGACAAAGAAGATATATTGAGAGTTTGTCATCCTATGCAAGGCAATTTCTAGGAAAATTACAAAAACCAGATGTGGATGAAATAAAAGGAATTTGCCCAGCAATTGCTATTGAGCAAAAAGTAATTTCGAAAAATCCAAGATCTACAGTTGGAACTACTACTGAAATAAATGATTATTTACGGCTTTTATTTGCTCGGATTGGTAAAACCTTCTCCCCTATTTCTGGTAGAAAAGTAAACAAAGATAGTATAAGTGATGTATGTGATTTTATCTTGAAATATCCAAAAAGAAGCAAATGTATTGTACTAACTAATTATAAAAATAGTAATGGAAATAGTATACTTTCTGTATTGCAGCAACAAGGATTCTCAAGAGTTAGAATTAATGGAAAAATTAGTAAAATTCAACAATTAATAGATAAGAATATCTCGGTAAGAGAAAAAGATGTCTTTGTAGTGATTGATAGAATAATTATAGACAAAACAGAAGATAATAAAAACAGAATCTCCGATTCTATTCAAACGGCATTTTATGAAGGTAAAGGAGAATGTAAAATAGAAATTAACGGAAAAGATTATACCTTCTCTAATAGATTTGAAATGGATGATATAAAGTTTGAGAAACCATCTATTCATTTATTTTCTTTTAATAATCCTTATGGCGCTTGCAAAGAATGTGAAGGTTTTGGAAGTATTCTAGGAGTGGATGAGAATAAAGTAGTTCCAAACAAAACACTTTCTGTTTTTCAGGGAGCTATTAGTTGTTGGAAAGGAAACAAACTAGGAAAGTGGAAAGATAGATTTATTCTAAACTCCAGTGATCTTGATTTCTCAATTCATAAACCTTATAATAAGTTAAGTAAAGAAGAATTAAATATCTTGTGGAATGGGAAAAATAAATGCAAAGGAATAAATCAGTTCTTTGCAAAACTAGAAAGTGATAAATACAAAATACAAAACAGAGTGCTAATTGCTAGATATAGAGGAAAAACAAAGTGCATATCCTGTGATGGTTCTCGGCTTAGAAAACAGGCACATTTTGTAAAGATTTCTAAAAAATCTTTTAGTGATATTGTAAATATGAATATTGAACAAGCCATTAAGTTTTTTAATCAGTTAAAATTAAATGAGTATAATAAAAAAGTTGCAGAAAGATTAGTTATTGAAATCAAAAATCGTTTATATTTTCTCTCTAATGTTGGCCTTTCTTACCTTACTCTTTCAAGGCCATCAAACACCCTTTCTGGTGGAGAATCGCAAAGAATAAATTTAGCAACCTCATTAGGAAGTAGTTTGGTAGGTTCTATGTATATCTTAGATGAGCCAAGTATTGGTTTGCACCCAAATGATACTAAGAAATTAATTAAAGTTTTACATCAGTTAAGAGATATAAATAATACAGTTATTGTAGTGGAGCATGATGAAGAAATAATGAAAAATGCAGACCAAATAATTGACCTTGGACCAAATGCTGGAAGAAATGGTGGAGAATTAGTATATCAAGGAAAGTTACGTAATCTTAAAAAAAGTAAATATAGTTTAAGTGCAAAATATTTGAGTGGAGCACTTCAAATTTCTCTGCCAGAGAAAAGAAGAACTTTAAACAATAGAATTCGAATAGAAGGCATCCGACAAAACAACTTGCAAAATTTAAATATAAATTTTCCTTTAAATGGACTCACATTAGTTACTGGTGTTAGTGGCTCTGGAAAAACTTCTCTTGTAAAACAAGTATTGTATCCTGCAATTTCTAATCATTTAGCAATCTTTGGAAAGAAATTAGGAAGTTTTGATAAGATTTCTGTGGATACGGAAAATTTACAGAAGATTGAATTTATCGACCAAAATCCTATTGGAAGATCTTCTCGTTCTAATCCTGTGACTTACATAAAAGCTTTTGATGATATTCGTAATCTGTTTGCAAACCAGCCACTAGCTAAAAGCAGAAACTATAAAAGTGGTTTTTTCTCCTTCAACATAGATGGTGGAAGATGTGAAAATTGCCATGGAGAGGGCGAGATAACCGTAGAAATGCAATTTATGGCGGATGTTCATTTACTTTGTGAGGATTGTAAAGGAAGAAGATATAAAGATGAAATTCTGGAAATAACATTCCAAGAAAAAAATATTGCAGATATTTTAGAACTTACAATTGATGAAGCTATTGATTTTTTTACTGATTATAAAGCAGAAAGAATCGCTTTAAAATTACGCCCATTGCAACAAGTTGGTTTGGGATATGTAAATTTAGGACAATCATCCAACACCTTTAGTGGTGGTGAGGCACAAAGAATAAAACTTGCCTCTTTTTTAGGAAAAGGTAATACCATAGAAAAGGTACTTTTTATTTTTGACGAACCAACTACTGGCTTGCATTTTCATGACATAAACAAACTATTGGACTCCTTTTATGCGCTGATTGAGAAAGGTCACTCTATTATTTGTATTGAGCATAATATGGATGTTATAAAGTGCGCCGATTGGATAATAGATCTTGGTCCAGAAGGTGGCGAAAAAGGAGGGAAAGTAGTTTTTGAAGGAATTCCTGAAAATTTAATTAAAAACAAACAATCACTTACAGCTAATTTTCTGAGAAAAAAGATAATTATTTAGAATCTAAATGAGATTGCAAAATAATTGCAGCACTAACCTTATCTACAAGTGTCTTATCTCTTCTCTTACTTTTTTTTGTTCCAGCATCCAAAATACTTTGTTTAGCTATTTTTGAAGTAAAACGTTCATCAATTCTTTTAATTGGAATATTCGGATATTTTATAGATAGTTTTTTTACAAAATTCTCTGTCATTTCTGTACTATCAGTTGCAGTACCATCTAGATTTTTTGGCTCGCCTACTACAAATCTATCAATATCTTCCTTTTCCAACAATTCTATTAAAAAAGGGAAGAACTGCTTTGTCTCAATTGTTGTAAGAGAGCTAGCAATTATCTGTAAAGAATCAGAAATTGCAACTCCAACTCTTTTTTCCCCATAATCAATTCCAAGAACTTTTGCCATTATTGTTTTACAATCTGATAGGTTATATTCTCCGGATAAATCTTAATTAGATAAGTTCCAGCTTCAAACTTAGAAATATCAAAGTTCCATTTCTTAGTTGCGATATTCACAGCTTTCTGAATTACTTTTCCATTTAAATCCAGAATCTCAATGTCATGCAATTTATTGTTTTCAAAAGAAATAGAGAATGTTCCTATTGTAGGATTAGGAAACAGCTTAATATCGACAAAATTCTCAGTAATTGAAGAAGTATTTAAAGCAATAGGAGGAAATACAATATAATCAATCCAAGCACAATCTTGTCCACTTTGCCAATTACCATCTTTTTCATATTCCCATTTAAAAGTATTTTGCCCTACACCCACAGGATAAGTTGCTAAAGTCCATGGTTTATTTCCTGACCATTCTGACATTTTTGCCCCATTTATCTTAAACTTCAAAAAATCATAATCTTCCTCTGATGAAACAGAATAATAGAAAGAAATATCTCCAGCAGCAAGAACATTTACTATTATTGAAAGTTCCGACTCCTCTCCATCAGGCAAACCATCAAATGATTTACTACAATAAGTTCCCTCATAAGGTAATATACTATCAATACTCCAAGGATAAATACCTTGAATCCAAGAGTAATTGGTAAAATTTCCTACCTCATAATCTTCATCAATTATTCCAATCACATCTGAGAAAGTAAAGTTATATGTATAAATCCCATTATCTAAATCAAAAGGAAAATGAGCTAAACTACCAAGAGGAGTAAGTGGATCAATATCAATTGTAAATACTGCATTTAAAGATTGATTAATAATTAAATTATTAATATTAACTATATTAGAAGTTATAGTAACAAAGTTGCTTAAACAGGATAAGCTTGCAGTTAGATTACTAACATCAGCATGACCAGAATTTACTATTTCCACAATAATATCTACTGTTTCTCCAGCATCTAATTTTCCATTTCCATTTCCGCTTATCATATCATCAATAGTAAAAGAAATATGCCCAAGAAGTGGAGCATTTAAAACAACTTGAATATAAGAATTCCAAGAGTTTCCACTTACATCCATTACATCTAACTGAAACTGAACTTGATGTTGGTCAGGAATATTATTATCTACTAAAAAAGTAAAAGCATTTGTAATATTGGCTGTCTGATTAGCATTAACAATAGAAACAAAATCTAAACTATCGGTAATGGTAATATATTGATTATTTGTGCTCAACTTAACACTTATATTATTAGCATTTACCGAGCCCAAATTCTGCAGGTCAATGTCTAAATGAATTACTTCCCCATAATCTATTACCCCATTATTATTTCCAAAACTATCATCAATTAATAACTCGGACAGATCACAAAAGGAGCATTTGTAGTAATTACTGAAACCGTTCCAAAATATGGTTCACGGAACTGTTTGGTGACAACTAAATCAGCAGTCCCAATATTACTAAAAGGAGAAAAATTTAAAGTAACCATTCCGCTTTGCCCAACAATCTGAGCATCTAGCAAAACACCATTCATAGAGAGCGCAACATAAGCATGCTCTTCTGCTGTAACAGAAAGCGTAGAAGTACCAACAGGAACTACCGAAGAATGCATTACATTCATAGCTACAGGAACACCAAAATAAGGCATTAGAGATGGGTCTCCCATAAGATGATAGATTTCCCAATAGTACTGCTCTGAACCTCCTGCTTGGGTTACAGCCAAATTTCCGGAATGAATCATTTGTCCTTGAGTTATAAACCAATCAGTTTGAAGCTCGCCATTTTCATGCCAAGTACAATCATAAACGCCTAAACCTGTTTGTGCGTAAGTAGGATTTGTAGGAGGTGGTGTCGTTCCATTTCCTACTCCCCACCAATAATCCTCATCCCAATAGGTATTATTACTTCCACCAATATAACCAACTGCCCCTTTGCTATCAGCACGTAAAAGTGCCTCTCCAAAACATTCTGGAACATCAAATTTATTAGATTGACAACAATTTCCAATTATCAAGCCATACTAATTTGTATTTTGTAAAGAAGGGACATTAGAGGTAGAAAAGCTAGGATCAGACCAGCCAGAAGAACCACAATGAGCTGTGTAATTCGCAAAAGCAACCCCTCCACTCACATCTCCAATAATTGCTGAAGAAGCTGCTGGCATACCAGAAGTAATTGGGCTTCCTGAACCATATAAATAAGTATAGGAAGTAAGTCCGTGAGCCGTATTAAAATAATTATCATTTCCGTAATTTATTTGACCATTTCCATAAGTTGGTGCCATAGAAGCATCTACTCCTGCTACCATCACTACTTTATCTAAATAGGAGGGGTCTGGCATAGTATATTTTTCATATTCTAATGTTTTTAAGATCTGAGGGGTTAACTCTTCTGGTATTGTTGCAGAAAATCTTCCATAATACATTTCTGGATAAAAATCTCCTCCACCATCCATCTCACAATAATACATATCAGACAGATGAGTACCAGTACTACCATTAAAAGATGGTACTTGGGCATCATCTCCAACTAAAAGCACATAGCTAGGAGCAGGATTATTAATGGTTGCATTATCATACATATTTTTAATAAAAGCTTTTATTGAAGCTGTAGTATTACCAACATTTGGGTCGTTTGTATAGCCCTCTACTACCTCAAATCCCTTTTTTATTTTCCACTCCACAAATGGTTGTAAAATAGTTTCAAATATAGGGTCAGAAATAATCACATATTTTACAGGATAAGTGGTGATTACATCCTTAGTAGGTAATGGTAAATAATTTACAAACTGCTTGAATTGATGTTCAAAATTTAGATTAAAATATTTTTTTCGAATATTTATATCCTCAAGATATTTAGCGTTCTTGAAAACAATCTTTACTTCAATCTTAGTAATGATCTTTAGCTCATTTGTTATCGGATTATAACTAAAAGGCGAAATATTTAATCGAGCCATCTGCATCTCTCTCAGCTTTCCTAATAATTCTATTTTAATTGGAATACTCTCAGACAATTGATTAATTTTATAATAACCTCTATCAAAAATAAAGGGTACCTCTTCTGCATTATCTCCTTTTGAGATAGAGGGTTGATTTGGAAAAATAGGTAAATAAATTCCATAATCAGACAATGAAATTATTTGCTCTTGTTTATTTATAATCTTCGCAACTGCTTGTCCGCCAAATGGAACTCTAAAAAGTTTTTTTAAAACCGGAAGTTCTGGTTTCCCAAACTTTTTATCAGCAACATAGCCATTAACAATTAGCTTTACAAAATCACCTTCTTTAGTTTTTAAGATCTGAGTATTTATCTTAGAAAAATGATTTATGAAAGAAAATTCACTTGCAGAGTTTTCTGTAACTTCAAAATAGTTATGTTCCTCATTTAGTTTTATTTCTTCTGAGAAAGAAATAAAAAAAGTAAAAAAGAAAGTCGAAAAAAGTAGAATTAGTTTTTTTATCATGAGATGATTTAGTTATTTACAAATTTAAGAAAATTGAATATATTATTTAGATTCTTATTAAAACATCTTATTTGTTAAAAAATTAAAGAAAAACGCAACTTTATTCTTTTATAGTCGCATAAATTTCTTGATTTTTGATTTTACCGCTTCTTCTATCTCTACTATCCGCTATCATTTTACCTTTTCACATTATCAAATCTTCACATTGTTACATTAATACATTAATTATATCTTTGCCCTATGAATAAGTGGAAATCAATTATCGAGAATGCGTGGGAAAACCGAGAACTTTTAAAAGAAAGTGAAACTTTGAATTGCATCAATGCTATCATTGAAGAAATAGATAAAGGAAGATTACGTACTGCACAGCCAACAGAAAATGGATGGAAAGTAAATAATTGGATTAAAAAAGCAGTTATTCTTTATTTTCCTATTTGCAAAATGGAAACTATTGAATTAGGTCCATTGGAATTTCATGATAAAATGAAACTTAAAAGCAGATATGCTGATCTTGGTGTTCGTATTGTACCTCATGCAGTTGCCCGTTATGGTGCTTATTTAGCTCCTGGCGTTATTATGATGCCCTCTTATGTAAATATTGGTGCTTATGTGGATAGTGGCACTATGATAGATACCTGGGCAACTGTTGGTTCTTGTGCTCAAATTGGAAAAAACGTACATCTATCAGGAGGTGTTGGAATTGGTGGTGTTTTAGAGCCTATGCAAGCTACTCCTGTTATTATTGAAGATAATGCTTTTATTGGTTCACGCTCTATTGTAGTGGAAGGTGTTATAATTGAAAAAGAAGCTGTACTTGGTGCTAATGTAGTTCTTACTTCCTCTACTAAAATAATTGATGTAAGCGGTAATGTGCCAATAGAACACAAAGGAATTATTCCTAGTAGATCGGTAGTAATTCCAGGAAATTTGGCTAAACAATTTCCTGCTGGAGAGTATGGTGTACCTTGTGCTCTTATCATTGGAAAACGTAAAGAAAGTACAGATAAAAAAACATCCTTAAATGATGTCCTAAGGGATTATAACATTGCTGTTTAATAATAGTGAGAGTTTTAATTATACAAACTGCTTTTATTGGAGATGTGATTTTAGCTACACCAGTTATTGAAAAACTGCACAAATTCTTCCCTAATTCTAAAATTGATTTTTTGCTAAGAAAAGGTAATCAGGGGCTTTTAGAAAATCATCCTCATATTAGTAAAGTTCTAATATGGGATAAGACAAAAAAGAAGCAAAAAAATCTAATAAAAATTTTACAATTAGTAAGAAAAGAAAAGTACGATTATGTAATTAATTTACAAAGATTTTTTTCAACTGGTTTTATTACCGCCTTTTCAAAAGGGAAAACAACAATTGGTTTTGATAAAAATCCATTTTCTTTCTTATTTACAAATAGTATAAAGCATAAGGTTGAGAGCGGAGTACATGAGATAGAGAGAAATCTAAATTTGATAGAAAAAATAACCGATAATAAATTAGTAAATCCTAAACTTTATCCATCAAAAGAGGATTTAAAAGTAGTTGATAATTACCTGTCTCAACCTTATATTTGCATTGCACCAATTTCGATTTGGTTTACCAAACAATTTCCTATTGAAAGATGGATAAAATTGATAGATAAAATAGATAAAAAGATATATTTGATTGGGGGGAATAAGGATTTTGAAAAATGTGAAAATATTATAAAAGATTGTCAACATAATGACGTGATAAATCTCTGCGGAAAATTAAGTCTTTTGCAATCGGCAGCACTTATAAAAAATGCAGAAATGAATTACGTAAACGATTCAGCTCCAATGCATTTAGCTTCTGCAATGAATGCGTCAACTACAACAATATTTTGCTCCACAATTCCTGATTTTGGTTTCGGACCATTAGCCAGTAATTCAAAAGTAGTAGAAATAAACGAAAAGCTAAACTGTCGTCCTTGTGGATTACATGGACTTACAAAATGTCCGGAAAAACATTTTAAATGTGCAAATGACATTTTAATTCAAGATATTATTTAATGAAAAGAATTACAGCTATCATACCGACTCTTAATGAACAACACAACATTGTTGACGCAATAAAATCTATTAATTTTGCTGATGAAATTATGGTTGTAGATTCTTTCAGTACGGATAAAACAATTGAATTAGCAACTCCACTTGCTGATACTATCTTACAAAGAGAATATGAAAACTCTGCATCACAAAAGAATTGGTCAATTCCTCAAGCAAAATACAAGTGGATCTTACTTTTGGATGCAGATGAGAGAGTAAAAGAAGAATTAAAAAAAGAAGTATTATCAGTTTTAGAATCGAAAACAAATTATGATGGTTTTTGGATAAAGAGAGAAAATTACTTTATGGGGAAAAGAGTCTATTTTAGCGGCTGGAGAGGAGATAGAGTTATTCGTCTTTTCAAGCGAGATGAGTGTAAATATGAAAAAAAACATGTTCATGCTGAGATAGTTAGTGAAGGGAAAATTGGAATTCTGAAAAACAAACTCATTCATAATACTTTTAAAAATAAAGAGGATTATTTTAAGAAATTAAAAAGATATGCAAAATGGCAGGCAAAAGATTATGATCAAAAAACAGGAAATATCACAATCTTCCATACAACTATAAAACCAATATTTCGCTTTATAAAACATTATTTTATTCAATTAGGAATATTAGATGGCTATGTTGGTTTTATCATTTCCTTTTACCAAGCAAAAGCAGTAAAAATGCGTTATAAATACTTGAAAGATTTGCGTAATGCAGAATGAAATAAATAAGGCATTAGAAGTTTTAAAAAATGGAGGGACAATCCTATACCCTACTGATACTATCTGGGGAATTGGATGTGATGCTAGAAATGCAAGTGCAGTTAGAAAAATCTTTGATATAAAAAAAAGAGATGAGAGCAAAGCTATGATCTCTTTAGTTTGTAATACTGAGATGATTAATAAATATACTAATTCAAATCAACTTCAAATTTCACTCTCAGATAAACCTACTTCAGTTATTTATCAAAATGTTAATGGTTTAGCAAATAACTTAATTGCCAAAGATAAAACGGCTGCTTTCAGAATTAGTAAAGATAAATTTTGCGATAGATTAGTTTCAGAATTTGGATTTCCTGTTGTATCTACTTCTGCAAATATTAGCGGCAAGGATCTTCCTAAAAGATTCTCAGAAATACATACTGAAATAAAAGATAATGTTGATTATGTAGTAAATTTGCGAAAAAAGGAAATCATGAATAAAGTGTCTGAGATTTTACTAATTAATAAAGATGGCAGTATAAAAAGAATACGATAAGTATGAATCTAAAATCTTCATTAAAGAATCCTATCTTTAAAACTATCTCTGAGATTGCTGATGAATTGAATTACCCTACTTATGTTATAGGTGGATGGGTGCGAGATTTACTTATTAATAGAAAGCAAACAAAAATAATTAAAGTGAAGAATTTAGGTAATTTTGGTTATATAGTAATTTGAAATAACGACTCTCCAGTTCCCAAAAAATGTAGTCCCTAAATGCGAAAGTTAAGTTTATCAGAGGGTGTTAATTCTTGATTC
>CAYZIA010000031.1:0-14550 GCA_964478325.1 uncultured Weeksellaceae bacterium
GCACGAGCTTATAAGCCTTACGCAAAGAAAAGAATGGGTTGGAGTAGAATAATATAAAAAGAAAGGGCAAGCTACTTATATCGCACCGCTACAACCTAATACCCTTGCTACCTTCCGGTCCTGGGGGAGTTCATAGGGAGCTGGTCGTATAAGACTTGCCCTTAGGGGCACAAAAATAAGATTATTCTTAAAAAGGTATGGGGAATTTGTAAATCTATTTTTGTTTATATTTGCCTGATTTAATTTTTAAAGATTTAAGAATGAATTCAAGAAAATTTGCAATGAACTATGGTGCAATTTTAGGATTGTGCTTAGTGGCGATTGCAACTATAATATGGAGTTTCGGAATAGATAAGAATGGCTCATTAGTCCCTTCAATTTTAAATAATAGCCTGATAATTATGGGTATTACATATACTATTATTCAGTTTCGTGATACTGAAAATAGTGGCTTTATTTCTTATTTTGATTCTTTAAAATTAGGGACATCTGTTGCCTTCTTTTCTTCTCTAATTTTAGCCTTTTATACTTTTATCTTTATCAATTATATTGAACCCAATACTTTGAATGAAATATTGGTAGAAGCTGAACAAGCAATTTTGGAAAGCAAACCAGAAATATCGGATGAAGAGTTGGATTTAGCATTAGATATGACAACTAAATTTATACAACCGCATTGGATGCTTATTTTGGGTGTACTTGGAGGTACTTTTATGGGTTTCATTTATTCTTTAATTATCTCTATTTTTGTTAAAAAAGATAATCCAAACGAAATAGTATAAATTATGAATATTAGTGTAGTAATCCCTTTATTTAATGAAGAAGACTCTTTACAAGAGTTATGTACTTTGATTAACAAAGTAATGCAAGAAAATAATTTTTCATATGAAGTTATTTTAATAGATGATGGAAGTAAAGATAAATCCTGGAGGGTTATAGAAAAAATAACTTCTTCTAATCAAAATGTAAAAGGTATTAAGTTTAGAAGAAATTATGGAAAATCGGCAGCATTAAATGTAGGGTTTTCCAAAGTAAAAGGTAATGTAGTAATTACTATGGATGCCGATTTGCAGGATGATCCCAATGAAATTACAGCACTATATAATATGATAGAAAAGAAAGGTTTTGATTTAGTTTCTGGATGGAAGAAAAAACGATATGATCCAATAACAAAAACTATTCCTACCAAACTTTTTAATTGGGCAGCACGAAAGGCATCAGGCATTTATTTACACGATTTTAATTGTGGACTAAAGGCTTATAAAAATGCAGTTGTAAAATGTATTGAAGTAAGAGGTGAAATGCATCGATATATTCCGGTAATTGCTAAGTGGGCAGGTTTTTCTAATATTACAGAGAAAGTAGTAGAACACCAGGCCAGAAAATATGGAGTAACAAAATTCGGAATGGAACGCTTTATTAATGGTTTCCTAGATTTAATGACTATTACTTTTGTTTCTCGTTTTGGTAAACAACCAATGCATTTTTTTGGAGTCTTTGGTATTTTGATGTTCTTGCTTGGTTTTGGGGTATTTAGCTATATAGGAGGTGCTAAGTTGTATGCTATGTTTACTGATATTCCAGCTAAAAATATTGCTGAGATGTCAGGATTTTATATCGCTTTAACTTCCATGATTATTGGTGTCCAATTATTCCTTTCTGGCTTTATTGCCGAAATGATTTCAAAAAATTCAGCTGAAAGAAATAATTATCAAATTGAGCAAAAAATAGGAATCTGATGAAGATTACTATTTTAAGCACAGCATTTCCTTATCGTGGAGGAATTGCTGTTTTTACAGAGCGTCTTGCAAGGGCTTTTCAAGCGGAAAAAGATCATGTGAATATTAGTACCTTTTCGCTTCAATATCCTAACTTTTTATTTCCAGGAAAATCCCAATATTCATCTAGTGAAAAACCAAAAGATTTAACTATTACACAAGAAGTGAATTCTATCAATCCCTTGAATTGGGTTTGGCTTGGCTTAAAATTAAAGAAGCAAAAAGCAGATATTCTTATTTTAAAATATTGGATTCCATTTATGGCACCTTGTTTGGGTACTATTGCTAGGATTGTAAAACGTAATAAGCATACCAAAGTAATTGTTGTAATTGATAATTTGATTCCTCACGAGAAAAGATTTGGAGATCATTTATTGAATACTTATTTTGTAAATAGTGTAGATGGTTTTGTAGCAATGTCCGAAAGCGTATTTAATGATTTGGATCAATTTGGAGCAAATAAAAAGAAAGTTTTGGGAGTCCATCCTTTGTATGATAATTTTGGAGAAGCAATAAGTAAAGAGAATGCAATAGTGCGCTTATCTTTAATTATAAATATATACTCTTTTTTGGTATTATCCGGAAATATAAAGGATTAGATATATTATTAGAAGCTTTTGCGGATAATCGTCTTCAAAATCAGAATCTCAAATTAATAGTTGCTGGGGAATTTTATGAAGATGCAAAACCTTATTATGATTTAATCGAAAAATATAATCTAAGCGATTCAGTGGTATTGGCTACAAAGTTTATTCCGGATGAAAAGGTAGTAGATTACTTTTGTGCAGCGGATATTATTGCACAACCTTATAAAAATGCAACTCAAAGTGGGGTTACTCAAATTGCCTATCATTTTGAAAAACCAATGTTGGTTACCAATGTTGGAGGACTAAATGAAATAGTCCCTAATCATAAAGTAGGCTATGTTTGTGAGCCAAATGCCAAGGACGTTTCTGATTGTTTGGTTGATTTCTTTTCAAAGGATAAGGAATCAGAATTTATTGAGGGCGTAAAAGAAGAGAAATCAAAATATTCTTGGGATAAGATGATTGAAAATATTAAATCTTTACATAGGTTGTTGTACTAATATTTACTCGTATTTTTCTTTCTATATTTGCTAAAAATTATCATGATGAAAAAACTTCTTTTATTTTTATTTTGTATTCCTTTCTTTGTATTTAGTCAAACGATAAATCAAATAGATTCAAAAGGTTTGAAGCAAGGTAATTGGGAAAAAACTTATGAAAATGGAAACAGAAAATATGAAGGTAATTTTAAGGATGATATTGAACAAGGGATTTTCAAATATTATTACAAAACAGGGGAGCTAAAAGGCAAAAAAGAATTTTTTCATAAAGGCAAAGCAGCATCCTCTCATTTTTATAGTAAGAAAGGAAAATTAATTGCATCTGGGCTTTATGTAAGTCAGAAAAAAGATAGCACTTGGAATTATTACAATACTGATGAGATTCTTATTTTATCTGAGCAATTTAATGGTGGAAGATTAGATGGAGTCACAAAAACATTTTATGAAGAAGGAGAGGTCTATGAAATAAAGAATTGGAAAAATGGAGTTGAAAATGGGAAATGGGAGCAATTCTATAAAAATGGAAAATTAATAATGAGTACAACTTATAAAAATGGAATCTTAAGTGGGAAATACACTTATTATTATCCAAATGGAAAAGTTGATTTTGAAGGTAATTATAAAAATAATGTAAAAGTAGGCGAATGGTTTTATTTCTCAGAAGAGGGAGTGCAGGACACGATAATAAAATACAATGAATAAAGGTAGAGTCTTAATGGCAATGAGTGGTGGATAGTACTATGGATTCCCTTTTATTGCATGAAGAGGGCTATAAGGTAATTGGTTTAACTATGAAGACCTGGGATTACGAAAACTCTGGTGGAAGTAAAAAAGAAACAGGTTGTTGTAGTTTAGATTCTATTAATGATGCACGCCAATTAGCAGTAGATTGTGGTTTCCCGCATACTATTTTAGATATTCGGGAGGAATTTGGTGATTTTATCATTGATAATTTTGTGGATGAATATATTGCAGGACGCACGCCAAATCCTTGTGTATTATGTAATACACATATTAAATGGGAAGCATTATTAAAAAGAGCAGATATGCTCGACTGTGTATTTATTGCTACAGGTCATTATGCTCAAATCCGTAAAGAAAATGGCAGGTATGTTGTTTCCAAAGGATTGGATGATAGCAAAGATCAATCTTATGTGCTTTGGGGCGTAAAACAAGAGTGTTTGAGTAGAACCATATTTCCAATGGGGAAATTTCATAAAAAGGATATCAAACAAATGGCAATTGATAGAGGTTATAAAGCTTTGGCTGAAAAAAGTGAAAGTTATGAGATTTGCTTTATTCCTGATAATGATTATAGAAGTTTTCTTAAAAGAAGAGTGAATGGCTTAGAAGAGAAAGTAAAAGGAGGAAATTTTGTATCCGTAGATGGAGATGTTGTAGGTACCCATGATGGATACCCTTTTTATACTATTGGACAAAGAAAGTTAGGTGTTTCACTAGGGAATAGTCCTACTTATGTAGTGGGGATAAATCCAGAAAGCAATATAGTTGTTGTGGGAACAAAAAAAGATTTAAAAAAACAAGAAATGTATGTGCGGAATATCAATTATATAAAGTATCCTAAAATTGAGGATGGAATGCAGTGTTTGGTAAAAGTTCGCTACAAGCATAAGGGAGAGATGGCAAGCGTTACTAATGCTGGAGAGAATTTAAAAGTTCTTTTTCATCAAAAAGTAGAAGGAATTGCCCCTGGACAATCGGCAGCTATTTATGAAGGTGATGATTTAATTGCTGGTGGATTTATTATGAAACGATAATATGAATAAGATTTTTGTTTTATTTTTTATTTCCATTTCCACTTTTGCTCAACAAGACTCTATTACTTACAAATATTGGGTAGAATTTATCGATAAAGATAATTCTGTTTTCTCTGTAAATAATCCTGAATATTTTCTTTCTCAAAGAGCTATTGATAGAAGAAAAGGTCAAAATATTGATATTAAGATTCAAGATTTACCAATTAACAATTGGTATGTAGATAGTATCAGGAATTTAGGCTTTGAAATAATAAATCGTTCGAAATGGTTTAATGGGATTATGCTTGCAACAAATGATTCGTTGCTCAGTAATAAAATTGACTTTCCATTTGTGAAGAGAATTTATTATTTTGGAAACTGGAATGAGAACAAATCAAATCAGAAAATAAAATCAAAATTGAGAATGAATTTTAGCAAGGTAGATTATGGAGATTCCTTTAATCAACTAACTATGTTAAAAGGAAATGTTTTGCATAATAAGAATCTAAAAGGAGAGGGGCTAGTAATTGCAGTTTTGGATGCTGGCTTTAGCAAAGCAAACCAAATGGATGTGTTTGAAAAGGTATTTTCTGAAAATAGAATTCTTGGTACTAGAGATTTTGTAAAAAAAGACAATGATATCTTTCAGGAACATTCACATGGGATGATGGTTCTATCTACAATGGGATCTGAAAATAAAGGGCAAATAATTGGCACTTCTCCTGAAGCTTCTTTTTGGCTTTTACGTTCGGAAGATGGAGATTCTGAGAATTTGATTGAGGAGTACAATTGGCTTTGTGCAGCTGAATTTTCGGATAGTGTCGGCGCAGATATCATCAATTCTTCATTGGGTTATACCACTTTTGATCATGCTAATCAGAATCATACTTATTCTGATATGGATGGAAAAACTACTCCTGTGAGTATTGCTGCAAATATTGCAAGTAGAAAAGGAATGATTGTAGTTAATTCTGCAGGAAACTCTGGTTCTAATAGTTGGCATTATATTGGCGCTCCTGCTGATGCAGATAGTATTTTATCGGTTGGTGCAGTAGATGAGAATAGGGACTTCGCATGGTTTTCTTCTTATGGACCAACTTTTGATGGTAGAACAAAACCTACTATTGTTGCACAAGGAAGAAATACTATTGTTGCAACCTCAGATAATGGGGTTCTGGCAGGTAATGGAACCTCTTTTTCTTCTCCTGTAATAGCTGGAATGACTGCTTGCCTTTGGCAAGCTCACCCAAACAGAACAAATATGGAAATAATTAATGCAATTATCTTGAGTAGTCATTTGCATCAGAAACCTAATGATTCATTGGGATATGGTTTGCCTAATTTTGCTTTAGCTGATTTACTTTTAACAGAGCCAAAAGATCAATCAATTTCTGAGATAATTGCTGTTGTTCCAAATCCAATAAGTTCAAATTCTCACCTTTATGTTTATGTGGCTAATACGAATGAAATGAGTATGGAGGTTTATGATATGAAAGGAAATAGAATTAATCAATTTAACTTTTATCTTACTCCACAAAGTAACAATCAAATCAACCTCTCTTTTTTAAGAAGAAATACAGTTGGCGTTTACTTTCTAAAAATACGAATTGCAAGGCAAGAGTTTGTAGAAAAAGTGATAGTTATTGAATAGTTTACCTTACAACAACCTTAAACATTTCTTTATTTTCAACAAACCCTTGTAAAGTTTCTCCTTTTTTAACTTTTCCTACTCCTTCAGGGGTTCCGGTATATATTAGATCTCCAATCTTTAGGGTATAAAATTTTGAAATATGAGCTATAATTTCATCAAAGGAGAATAGCATATCTTTACTATTTCCTACTTGTACTTGCTTTCTATCTTTTTCTAATCTGAAAGAAATATTATTTAAATCTAATTCTGATTTATTAATAAAGGTTTTGCTGATCTGTGCCGACCCATCAAATCCTTTTGCTTTTTCCCAAGGAAGTCCTTTTGCTTTGCAATCATCCTGTATATCACGAGCAGTAAAATCAATACCTAAGCCAACTTGTGAATAGTATTTGCATGCAAATCTCTCTTCAATATTTTTACCAATCTTATCAATTTTTATCACTAATTCCACTTCATAGTCTATATGATTAGAAAAATCAGGAATCAAAAAAGGATGTCCTTTAGGCTGAATTGCTGTTTCAGGTTTTAAGAAGAATAGAGGTTCAGATGGAATTTGGCTGCCTAATTCTTTTGCATGATTTACATAATTTCTGCCGATGCAAATAATTTTCATGAGTTAAACTTATTTTTAAGTTTCATCTCATCTGCAAAATTACGCATCACATTTTTAGTATATAAAGGAAAATCTGCTTGATTGATCCATGAGAAATACCCAGGATTCTCATTCCAGATTTGTTTTAAAGTTACTCCTCTGTATTTTCCAAAACTTAAGATCTCTTCTCCATCTTTATTATATCTAATAAAACCAGCGACATCTACAAATTTTTCGCCTCTTTGAGAGAAATCTGAAAGGAAATTTACACTATTTTCTAATTTATCATATTTATTCAGCTGAGCTAAAAGTATTTCATAAGTTGCATTAGTGTCTGCTTCTGCCGAATGAGCATTAGTCAAATCTTTATCACAATAGAATTTGTAGGCGGCAACTAATGTTCTTTGCTCCATCTTATGAAAAATATTTTGTACATCCACCGCTTTTCTACCAATCATATCAAAATTAATTCCTGATCTGAGAAATTCTTCTGCTAATAATGGAATGTCAAATTTATTTGAATTATATCCAGCCAAATCACAGTTGTGTATTAGTTCTGCTATTTCTGGAGCCAATTGCTTGAAAGTCGGTTCATTTGCTACTTTTTTATCCGAAATTCCATGTATTGCAGTAGTTTCTGAAGGAATAGGAATTGTAGGATTTACAAGCCAGGTTTTACTTTCTTTGTCTCCATTTGGAAATACTTTTAAGATAGAGATTTCTACAATTCTGTCCTCTGCTACCTTTACTCCTGTTGTTTCTAAATCGAAGAAAATAATAGGTTTTTCTAGTTTTAAATTCATATTGCTAAAGTAATAATAAAAAGAGAGTTTTATAAATATACTTTATGATTATCAAATAGAATTAAATAAGGCATGCCTTTTTTATTTTAATACATTTGGTGGTAAAAAGTAATATTCTTATCTTTACTAATTATGAAAGACAAAAGGTTTGTAAAGAAGCTGGAATATCCTGGAGGTAGTGAGGCACTAAAAAAGTTTATAAAAATAAACTTGCGCTATCCACGAGAGGCACTTTTACATAGGGTCGAGGGTAGCGTTTTTATTAATTATGAAGTAAATAATAAAGGAGAAGTACATAACGTAAAGGTTACATCCGGTATTGGATATGATTGTGATCAGGAAGCAAAACGAATTGTAGAACTACTAAAATACCCAAGTAAGATAAATAAGAAAGTACGTATAAATACCAAATTTAAGATTGTAATACATTTTAATTTACCTAAAGCAAAGCCCATACAGATCAAATATGTTTATACAAAAAATAGTTGAACAAATAAACTTATTTAATTTTAAGCAATTTTTCTTAATTAACCGGAAAACGATTGTAAATTCGCAAAAAAAAATTATAATGCGAATATTTATTTTTCTACTTTTTTTCACTATTTCATTTTCTTGTTTTGCTCAAAAGCAAAACCCTGATATATTATTAAAAGCAAGCACTTTTACACCAACTAATGAATTCTTTTTAGAAGATCTTTCTTCAAATAATCCAAGTATCTTTGATGAGAAATACTATCGGTTTATGCAGTTTTCTGTATTACCAAGTACTAACCAGAAAGAAAAAATAGAACAAGTAGGAATTCATTTCTTAGAGTACATCCCTAATAATACTTTTATCGTTTCTATATCAGAGAATATAAGCAAAAAGAAGTTGCAAGATTTTAATGTAATTGCATTTTTACCAATACAAGCTAAGCAAAAGATTCATCCCAAACTACAAAATGGAAATTGTCCAAATTGGGCAAAAGAAGGAAATAACGCTACAATAGAAGTTTTACTCTACCAAGATGTGAATCCTGCCCTTGCTTTTGAAACTTTAAAAGTTAAGAATTATACTATCAAAGAAATCAATTCTTTTGCGCATTCTATTATTTTAAGTTTGCCTATTTCACAAATAGAGAAAATAGCAGAAAACCCTTTTATACATTTTATTGCACCTATTGATCCTCCTTCTTATCCTGAGAACAAAACGGGAAGAACTCTTCACAGATCAAATGTGATAAATGCTGAATATACAAGTGGAAGACATTATAATGGTGAAGGTATCAATATCATGATGCAAGATGATGGAGAGATTGGTCCTCATATTGATTATCAAGGAAGAATTAATCAAAGTGCTGTGAGTAGTAGTAGTGGTAGTCATGGAGATCATGTAGCCGGTACTATAATGGGAGCTGGAAATCTTGATCCTTATGGAAGAGGAATGGCTGATGGTGCTTTTTTATATGTTTATTCATCTTCCAATAATAACTATAGCAGCGTGCCAAATATTTATCAAAATAATGATGTAATTATTACTTCAAAATCTTATTCAAACGGATGTAATGCGGGCTATACCTCTTTGGCTCGTGATTTAGATGAACAAATTAGATTATACCCCTCCTTAATTCATGTTTTTTCTGCTGGAAATGATGGAACAAGCGATTGTGGTTATGGAGCTGGAAGTAATTGGGGAAATGTAACAGGAGGACATAAACAAGCCAAGAATGTAATAGCAACTGCTAATTTAAATTCTTCAAGTGGATTAGCTAACTCTTCTAGTAGAGGCCCTGCTCATGATGGAAGAATAAAACCAGATATTGGTGCAAAAGGAACTTCTGTTTATTCCACTGTTTCTACTAATGATTATGATACTTATACAGGAACTTCCATGGCTTGCCCAGGTATAGCTGGTGTAATGGGACAATTGTATCAAGCTTATAAAGAATTAAATGGAGGAGTCAATCCGCCATCAGGATTGATGAAGGGAATTTTGCTGAATTCAGCAGATGATTTAGGAAACTCTGGTCCTGATTTCAAATACGGTTGGGGAGAGGTAAATGCCTTGAAAGCTGTAAAAATCTTAGAAAATCAAACCTATATTGAGGATAGTATTTCTCATCTTGGAAATAATACACATAATATAAGTATTTCCTCTGGGAATCAACAGTTTAGAGTTATGGTTTATTGGCACGATAGAGAAGCGAGTTCAGGCGCAAGTATTGCACTTATCAATAATCTGGATATCCTTCTTACATCTCCTAATGGTACTACTTACCAACCATGGGTTTTAGACCATACTGCTAATGCTACAAATTTGAATCAACCAGCAACAAGAGGGGTTGATGACAGAAACAATATGGAACAAGTTACATTAGATAATCCTGTAGCTGGTAATTATTCTTTATCGGTTTCTGGAACTTCTGTGCCTTATGGACCTCAAACTTATTATGTAGTTTATGATATTATTTCAGAGAATATAACCTTAACTTATCCTAATGGAGGAGAAGGCTTAGTTCCTGGCGATAATGAAATGATTAGGTGGGATGCTTTTGGAAATACAAGCACTTTTACTTTAGAATATTCCTTAGACAATGGTGCAAACTGGAGCCTCATTTCGTCCAATGTAAATTCTTCTATCCGATATTATAACTGGACAGTACCAAACAATTTTACAGGAGAAGGATTAATAAGAATTAGTAGAGGTAGTCAGACTGATCAATCGGATGCTGTTTTTACCGTTATTGATATCCCTCAAAGCTTTGTAGTTGATTGGACTTGTCCTGATTCTATTTTCTTTTACTGGAGCCCTGTTGTTGGAGCTACTTCTTATGAAGTTTCCATGCTCGGGCAAAAATACATGGATTCTATAGTCAGTTCTACTACGACAAACGCTTTTTTTCATAATACTACTGGGGTTATAGATAGCTGGTTTAGTATTCGAGCTTGTATAAGTTCAAATAAAAAAGGAAGGAGAGATGTTGCTGTAAATAGACAGCCAATAAATAGCGGATGTGTAGCTCCTCCTATGGCATCATTTTCTAGTTCCAGCACAACTTCTTGTTCAGGAGATTTTAATTTTATCGATTTAAGTTCTAATAATCCAAATTCTTGGCTCTGGGATTTTGGGGACGGAAGCATTTCTACACAACAAAATCCAACATATTCTTATCAAAGTTCAGGTATTTATACGGTAAGCCTGACTGTGTCTAATGCTTTGGGAACTGATTCTGTGATTCAGAATAATTACATTACTGTAGCTTTCACTCCTGCACCAATTGCTTATAATGATACTATTTGTGCTGATTCAAGTTCTTTCAATCTGATTTCTTATTCTACCACAGGACAGATTCATTGGTTTAATGATACAACATCAGGAAATTCTATCTTTACAGGTAATGTGTATAATACACCGATACTTAGCAATACAACCCACTTCTTTCTAACAGAAGAAAGTTCTACCCCGGTATTTGGAGGCCCACTAGACTTTACTATTGGATCAGGATCCTATTATCAAGGTAATCAATATCTTATTTTTGATTGTTATAAATCATCTAAATTAATTTCTGCTTTGATTTATGCAGACATATCTGATACAGTAACATTTGAGTTAAGAGATAATAATGGAACGGTTATTAATGATACAGTAATTACTGTTATTTCAGGCCCACAAACAATTTCTTTTAATTTTGACTTACCACCTGCAAATGGTTTACAATTGGGGATTAATGGGACTACTGCTGGTCTTTTTAGAAATACTAATGGAGCTTCATTTCCATATGATATTAGCAATCTTGTTTCTTTTACTGGGGCTAGTAATCAAGGCACACAGAACAATTGGTACTTTTATTATAATATAGAAATAATAGAGAATTGCAAATCAGAATACAAGCAAATAACAGCTGTGTTGAATCCACCACTTTCAACGCCTGTCATATCTCAAAATGGTAATCAACTTTCAACAACTACCAATTCATTATATTCTTATCAGTGGTATTTTTCTGGAGTAGCAATAAATGGCGCAAATTCTTCTAGTATTACTATTTCTCAGACTGGCGTTTATACAGTAGAAATTCAATACAATGGATGTGATATTTCTTCTGCTAATTTCACAGCAATATATACAGGGTTAAATGAACAAATATATCAAATTGCAGTGCATCCTAATCCATCGAGAGATATATTTGGAATAATTAGTGATATCCCAATGAAGTCTATTTCTATTATGGATATAAGTGGTAAATTATTATTTGAATTTTTGGGAATAAATACTTTTGAATTTTCTTTGGATTTAAGGGAGCTCAACAATGGTATATATTTTGCAGAAGTAAAAACTGCTAATACTAGCTCTGAACACAAACTCATTCTTCAAAAATAAGATGAAATTTCAGAAGATATTGTTTCTTCTAGTTTTTTTAGGTTTTGGACTATTTGTAAAAGCACAAGAGAAACCTACTATTAAGGAATTTATAATAGTTGATGCAGATACTATTATTATTTCCAAATTACCAGAAGTAGAGATTTTGGCTTTTAAGGATTATGATGAAAAGTTGCGTTATTATATCCTTAAACGAAAAGTATTGAAAGTATATCCTTATGCCTTAAAAGCAAAAGAAAGATTAATAGCAATACAAGTAGGATTGGATAGCCTCCCCAAAAGGCGCCACAAAAAACGATATACTAAAGAAGTTGCCAATTGGGTGAAGGAAGAATATACGGAGCAATTAAAAAACCTAACCATGAGTGAAGGACGAATCTTAGTCAAACTAATTTATCGAGAAACGCAAATCACTTCTTACGAACTGGTAAAATCTTATAGAGGAAGATTCAATGCTTTTTTTTGGCAAACTCTGGCTAAGTTTTATGATAATGATTTGAAAGCTAGATATTATCCAATTAACAATAGAGAAGATATGTTGATTGAGCATATTATTCTGCAAGCAAAACTAGAAGGCAGATTTAATTAATTTAGGAAAACTGAGCTGCTACTTTTTTATTTCTTACCCCATCAGTATAATCATAAAAACCAACTTTTGATTTTATACCTAATTTTCCGCTTTCTACCATCTTAATAAGTAGTGGGCAAGGAGTATATTTTTTCCCTCCAAATCCCTCATGCATAACTTCTAAAATAGCAAGGCAAACATCTAAACCAATAAAATCAGCTAAGTGCAAAGGACCCATTGGATGGGACATACCTAAAATCATAACAGTATCTATTCCTTCTACAGAAGATATATTTTCGTGCAAAGTATAAATTGCTTCATTAATCATTGGTATTAAGATTCTATTTGCGACAAATCCTGGTGCATCATTGACTTCTACGGGAATCTTTCCTAAATCTTTACTTATTTCTACAATAGTAGAAGTTACCTGATCTGAGGTTTCTTTTCCTCTGATTACTTCTACTAGTTTCATAATTGGTACTGGATTCATAAAGTGCATACCAATTACTATTTCTGCTCTATTAGTTGCTGCTGCAATCTCAGTAATGGATATGGATGATGTATTACTTGCCAGAATCGTATTTTTATGACAAATCTTATCTAGTTCTCTAAATATTTTAAGTTTCAGGTTTATATCTTCGGTAGCAGCTTCCACAACTAATTCTGCATTCTTAACTCCTTTTCGAATATCAGTAAAAGTTAATAAATTAGATAGAGTTTGTGCTTTCTCTTCTTTTGTTATTTTTTCTTTTCGTACCATTCTATCTAGGTTTTCCCCGATAGTATTAATAGCTTTTTCTAGTGCATTTGCTGAGATATCTACTAAATTTATATTAAATCCTTTTTGAGCAAAAATATGAGCAATACCATTGCCCATTGTTCCAGCCCCTATTACTGTTATGTTTTTCATTTATTTTTGTTTATTATGTATTTTAGTAATTATCAAATCAATATCTTTTTAGATTATTTTTTATTTTCCTCTTCCTTGCAGTACAATAAGCATAGTATAAATTAATATTTTCAAATCCAAAGTAAAGGAAATATTCTCAATATATAAAATGTCATATTTCATTCTTTCAATCATTTGTTCTACATTCTCAGCATAACCAAATTTCACCATTCCCCAAGATGTAATTCCTGGTCGTACTTTATGCAGATGACAATAGTGAGGTGCTTTTTCTGTAATTAAATTAATGAAGTGTTGTCTCTCAGGTCTTGGGCCAACAATAGACATTTCGCCAGTTAAAACATTAAAAAATTGTGGAAGCTCATCCAAACGAATCTTACGCATTATTTTTCCAAAAGATGTAATTCGATTATCATTATCAGAAGATAGTTGTGGTCCATTAGCTTCTGCATTCTCGTACATAGAACGGAATTTAATAATATTAAAAATTTTTCCATGCAAACCAATTCTTTCTTGTTTGAAGAATATACTTCCTTTCGACGAGAACAAAACCAAAATAGCAGTAATCAGATACAATGGAGAAAGTATAAAGATTACAGATAAAGAAACACTTACATCAAAGAATCGTTTCAAAAACCAATGCCAAGTCGGCATCAAATCGTGCTTGATCTCAATAAGTGCGGTACCGAAGATAGTACTCATCTTTACCTTTCCTGATATAATATCGCACATATCCGGAAGCATCTTTATATAGACATCTGTGCCATCTAAGATATCAATTATTTCTTCAATTTTATGATGTTCAGTACTCTCCACTGCAATAATAATATCTTCAATATTATGTTTCTTGATTAGAGTTCTTATGTTCTGTAAACTTCCAACTTTAGGAATATATTTACTTAAAAGATAGTCCGCTTTTTCTTGTACACAGATAAAGCCAATAAATTTATATCCACTTGATAGTTTTTCGTTCTCAAGTTCTTTATACATTTCCACTGCTTTTATATTACTTCCAATAATAAGAGTATTAAATCTTATCTTTTTTTTATG
>CAYZIA010000032.1:0-14511 GCA_964478325.1 uncultured Weeksellaceae bacterium
AAAACCAAGAGGAGGTAACTACCATTGGGTAGATAATCATATAGTAAGAGTAACTAGGTTTGATGGAAAGTTTACAGAACTTATTGATAAAGAAGTTACTATTCAAGTCTTTAAATCTTAAGAAATGAGTCAACTACAAGTAAAAACAATGGCCGAATTTATGGCAGAAGGAAAGGAGGCTGAACTTCTTTTCTGGGTAGGAAGTGCCGGAAGTTTTGATGATAGAGCAAAAAAAATTACCAAAGCTTTTGTAAAGATTATGAATGCTGCAGGGATTGATTTTGGAGTATTAGGTTCTGAAGAATCTTCATCAGGAGATGCAGCAAAAAGAGCAGGAAATGAATTCTTGTTTCAAATGCAAGCCATGACAAATATTGAAGTGATGAATGCTTATAATGTAAAGCGAATAGTCACTACTTGTCCACATTCTTATAATACGATAAAGAACGAATATCCTTCTTTAGGAGGGAATTATACTATACAACATCATACAGAGTTTATATCAACTTTAATTACTGAAGGCAAATTAAATATTAAAGACGATTTAAATGGCAAGCAGATAATTTATCATGATCCTTGTTATTTAGGAAGAGCAAATGGGGTATATGATGATCCAAGAACCTTAATAAGATCTTTAGGAGTTGATGTAGTAGAAATGAAGAGATCTAAGAGTAGATCTTTTTGTTGTGGGGCAGGAGGATCTCAGATGTTTAAAGATGCCGAAAGGGGTGATAAAGAAATTAATATTGACAGAACAGAAGAAGCTCTTGCATTAAAGCCAGATATTATAGCTACAGGATGTCCGTTTTGCAATACAATGATAACTGATGGAGTGAAAGCAGTAAACGAAGGGGCTGCTGAAGTAATGGATATTGCAGAGCTTATAGCTAATAACATTTAATGTTAGTTGATTTTAATACTATTGCTGACCAGTCCAGAATCTGGATTTATGCAGCAGAATATAAACTAACAAATGATCAAGAAAATTATATTCTAGATCATATATCTATTCATCTTCAAAATTGGGAAGCTCATAAAGTACCTTTAACTGCTGGTGTTACAATTTTAGAAAGCCATTTTATTATTATTGCTTTGGATGAAAGTAAAAATGGGGCAAGTGGTTGTTCTATTGATATACTTCAAAATAAGATACAAGAAATAGAAAAAGAGCTTTCTGTTTCTTTATTCAACAGGATGAATATTTTCTGTAAAATAGATGACACTATAAAATGCATACCTACCACTAAATTAATAGAGAATGCAAATCAAGAAACCTTATTTTACGACCTTACAATACAGAAAAAGAGTGAACTTGCTAATTGGTTAAAATCAATAAAGGAGGGTTGGTGTAGTAGCTTTTTATAAAGCTTTTCTTATTTTTACTAATTTAGTCAATAGATCTTCTAATTTATCTAGTATTAACATATTAGTTCCATCTGATCTTGCCTCATTAGGATTAGGATGAGTTTCTAGAAATATACCATCAGTTCCAACTGCAATACCTGCTTTTGCAATAGTCTCTATCATATCCGGATTACCACCTGTAATTCCACTATTTTGGTTGGGTTTTTGTAAAGAATGTGTAATATCTAATACAACAGGCACACCAAAACTCTGCATAGTTGGTATACCTCTATAATCTATTACCATATCCTGGTACCCAAACATAGTACCTCTATCAGTTAGCATTATAGTATTATTTCCACTTTCTTTTACTTTATTTATTGCATGTTTCATGCTTTTTGGAGAAATAAATTGTCCCTTTTTAATGTTTATTATTTTTTTTGTTTTTGCTGCTGCTACCAATAAATCAGTTTGTCTACATAAGAAAGCGGGTATTTGTAATACATCTACATATCGTGCAGCAATAGCTGCTTCTTTAGCTGTGTGAATATCGGTTATAGTAGGGATATTATAGGATTTTCCTACTTTCTTGAGGATTTTCAAAGCTTCCATATCTCCAATTCCTGTAAAAGAATCTAAACGAGAACGATTTGCTTTTCTGTAACTGCCTTTAAAGATAAATGGGATTTCAAGCTTATTTGTAATGCTAAGGATTTTCTCGGCAATTTGCATTACAATTGACTCTTCTTCAATAGCACAAGGTCCTGCTATTAAAAAGAAATTACCACTTCTTTGATGTTGTATTTTATTAACTTTTGCTAACATTATTTTTAGAATTTCATACTTGCTTGCAAATATACACTTAACGAATTACTTTCTTTTCCTTTAAAAATACTTTCCAAATGTCGACTACCTATTCGAATAGGTATTTTATTTCCAAATTGAGTAGTAAGTCCAAAACTTAATTTATTAGTATAACCACCAATTGCAATTTGTGGTATTAATAAAGCGTGTTTGGTTTGAGTAAAAGTTTTTAAGTAGAAATATGGTGAATAAGTAGATTCATAAAAACCCTGTAATACCTTTTCAAATGAAAGAATTTTATTATCTTGACTGGGTTGCCATTTTAAGTTGAATCCTAAAATATATTTACTAAAATACGAATCATTTAGGGGTGTCTCCATTTTGAATCCAAAATTAGCTGGGATATATGATTTTACAGTTCCCTTTCTAGCTTTAATATAAATATCTTCTAAATATTTTTCGGATTCCGCTTCTAAAATGGAATCGTTAAAATCTAATAGATTTTCAATCTCAAATCCGTTGAAAGAAAAGGAGGTGTCTGTATAATATTTTAAAGTGCTCTCCTTCCAATTGATGAAGCCCAAATCTGTTAAATACAGTGTATACTTTTTTTCATTATTTTGAACAGATAATGTAAAATCAATAGCAAAACCATTTCCATTATTTTCAAAATATTTGAAATTAGCCGTGTCAGTTGCAAAGGCATTTATATCATAATTTAGACTATTATGAGTTCCAAAAGGTGCAGTATAGAAAGAAGCATTATCAGAAATAAAAGAAATATGATGATTTCCATTTAGATAGGAAACAGCTGTATTTATTGTTAAGTTATTCTCTTGAATCTTAACTCCTTTTTTATAACCTATTTTTATTTGTTGAAACCTATCTAAAGTAAAATTAGTCTTATCAAAATGTAAAGTGTCTCCTTGGTAATTATAATTTCCAAAAAAAGCCACTTGCATTAAATCTTTATTAAATGACATTTTTGTTAAGTTTCTATCTGATATAGAAAAGGAAAATGAGTTGTCACCAAAATTTTTATGCAAACTAACTGTGTTGCAAATTTCAGAAAATAGAATGTTGTTTTCATCTAATTTAGAAATCCAGCTATTTTTTTGACTTTCATTAATATAACCACCAAATAACATTCTATTTGCAAAATCCATATTTAAGCTATTTGACTCTACATTGGTTGTACTTCTAAAAATTAAAGTATCTTGAGCTAACATAGTGTATGTTGCTTTTGTAATGTAAGGACAAATTAATAGCAGTAAAGTATAAATTAATTTTTTCAATTTCCTATAGTTTTTCTAAGTTTTGCACTCATTGTAATATCCATTTTATAATCAGAATAAATTTTTACAAAACTATTATTGGGTTGTGTATTAAAAGAAGCAACTGTTATAATTTTTCGTATTTTTTCGCTATTGTTATAATTAGCTGTAAGGGTGGAAGTTGTACTCTGGGTTACCAAATTATTTTCGTCCACTTTTGCAGATAGTAATATAGCATTATTAAAAAGGGTATCGATAAGGTTATCCATTTCATCAAAAAGCATCATATTTAAAGTTGCGTCAAATGGGATTCCATTCTTAATGGTTAAAAATAGTTTATCAATTTCCATCTCATCATTTTGGTTCACTTCAACTTCATTTGTATCTATTAATGTTAGGTTATTTGCAATGATTGATAAAGGAATTTCCAAATTTAAAGTCGCATCAATGGTGTATGCTGGATACAGAAAATTAGGAATATTTCCAGGGCCAAAAGGATTTACATATAGGGTCATGTAGGATTTTAATTTATTGGGCAGTATCTCAAGCATACTTGCGGCATCTAATTCTATGTCAGTAATTGAAGGAACAATTGGAATTGCACCAGTCATTTCGGTAGCCCTTTCAATATCATGGAATTGACCTATGAAAGAAGATCCTGCAGAAACAGTAGTATTCGTACTGGAATTGTAAGTGCTTAATTGATCAAATTTGATTTGCAAATCAGCACCCAAATAATTTTTAATATTAAAAGCAAGTTTTGCAGATTCTAAATCTAGATTTCCTGAAACAATCTTATTAAATGTAGTTGTGTTTCTTTCTTCTGGCCCAATCTTAATGGTATCTTGACCTAGAAACCCTCTTGCATATTCTGGTATAATATCCATATCTGTATACGAGAAGAAACTATCGGTTTGATTAAGATGAACCAATTCCCCACTTGAATCGATAAATGCAAAAAATTCTGTATATATTGTATTGACAGTATCTCCACCACTTCTTCCTTGTTTCCCTTTTAAATCAAGAATATAACCATCAAGATTATAGGAATTACTAGTAAATTCACCATTATTAGATGGCGGAACAATGTTTAATGAAGAGAATGTGTTTCCTCCTAATGTTAAAGAAGGAATATTATAATAGATTCTTCCAGTGTCAGGCAATGTGCTTGTAGAATTAACGGTGACTGTCCCTTCTTTAATTTTAATTTCTGTTATACGAGCTTTTTCTAGGTTAAAAGGGTGTTCTTTAATAATTTCTGCAACTTGTTGTGTAGGGAATATAGCAGTAGCATCAGTAAGACTAATATCTATAATTTCTATCGTGAGGACAATAGCATCCCAATGATTTATTATAACAGCAGTAGGGCTTGCTAATACATCAACATTATTTAAAATAGCAATTAAATCTTTATTAATAGACATTCCTCCTAAGAAAACACTGTCAGTTACGTGTGAGATGGAAGGTATTGATGGAAAATTGAAAGATGCAATTGTATTATTATTGTTCGCATCAATCAAACTTATATCTACATTTGCTAATTCAGTAGGAAATCCATTATATAGATTTATTCTAAGATATCCTTTATGAAAAGTCATGCTTTCGAAATGTTCACTTGCATCTATTGGAATATTTTTACCTTGTATTAAACTAGGCATGTCTGGTATATTCATTGTATCCAAATGAGGGAATGCAATTCTTCCTATAGGACCTAAAAGTTCTCCAAGTCGGGATGTTTCTGTAATACTAATATCCTTAAAAGTCATGGAATCCAATACAACTTTTGTTACGCCAAGAGTATCTTTAATATCTATTAAAGTATCTAAATCTATATCTGTAAACTTTTCTTGAAAAACTAAAGTGATAAAGCCATCTTCATCTTCATTGATTGTAATAGCACTATCAGAGAGCATATCGATATCGTCAATACTCATCTGGGAATGAATTAATGGCACTAATAAATCAACATCCCAAGTCGGTCTTTCTAATTCATGTTTACAAGCAGAAAACAGTAAAATACATATAAAAAAGAGGATGTTATTCTTCATCTGACAAATATAGATTAATAATTGTATTTCCCTTTCCAGAGTTTTTTCGGTCGGATTCTTTCTGCTAAAGGGATATTTTGCATCTTAACAAATGCTTTTAATCAAACTTAATTTATGTGTATGAGTACCAAGTTCTTTATTGAAGATTCCTTTCTGATCTATCTTATCAATCCTTACTTTTCCTGAGGCATGAATGATATGGTTATTGTCAAGAATTATACCAACATGAGTAATTCTTCCCTTATTATTATCAAAGAATACTAAGTCACCAGCTTCTGCCTCTTTTACAAAACTTAATGTTTTTCCTACCTCTGCTTGTTGACATGCGTCTCTGGGTAAATCAATACCTTGCAACCTGTAAACCATCTGAGTAAATCCTGAGCAATCAATTCCTAATGGAGATCGGCCTCCCCATAAATAAGGAGCATTTAAATACATTAAGGCATTTTCTACCAATTTCTTTTTATTAGTAAATCCTGCTGTTGTAAGTCCATCAAATTTATACATTTCATTATTAATAAGTGCGTATCCACTTTTGTAAGAAGGAAGAATACTTCCAATTACTATTGGTTGATGATGATCTTTTGAAATAACATCTAAGATATCAATCGTAATAGTTGAAACTTCTTTATCTAACTGTTTGTAAATATCTTCTTCAATCTCTACCCATTGTTTATTACATACCCAACCTTCATAACTATCATGTGAAAGACGGACTTTACTCCATTTTTTTTGAACTTCTAGAACTTTAAAGTGCTCCCCAAAGAGTATTTGATTAACCATTTCAGCTTGGTCAACTGCTTCAATTCTCATAGGAACTATTGCTGTATTAGAGATTCCATATTTCATTAAGCTAATTCAATTACCATTGCAGAAGCACCTCCACCACCATTACAGATTCCAGCAGCTCCAACTTTACCACCATTTTGTTTCAACACATTTATTAGAGTTACAATAATTCTAGAACCAGAGCTACCAAGAGGGTGTCCTAATGATACAGCACCTCCATTTACGTTTACAATAGAAGGGTCTAGGTTTAGTATTTTCATGTTTGCAAGTCCAACAACTGAAAACGCTTCATTTAGTTCATAATAATCTACATCAGAAGTTGATAAGCCAGCTTTTCCTAATGCAATTGGTAATGCTTTTGCAGGTGCGGTAGTAAACCATTCTGGTTCTTGTGCTGCATCAGCATAACTTTTAATTTTTGCAATTGGAGTGATATTTAATTTAGAAGCTTTTTCAGCACTCATTAAAACAATAGCAGAAGCCCCATCATTTAAAGTAGATGCGTTTGCAGCAGTTATTGTTCCTTTTTTATCAAATACTGGTCGTAATGAGGGAATTTTTTCCATTTTTACATTCTTGTATTCTTCATCTTCAGAAATAATTAAAGTATCACCTTTTTTTTGAGGAACTGAGACAGAAACTATTTCATCAGAGAATTTTCCTTCTTTCCAAGAGTTAGCACTTCTGTTGTATGACTCAATTGCAAAAGCATCTTGCTCTTTTCTTGAAATATTCATTTCACTTGCGCATTTTTCTGCACAAACACCCATATGAGTCTTGTTATAAACATCAGTAAGTCCATCAGAAACAAGCCCATCTACCAATTGCATATTTCCTAATTTTTGTCCAGATCTGCCTTTTGCAAAATAATGAGGTGCAATTGACATGTTTTCCATTCCTCCCGCTATTACAACATCATTGTCTCCACACATAATTGTTTGTGCAGCTAACATTATTGCTTTCATTCCTGATGCACATACCTTATTTATAGTAGTAGAAGGAACATTTTGAGAAAGTCCTGCAAATATTGCAGCTTGTCTAGCAGGCGCTTGCCCTAAATTAGCTTGCAAAACATTCCCCATAAATACTTCATCTACAATATTAACATCAATTTCTGCCTTTTCCATTGCTCCTTTTATTGCTATCGCACCCAATTTAGTTGCTAATACAGATGATAAATTTCCACCAAAACTTCCCATTGGCGTACGCACAGCTGACACAATTACTACTTCTCTCATTATATATTTTTTTAAGATTTTAGATTTGGTGCGAATTTATGTAAATTATACTTATTTTCGCTAATGACATTAACTCATTATGAAAAAGGTTTTTTCTTCTATTCGTGATAATCACGACTCCATTTTTAAATTGCTATTATTTTTTCTAACTCTATTTATTATTGTTTATTTTTTTCCTAGGCAAATAAATTTTGAATATGAATATTCAAAAGGAAAGCCATGGATGCAAGAAACAATTATTACTTCATTTGATTTTCCAATTTTTAAAACAGAAGAAGAGATACAAAAAGAAAGAGAAGAAATAATAAATGACAATCTTCCCATTTTTGTTTTTGATGAAAGTACTTTTCAGCAAAAGGGAGTAGAATTCATAGAAAATTTTGAACAAAAATGGTCAGAGGATAAAAAAATAAAAAAAGACAAAGGATTTACATTCTTTAATTTATTTGGACAAAAGAAACAAGCAACTGCAAGTAGAAAATATAGTTTAGCAAACTATGGTTTAAGTGTTCTGGAATATCTTTATAATAATGGAATTGTACAGATTTCTGATGAATTTCAGTGGAAGGAAGAAGATTTTCTAGTGCTTTTACAAAAAGAGAGTATTGCTGAGAAGCAAGAATTATATAAACTTTTTACTATTAATTCAGCAGTAGATTATATTAATGCATTAGGAAAACTTTCCATACAAGAATCTGATTTTGTCGTTCCACTTCTTTTAGAGGCTCTAGATCATAATGTGTTTTATGATAAACTAGCAACCGAAAAAATATTGGCTTCTGAATTAAGTAACATTATAAGTGCTAGAGGAATGTTGCAAAAAGGACAAATTGTAATTCAGCAAGGTGAATTGGTAAATGATGATAAATTTCAGATACTTTCTTCTTATCAAAAGGAATTTGAGAATCAGCATTGGAGTAAGGCCTCTGTGAATTTTGTTTTGCTTGGTCAAGTATTATTGGTTTTTGTTGCCTTTTTAATTTTGTTCTTGTTTTTGAAACAATACCGTCCAGAGGTATTGCAAGACAGCACAAAAGTAACACTTATTTTACTCCTTATTGTGTGTATGATTGTGCTTACTTCCTTTACTCTAAAATGGAATTCTAATCTATTGTATCTGATTCCTTTTTGTATTCTACCAATTGTATTAAAAGCATTTTTTGATACGCGATTGGCATTATTTACCCACCTTATCACCATTTTGATTATTGGTTTTATTGTACCTAATGGCTTTGAGTTTGTTTATCTGCAACTTATAGCAGGTATTGTGTCTATACTAACTGTATTGCAGATGTATAAGAGAGCGCATTTATTTGTTTCTGCTATAAAGATTGTGGGAATATATTGGCTTACTTACTTTGCGCTTGATATTACCCATGAAGGTAATATATTAGACATTAATCTAGCAAAATTTCTCTATTTTGCAGGGAGTGGTATTCTTACTCTTTTTGCTTACCCACTCATTTTTACTTTTGAGAAAGTATTTTCTCTAGTTTCTGATGTTTCCCTTTTGGAGCTTTCTGATACCAATAGCCCGCTTTTAAGAAAATTAGCTACTGAAGCACCTGGTACTTTTCAACATAGCTTACAAGTAGCTAACTTGGCAGAGGAAGGTATTATTGCAATAAATGGAAACGCATTACTTGTAAGAGCGGGGGCACTTTATCATGATATTGGAAAAATAAAAAATCCAATGTATTTTATAGAAAATCAAAGTGAAGGACTTAATCCACACAATGAACTTTCTTTTGATGAGAGTACAGATATTATTATTAGTCATGTAAAAAATGGAATTGAGATAGCGAAAGATAATAAATTACCAGAAGAATTAATTGATTTTATAAGAACTCATCACGGGACAAGTACTGTGCATTATTTTTACAAACAGTTCATTACCACCTTCCCGGATGAGGAAGTAGATATTAAGGATTTTGCTTATCCTGGGCCAAAGCCATTCTCAAAAGAAACTGCGGTGCTTATGATGGCTGATTCATTAGAGGCGGCGGCAAGAAGTTTAAAGCAACCCAATACTGATAATATCAATGATTTAGCGGAAAGTATTATTGGAAAGCAAATAGATAGTGGACAGTTTGTAAATGCTGATATTACTTTAAAAGAGATTACTCAGATTAAGAAACTTTATAAAAAGAGGTTGGTAAATATTCATCATGCTAGGGTTGAGTATTAACTCTTTAACCTTGGATCTAAAGCATCTCTTAAAGATTCAGCAATCATATTATAAATAGTAATAGTAATGAAGATTGCCATTCCTGGGTAAATTATTAACCACCAAGCTTCAAGGTTTTGTCTTCCTAAATTGAGTAATGCCCCCCAAGTAACAATATCATCAGGGACGCCAATACCAAGGAAAGAAAGACTAGCCTCAATAAGAATTGCAGATGCAATACCAAAAGCAATACTTACAAACACAGGTGCTAATGAATTAGGAAGAGCGTGCTTAAAGATAGTTCTTATACTAGAGAAGCCAAGTGATTGGGCTGCCTGAACATATTCCAAGGAACGAATCCTAAGTAATTCTGCTCTTGTAAAACGAGCAATTCTAGTCCACCCTGTTATTCCAATTATAATCATAACAATCCAAATACTTCGTGCCACAACAGAAGTAATCGTAATGATTAGTATTAATCTTGGTACAGAGTTTAATAATTCAATACCTCTAGAAACAAATGTATCAATAGGTATATAGATTTCCTTTTTCAAAAATGTTCCAACGTAGAATAATCTACTAATTAACCTAAATAGAATAATAAGTCCAATGATTATTATAAAGCTAATAAGTAGTTGTCCCATTCCTGTTATAACAGTATTAGAAAAACCATCAGCAATAGCATACTTTCTTTGACCAAAACCATAAAATATTCCCATAAAAATTCCTAATAGTGTAAAGTAATATTTTACTCTTGGCATTTTAAGTGTATTATCACCAAAGAAACCAGCCAAAGCACCTAATATAATTCCTATAATACTAGCTATACCCATTGACACAAGGCCAACCATTAATGATATTCTAGTCCCATGTATTAATCCTGAAGCTAAATCTCTACCAATACCATCCGTACCTAACCAATGTCGAAATTTATTAGGAGGTTCAATAATTAGTCCATCAGGATTCTTATACCTTTGCTTACCTGATGGAGAAACATAATCTCGATTGTATCTATCTAATGTTGTAGGAGAATAAGGAATTAAAGGCCAAACTACTTTATCTAATCTTAATTGTCTCCAATCTGTAATATCATATTGTAAAATCTCCAATTTTCCATTTATTGGATCTTGTATTGAGTCTGTACGATTATCACTACTAAATGCTGGGTATAAAGTATATCCTTTATAGGAAGCATACAAAGGTCTGTCATTCGCAATATAAGGAGCAAATAAAGCAATAATAACAAGTAATCCAAGTAAATAAAGAGAAACAAGAGCAATCTTATTCTTTTTAAATTGATTCCAAGCATATTTTTTAAAAGAAAAGTTTTGATCTAGATTTTGTTTTTGCATAATATTTATGAGTATGAGATTCTAGGATCAACAACAGCATAGAGTATATCTACGATTAGATAACCTAGCATAGTTAAAAATCCAGTAATTGTAAATACTGTAATTATCATTGGGTAATCATAGTTAAGAATAGAATTATATACTTCAACTCCCATTCCTGGGATTGAAAAAATAACTTCTATGATAACAGAACCTCCAATAGCAACTGGAAAAATAGAAGCAAATACAGTAAGTATTGGGAGTAATGAATTTCTTAGGGCATGTTTTAATATTACTTTCTTTTCTCCTAATCCTTTTGCCCTTGCAGTTCTGATATAATCTTGTGATACTACTTCTATCATACCAATTCGCATAATACGACTTAAGAATGCAAAAGAGCCATAGGTGTAGGTTATAACAGGCAAGATTAGATATGGCATTCTATGCTTAGCTTTCATCCAAAAGTTCCATTCAGGATCAAATGATGTTGGATCTTGAATTCCTGAGACTGGGAACCAAGATAAATTGTCTGGATTTGCAAAATAGAGTAAGAGAAGTGTTCCAACAAAGAAAGTTGGCATAGAATATAAAGTAAATAATATAAAGGAAATTCCTCTATCAATTGCTGAATCTTTTTTATATGCAGAAAATATACCAATTGGTATGCTGATTAAATAAGCTAAAATAATTGACATAACTGAAAGAGTAAATGATATACCTACTTTCTGCCAGATTTTCGTTGATATAGGTTGTCCATCAATGTAAGAGATTCCAAAATCTCCTCTAATTAAGCCTCTTCGATCTTTTCCATTACCTATTAACCATATATGGTATTGATTTTTTGTACCATACCATTTTGCAGAAGGAATATAATTTTTCCATCTCGTAGATTCACTAATTAGTTTCTCTCTACTAACACGTACACTATAAAATTGATTCGATAACTGATTTAAAAAGTCGTTTTCTTCAATTAGAGATGTCATTTTGTTGAATTTGAAATCTAAAATATCAGACTTACTAGTTTCTAACAAGCTACCAATCTCAAATCCAAATTGATTAGATGTTTCATTTATATCATTGATAGATTTTGTTGTGTCTCTTTCCCAAATATCTTTTATGTTTAGTTTTTGGTGTTCTTTTTGTAATTGTAGTAAGGCATGATAATATTCTGAGACAACTTTCCAGTTTCCACATTGATGTGTCAAGGCATTTAGGTTTGCTTGATGATATTTATCTTGTACTTTGTATAGGGTATCAGAACTTGCTATATCTCCTATACTAAAGTAAAATATTGGAAGATCTAATCCTAACTTTCTTCTTAATTCTTCTTTTATCTTTTTTGATGCACCTGATTGTTGTTCCACCGAACCTTCATTGCCAGCTGCTTTTGATAATCTTTCAACAGGATCTCCAGGGGCATTAATACTAATAATAAATGATAATAGTGAGATAGCTATTAGCATAGGAATAAAAGTAAGGATTCTTTGTATTGTATATTTTAACATTTTATTATTCTATAACATTAGGAGCTAAATTTATATTTGCAAATTCAGGCTTCAGTTTAAGATTTTGTATCATAACACCAGGTCTTTCAAAATACGTTTGTATATTATCAAAACGCTTATGGATTGCAATCTTATTTTTACTAGCATATAAGAATACATAAGGTTGATCGTTATAAATTTTAGCTTGTAGTTTCCATAGTGCTTCCGTATGTTTTGTTGAATCTAGTGATGTATTAGCTTCTTCAATCAGAGCATCACTCTCAGCATCTCCAAATCCACAAAAATTAGATCCTTTAGTAACCCATGAAGATGTGTGCCATAATTGCATAGGATTAGAATATGATGCACTGCCACCCCAACCGCCTAGCATAGCTTCAAAATTATGGTCCATTGCATTTTTATAAAATAAAGTAAAATCCATAGGTGTTGGTTCTACAAATAAACCAGCTTTATACATGCTTTCTTTTATCATAAGTACAATCTCTTTAGTAATAGGAGAGCTCATATAACTTAATTTAAAGCTAAAAGGCGTTCTAACACCATTTATGATTTTATCCCTTATATTATCACCATCTGTGTCCACCCAACCGACTTCAGTTAATAACTCTTTTGCTTTCTCGATATCAAAAGGAATAAGTTTTAGTGTATCATTGTATGTGCTTTTTAGAGTAGATATTTGAGCTGCTTGTCTATCTGCTTTTCCATGTACCATAACCTCAATTATTTCATCAATAGGAGTAAGGTAAGCCATAGCTCTACGAACTTTTTGATCAACAAAGAATGGCTTGTATTTAATTCCATCAGGCTTCATATTTAACCCAATGTAATTATAAGCATATCTGTTTTTAAATTCAGAATGATAATTATTATTAAAATATTCTCTTTCTTGCAGTTTCATAAGTTTTATTGTTCCTATTCTAGTTGTGACATCAATTTCTTGACTTTTTAAAGCAAGATATGTAGAGGCATCCTCTTTTATAACTTTAAAAATAATTTTATCAGGATAAGCATTGCTATATGTTGAATTATCATTTTTACCCCACCAGTCTTTTTTTCTTTCCAATGCAATATACTGACTTGCTTCCCATTCAGTTACTTGGTAGGCTCCAAGGCCTTGTAATTGTTGAGGTTGATAGCTATTATCTGCATGATTATATTTATTAAACCAATCTGATAATTCTTCAGTTTCTTTAAACTTTGGAGAATGAATTTGTTCAAATGTTAAATTATCTAATACATTATTAGGGTCCCAATAATTTTGTTGTTGAATGTAAAGTTCAGAAAATATATCTGCATTAGTATAATTTACTTTATGCGCATGCATTGTAAATTTTAATGGATTTTCTGGGTAAAGTTCGATAGATTTTATCACAGAACTATAATTAGATCTAATTTGAGCATTATTTGTTAAAGGACATAACATTATTTTAGTTGAGAACAATACATCTGAAGCGATTAAATCAGTTCCGTCATCCCATTTAATCCCTTCACGCAATTCATAAGTATATGCCAGACCATTATTTGATACTGTCGCAAGACTTTTTGCTAATAGAGGAATATATTCTAAACTTTCCATATCAAGTTTTACAATAGTCTTTTGTGTGTATTGAAATATATAACTTCTCATAACAGAATTATCATTGTAGGGATGAAGACCATCAGGTTGAGAAAGAATATGTGCTAATACTATATTTCTTGAAAGATCTCTTTCTTTAACACAACTATAAAGTGAAAGGAAGATTAGTAGAAGGAAGATAGATTTTTTTAGCATTGTATTTTTAGTAGGGTGCAAATATAGTATTCCCAGGATTCTATTTGAATTAAAAAGAAATAAAAAACAATTTGAAATTATAAATATAAAATGTTGCTAGGAATAAAGTATTAGTATAAATTTGCCGACCTTAAAATTAGTTTGCTAATTTTTAGAAAGGAGAGGTGCCAGAGTGGTCGAATGGGGCTCCCTGCTAAGGAGTTGTACCTTTACGGGTACCGGGGGTTCGAATCCCTTCCT
>CAYZIA010000033.1:0-14334 GCA_964478325.1 uncultured Weeksellaceae bacterium
CAATCCTCAACCCTCTACTCTTTTAGTGATTTGCTACAAATACAAAAAACTGGACAAGCGAAAAAAGTTTACAAAAACCTTAGTAAAAAAAGCTTTGCTTTTTGAAAGCAAACGACTCTACGATAATCAAGTCCCTGATTGGATTGCAAAGTATTTGATAGAAAAAGGACATAAAATTGAAGAAAAGGCTAGCTTTATGTTGGCAGAATTTTTAGGAACTGAACTTTCCAATATCAGCAATGAATTGGATAAATTAACGCTAATTGTAAAAAAGGAAGAAAAAATTACTGCCAGTATTGTTGAGAAAAATATCGGCATCAGCAAGGACTATAATATCTTTGAATTTCAGCAAGCTTTGGGAAGTAAAAATATCCTAAAATCAAACCAAATAGTCAATCATTTTGCGGCAAATCCAAAAAATCATCCCTTAGTAGTAACACTTGGGATGTTATTTTCCTTTTTTCAAAAACTCATGGCTTACCATAGTATAAAAGATAAAAATAAAAATAATGTAGCAGTAGAATTAAAAGTCAACCCTTATTTTGTAAATCAGTATAGTAGTGCTGCCCAAAATTATTCACAAAGTAAATTATTCGATATTTTTATATATTTAAAACAGTACGATTTGAAATCAAAAGGAGTTAATAATACAAGCACAAAAGATGGTGAATTACTAAAAGAGTTGGTATACAAAATACTGCACTAATTTCATTACATTTGCATCAATTTTTTAATATGAAAAATTTATTCCTATTAACTTTATTATTGTTATTTACCACTAGTATCTTTGCGCAAAATGGAACTATTAGAGGTTTTGTGTATAACAAAGAAAGTGGAGAACCCATAATCTTCTGTAATGTATCTCTTGAGGGAACCACTATGGGTGCGCCTACAGATGTAAATGGTTATTTTTCGATTGCTAAAGTTCCGTCAGGCAATTATAAAATAATTGTCACTTATTTGGGGTTTGATTCTTTGCAAGAAAATATACATCTTATAGCTGGAAAGATTCTTACCAAAAAGTTTGAGTTATCTGAATCTAGTATAAAATTAGAAGAGGTGAAAGTATCAGCAGAACGCCAGGAAATGAAAACGGAAGTAAAGGCTGCTGTAATTAAGATTACACCAAAAGATTTGGAAATAATTCCAACCATTGGAGGTGAACCAGATTTAGCCCAATATTTACAAATTGTTCCAGGTGTAATATTTACTGGAGACCAGGGCGGACAACTTTATATTAGAGGTGGTTCTCCTGTGCAGAATAAAGTTCTATTAGATGGAATGATAGTATACAGCCCTTTTCATTCAATTGGCTTATTTTCTGTTTTTGATACCGATATTATCAGAAATACTGATGTGTACACAGGCGCTTTTAATGCAGAATATGGCGGAAGGATTTCTTCCATTATGGATATTAAAACAAGAGATGGAAATAAGAAGAATCTTCAAGGGAAACTTTCGGCAAATACTTTTGGTTCTAAATTATTGATGGAAGGTCCACTTAGTAAAACAGGTAAATCTTCTTTTGTTTTTTCAGGAAAAACCTCTTACTTGAATAAAAGTTCCGAGCTTTTTTACAAACATCCAATTCTCTCTTTTGATAAAAAAGGACTCCCCTATTCTTATACTGATTTATATGGAAAATTTTCTTTCCATGGAAATAATGGTAGCAAATTGAATATTTTTGGTTTTGATTTCTCTGACCAAGTGAATTACCAATATATCTCTGATTTGAAGTGGGATAGCAAAGGTGTTGGAAGCCAATTTATACTTGTACCTGGAAATTCTCCAGTATTGATTGAAGGAAATTTCGCTTTTTCTAATTACAGCATAACTATGAAAGAAGTAGCTTTACCCTTGCGTTCAAGTGAAATTACTGGCTTTAATTTAGGATTTGATTTTACTTACTTTTTATCAAAAGGAAAAATTAAATATGGTTTTGATGTATTGGGATTTGAGACAGATTTCACCACTTATAATTTGGTTAACTCCATTATTGAGCAAGACGAAAATACTTCAGAATTTTCGGCTTATGTAAATTGCCAATACATCTTTAAAAGATTTATTATTGAGCCAGGATTTAGAATTCAAAAATATACACTCGGTTTTTCACCTGAACCAAGATTAGGTATGAAATATAATGCAACCGAAAAATTACGATTAAAATTTGCAACAGGAGTTTATTCTCAAAATATCTTAAGTACTGTTTCGGATAGAGACGTAGTTAATTTATTTTATGGTTTTATATCTGGCCCTGATAATATTCCACTACAAGCAAATGGAGAAGAATATCCCCACAAGTTACAAAAAGCAATCCATTTTATTTCTGGAATTGAATATGATTTAGGAACTAATATTGATTTAAGCATTGAGGCTTATAGAAAGAATTTTACACAACAAACCAATATCAACAGAAATAAGACTTCTAATTCTGATAACGATTTTATTATTGAGACCGGCTATGCCCAAGGATTAGATATATTGCTTAAATATAGTAATAAGCAACTTTATTTCTGGGGTGTTTACTCATTTGGTTTTGTCCGTAGAGATGATGGAGTAATGGAATATGCACCACATTTTGACAGAAGACATAATATAAATTTGATTACTTCTTATAAGTTTGGAAGGAACAATTCTTGGAAAATGGATGTACGTTGGAATTTGGGCTCAGGGTTTCCATTTACACAAACACAAGGATTTTATGAAAGTTTAAACTTCCAAGATGGAATAAATACTGATTACACCTCTGTAAATGGAGAATTGGGCATACAATATGCGGAATTAAATAAGGGTCGTTTACCTTACTATCACAGATTAGATATATCTGTTTCAAAAACAATAAAAGTAGCAAAAAAATCAGAATTGGATATTAGTACATCAATTACTAATGTGTACAATAGAGAAAATATTTTCTATTTTAATAGAATTAAATACGAAAGGGTAAATCAGCTTCCGATAATGCCAAGTATTGGAGCGAGTATTACATTTTAAATCTTCAGATTTTTAAAAAAATCTTAATAAATTTTTTATCAAGTCCGATAATATCGGATTGAAATAGTATTTTTGACGACAATTAAATTAGTAATTAATTGTGAAAGTTTCTAGTGCAAAATACATTTTCGTAACCGGTGGTGTTACCTCTTCACTTGGTAAAGGCATCATTTCTGCATCCTTAGGAAAACTTTTAATGGGAAGAGGATATTCAGTTACCATTCAAAAATTAGATCCATATATAAATGTAGATCCTGGAACAATGAACCCTTACGAACATGGTGAATGCTACGTAACAGAAGATGGAGCAGAAACCGATTTGGATCTAGGGCATTACGAGAGATTCTTAAATACTCCAACTTCACAGGCAAACAATGTAACTACTGGAAAAATATACGAAACCGTAATTAATAAAGAAAGGCAAGGAGCTTATTTAGGGAAAACCGTTCAAATTATTCCTCATATTACTGATGAAATAAAAAGATCGATTAAGATATTGGGTAAAACAGAGGAATATGATTTTGTAATCACGGAAATTGGAGGTACCGTAGGTGATATTGAGTCTTTACCCTACATTGAAGCGGTTCGACAACTAAAATGGGAGTTGGGAGATGATGCTTTATTTATTCATCTTACTTTGATTCCTTTCTTAAAAGCTTCTGGAGAATTAAAAACAAAACCAACTCAACACTCTGTAAAAACACTTTTAGAATCTGGGATTCAGCCAGATATTTTAGTGTGTAGAACCGAACATAATTTGAATGCTAACATCAAAAGAAAAATTGCTCTGTTTTGTAATGTAGAAGAAGAAGCTGTAATCGAATCGATTGATGTAGATTCTATTTATGAAGTGCCTATTAAGATATTAGACGAAGGTCTTGATAAAGTCGTCTTGAAAAAATTAAACCTGAATGATTCTGCTAAGTTAAATCTAGATAACTGGGTTAGCTTTTTAAAGAAATTAAAAAATCCAAAGAAGACAGTGAATATTGGTTTGATTGGGAAATATATTGAGCTGAAAGATTCTTATAAATCTATCTCAGAAGCATTTATTCATGCAGGAACAACACATAATTGTGCAGTGAAAATTAAATGGATTCATGCAGAAAATATTAAAGCTAAGAATGTAAAAAAAGAATTGAATAATTTGAATGGGATCTTAGTAGCGCCAGGCTTTGGTGACAGAGGAATTGAAGGAAAAATACATGCTATAAAATATGTACGAGAAAATAATATTCCGTTTCTCGGGATTTGCCTTGGCATGCAATGTGCTGTTATTGAATTTGCTCGAAATGTCATTGGGCTTAAACAAGCACATACCACTGAGATTGATGATAATACAAAATATCCTGTTATAGATATAATGGAGCAACAAAAGAAGGTTATTAACAAGGGAGGCACTATGCGTTTAGGATCATTTCCTTGCAAAATTAAAAATGGTTCAAAAACAAAAAAAGCATACAAACAAGAAATTACAAAAGAAAGGCATAGACATAGATATGAGCTTAACAATATTTATTTAAAAGATCTTGAAGATGCTGGAATGAAGGCAACAGGCGTAAATCCTAAAAGCAATTTGGTTGAGATTGTTGAAATTCCAAAACATCCTTGGTTTGTTGGCGTACAATTTCATCCGGAATACAAGAGCACGGTTTCATCTCCTCATCCCCTATTTATAGATTTTATAAAAGCTTGTCTTAATCAAAAAAGATAATGAAACAATACGACAAGAATTCTTTAATAGGACTTTTATTAATGGGATTTATTCTTATTATTTTCAATACTTATTTCTTTCCACAGGCAGAAATTACAGGGACAGAAAAGAAAGATGTTACAGAAATTGTTACTACTATCAATGAAACTCAAGTTAAACAAAGTCAAACAGAATTAGTAGCAAATGCAATTGTTGATTCTTTATTTACCCAACATTTTGCTAATCAGTATGGGGTATTTGCAAATACAGCAATAGGAACAGAAGAAGAATTCATTCTAGAAAATGAAAAAATAAAAATTATCTTTTCAACTAAAGGCGGTAGAATCGCTTCAGTTATTTTAAAAGAATTTCAGACTTCTGATGGGTTGCCTTTACAGCTTTTTGATCCAGATTCATCAAGATTCAATTTAAAATTTACAGTAGGTGAGCCTATTGAAACAGAAAATCTATTTTTCTCTTCAAAACAAAATGGAAATTCCCTCAACATGAAACTTATTGCTGATAAGGATCATTATTTGGAATATATTTATACGCTTTCTGATGATTACATAATCGATTTTGATATTAATTTGGTTGGAATGGAATCATTAATTCCGCAAGGAGTGAATTTTATGGAGATGCAATGGCAGATGAAAACACCACAAACCGAAAAAAGCAAATCCAACCAAGATATGTATACTGGAATTCAATACCAATATAGTGCAGATAAAGAAGTAGATTATTTAAGCTTTACCTCAACAGATGAAGACAAAATAACTGCCCGATTAAACTGGGTTGCTTTTAAACAACAATTTTTTAGTAGCATATTTATTGCAAAAGATGGTTTTGAAAAACCAACTCATTTAGAATCTAAGAAGAATGAAAATTCAAAATACATAAAAGATCTATCAGCTCAATTTGAACTTCCTTATGAGCATAAAAATAATGAACAGCTTAATTTTCAATTTTATTTTGGTCCAAATCATTATAAAACATTAGAATCCTACAATGCTAGTTTTGAGGAATTAATTCCACTTGGATGGGGTATCTTCGGTTGGGTAAATAAATACATCATTATTAATCTTTTTGATTTCTTAAGTAAGTATATGAGTAATTATGGTATGATTATTTTACTGCTTACCATTATTATTAAGTTAGCACTATCACCTTTCACTTATAAAGCATACTTATCTCAAGCTAAAATGAAGGTATTAAAGCCAGAGATTGATAAAGTTACAGAAAAGCACAAAAAGAAAGATCCAATGAAAGCACAACAGGAGACCATGGCACTTTATAGAAAAGCTGGTGTAAATCCAATGGGAGGATGCTTACCAATGCTTTTTCAATTTCCAATACTTATTGCTATGTTTCGATTTTTCCCTGCCTCTATTGAGTTAAGGCAAAAAAGCTTCCTTTGGGCGGACGATTTATCTTCTTACGACTCTATTATGGCACTGCCTTGGGACATTCCTTTTTATGGTGATCATGTAAGTTTGTTCACTCTTTTAATGACTATTTCTACAGTCATGTATACTAAAATGAATAGTCAATCTATGGGAGGGCAAATGGAACAAATGAAGTGGATAATGTATTTAATGCCTATTATGTTTTTAGGATTCTTTAATAATTATGCTGCAGCTCTGAGTTATTATTATTTCTTAGCAAATATTTTTACTTTTTCACAGCAATATTTCATGAAACGATTTATTGATGATAAGGCAATACTAGAACAACTGGAGGCCAATAAAAAGAAGCCACCAAAACCAAAATCTAAATTTCAAAAAAAACTCGAAGAAATGCAAAGAAAGCAAGAGCAACAAATGAAAAAAAGAAATAAGTAATGAGTCGATCTTTACTCCTTGTCTTTTTAGTTCTATTTGCTTGCGGAAGCAGTAAAAAAGGAACAGAAATAAAAGAAATAAATAAAGAACTTATCATTTCACTAGAAAGAACGCCTTGCTATGGTACTTGTCCTATTTATAAAATAAAAATCTTCTCTGACGGTTCTGCTTTTTATCATGGGGAGCGCTTTGTAGAAAAAATAGGGAATTATGAGTTTTCGGTAAGCAAAGAAACTTTAAATTACATCCTAAAGAAAGCAGACGAGATTGGGTTTTTTGAATTAGAAGATAAATACACAGCAAACATTACTGACTTACCAAAAACCATAACTTTCATTAAAAATGGGAAACATAAAAAAAGGGTTGTTGATTATTATGGTGCTCCAAAAATCTTGAAAGAATTTGAAAGTTTAGTGGATGGCTGTATCGATTACAGAAGAATGAAAAAATTACAAGACTAGATTTTTTGCAAGAATAGTTCCATTCCTTTTCTTTTCTCTTCATCTAATAAATATGATATCTTATTGTTTAAATAATCCTCAGGATTCTTGCAGTCTCTATACATATGTGCTGCTGAATTAATAGATCTCTCAATATTTTCAACCCCAAATTTAAGCGCATTATTAAATTCTTTTTTAAAATATTTATCCAGTTTCTTGTTTGCAATCCAACAAGCAAAAACAAAAGGTAATCCAGTCATCTTTTTCCAAATATCTGACAGATCATAAGTATATTTAAATTTATCTTGAAAATCAAAAGCTCTATCACCTATTATAAGCCCAGCAATTTTACCACTTATTTGAGTTTCATAATTCTCATTTGACTCAATCAGTTTTGGAGATACTCCCCAATGTTCTTTTAGCAAAATTTTTAACAATTCAACTGATGTTCTCGATTGATAATCCAATAGGGCACATTCAATCTCATTAAAAGGAACATCCGAAAACAGACAAACTGTATCTACAATACCATTAGCTCCAATGCAATAATCAGAAATAATCTGAGCATCTTCTAATTGCTTTAATACTACAATAGGAACCAACCCAATATCTACCTTCTTTGAAAGTAACTTTTCGGCACAAATAGAAGGAATATCCAAACTGATGTCTAACTTCTTATCTAATTCATATTGATTTAGCCCATAAATAAACGGAATAGTATTAAGGTAAGAAACAAGTGAAAGTTTGTATTTCATTAGAAAATATCAAATTGTTTAATAAATAAAACTATGATATAAATACTTACGGAAAATTTGAGAATTGTACCACCTAAAAAACCAGCTAATGCTCCTATTGCAATTTTTATTGCACGAGTTGTATCTCTCTTTGCTTCCATCTTTGCGCCTAAGAATGCACCAATAAATGGACCAATTATTACACCAAATGGGGGGAAAAGTAATAGTCCTAAAACCAACCCTAAGATAGTTCCATTGATTGCTTTTACCCCTCCACCAAACTTTTTGACTCCATAAACCTGTAACCAGTAATCTAAAAATGTAATAAGAAAAACAATTGCGGCTAATAACCATAAAGTTTCTACATCAATAGTGTATGAAGTAAAAAAATGTAAAATCAGAAGCCCTAAAAATGAAATAGGAGGACCTGGCAAAACAGGAATTATACAGCCAATAATTCCAATTAATAAAAGTATAATTACCAAAACTATTATTAAATTCATTTTTCAAAAATACGAAAAGAAAAGTAGGTAAATGGTTTTATTTATGATTTAGCAAAATCCAAGTAATTACATAATTATTTAGTAAATTTGCAGCTTCTTTTAACACAGGTAAAATGGATTTAACTTCTTTAACTTCAGTATCTCCAATTGACGGAAGGTATAGCCAAAAAACAAAAAATCTGAGGCAGTATTTTTCGGAAGAAGCTTTAATAAAATATCGGCTTTTAGTGGAAGTAGAATATTTTATTGCTTTATGCAATAGCTCCATTTTACAATTAAATCATTTTCCTGCTGAAAAGTTTTCTGATTTAAGAAATCTATATAAAAAATTTTCTGAAAAAGATGCACAAAGAATAAAAGACATTGAAAGCAAAATAAACCATGATGTAAAAGCAGTAGAATATTTCTTGAAGGAAGTATTTAATGAATTGGATTTGGAAGAATTCAAAGAATTTATTCATTTTGGCCTTACTTCACAGGATATTAATAATACTGCTATTCCACTTTCAATTAAAGATGCTATAGAAGAAAATTATTTGCATCATCTTAAAAAAATATTAAAAGATTTAGAAGATAAAGCAAAAGAGTGGAAAGAGGTTCCTATGCTAGCCAGAACGCACGGACAAGCGGCCTCACCAACAAGATTAGGAAAAGAAATAATGGTGTTTGTAGAACGAATTAAGAATCAATTAACGCTATTAAAGAGCGTTCCTTTTTCTGGTAAATTTGGTGGAGCAACAGGAAACTTTAATGCACATCATATTGCTTATCCAGAGATTGATTGGGTAAGTTTCTCCAATAAGTTTATTTCTTCTGCACTAGGATTGGAACGACAACAAACTACAACACAGATTGAGCATTACGATAATTTAGCAGCACTTTTAGATAATTTAAGTAGAATTAATACCATACTTATTGATTTCTCTAGAGATATCTGGACTTATGTTTCTATGGATTATTTCAAACAAAAGATCAAAAAAGGAGAGATTGGATCATCTGCGATGCCACATAAAGTAAACCCCATTGATTTTGAGAATGCAGAAGGAAATTTGGCAATGGCAAATGCTGTTTTTGGATTTTTAACAAGTAAACTTCCTATTTCCCGTCTGCAAAGAGATTTGACCGATAGTACAGTTCTTAGAAATATTGGTATTCCTTTTGCCCATACTATTATTGCCTTTTCCTCATTGGAGAAGGGATTAGGCAAATTATTGCTTAACAAAGAAGTAATTGACGCCGATTTAGAGAATAATTGGATAGTAGTTTCTGAGGCAATTCAAACCATCTTAAGAAGGGAAGGATTTGCAGATCCTTATGAAACTTTGAAAGAACTTACCAGAACAAATGATAAAATTACTCAGGAAAGTATTGCTGAATTTATTTCAAATTTGGATGTATCTGAGAAAGTGAAAAAAGAATTACTGAATATTACACCTTTCCGTTACACAGGAATTATTTAAGTAGTAATTTTATGTTTACTAAGGTAATCTTCCCAATTCCAAATAAAGTGAGACATTAAGTTTTTAAGCTCTTGGAACAAAATAGGGTTTGGCTCATTCTTTCTTCTAAATAAATTTACCTGAAAATCATTGATATTATATTTATCAAAAACGGCAGTAGCCATTGCCTCAATACAATTATTCGATTTTCTTAACAGCTCATCTAAATAAGTAGAATAATCTCCTAATTGCTCTATAGAAATTTCATTTTCTCCCTCCATCTTATCTGCCATTCTATCTAGTAAGTGATTGTGTAAATCTTCAGCATACTTTTGTTCAAAGAAATCAGGAATCATTTTTAAGTTCCCAACAAAAACTATTAATCGAAACCATTTAATCTCTTTATTTGTCAGATTCGGATTACGCTCTAAATTATTATTATTATTTAAGAAATCTTGAATCTCCACAAAACCATTTACTATCACTTCATCTAGAGTCTCCACAAGAAGATGAGCTGTTTTACTTGCTGATATTTTCTTTTTCTTTGATAATATCCCTAAAAACTTTATCATCTCAGATTCTTCAAATTAAAATATAATCTTGCTTTTTCCATAATGTGTTCACCAATAGCAAGACAAGCAGTTGCAGCGGGTGATGGAGTATTAAGAACATGTAAATTATTTTTATTTTTCACTATTTTGAAATCATCAATTACTTCTCCATCATAACCCAAAGCCATAGCTCTCACTCCGCTTCTATCTTCAATAATATCTTCCATTTGTAAAGTTGGAATCATCTTTCTTAATGCTTTCAAAAATAAAGCTTTTGAGAAAGCTCTCCGATACTCATTAAAGCCAAATTTCCAATGATTTATGAACAGTCTCCATGTGCCTAAAAAACTAAGCGCTTCTATTGTATCCTTCCATGAAAAGTCTGTTTTTTGATATCCCTCTCTTTTAAAAGTGAAAACCGCATTTGGACCACATTCAATATCACCACCAATCATCCTCGTGAAGTGAATACCCAAAAATGGAAACTCAGGATTAGGTACTGGATAAATAAGATTCTTTACTTTGCTTTTTGCTGTCTCTGACAAACGGTAATAATCACCTCTAAATCCTACAATCTTCATGTCTAATTTTACCTTGTCTTTTTTAGCTAATCTATCCGAGAATAGACCTCCACAAAATATAGTATGTCTTGTTTTATATACTCCATTTGTTGAAAACAATAGTCCGTCATTGACATCCAATAACTCACAATTAAAAGCTATTTTACTTTTTGGATTTGTTTTAGTAATCAGATCTGCAAATTTATTGCAAACTAATTTGTAGTTAATAATCCCTGAATGAGGGACCCAAAGAGCTGCAACTCCTTCTGTATTTGGTTCAATCTTCTTAAATTCTTTTGGACTTAGTATTTTCAATCCTTTCAATCCATTCTTCATTCCATTAATTTTTAATGCTTCTAATCTTTTTACTTCCTCCTTATTGGTGGCTAAAACAATTTTACCACAAATATCATAATCAATATTGTTTTCTTTAGCAAAATCAATTAATTGCTCCCGCCCTTTAACACAATTCTTTGCTCTTAAAGAATCTGGCTTATAATAAAGTCCTGAATGAATAACCCCAGAGTTTCTTCCTGTCTGATGAGAAGCAAGTTTGCTTTCTTTTTCTAAAATAATTAAATCTAATTTTGGAAATTTTTTCTGCATTTGATAAGCAGTGGCTAATCCTACTATACCTCCACCGATAATTGCAATATCATATTTAAGCTCTTTCATTTATTGGCTATTCCTTTTTTTTAATGGTAAATACTCTGGAAATATTAAACCCAAAATAAATATCGCCATCTGCCCAATCTCCTGTGGTTTCATGAATAAATACTGGTTCAATCATAGCCGGGGAATTACTCAAGTGCACTTGAAAAACATGCCCTCCTGTTTCAATATCAAAGCCAAAAGAAAGCACATTATGTTTCATATTCTTTTTTCTCTGTATAAAATATTCTATATTCACTGAAATTCTATTATTTAGCTTATGTCTTGCTCCAAGACCCAAAGAAGTTCTATCATGATTATCTGCATATTTTACTAAATTATAATGTACAAAAGTTGGAGAAATTTGAATAGATAAGTCTCTATTTATTTTTCGTGCAATAAGTAATTGATGTGCATAACTTAATTGATTGCTAAAGACAAAAGATTCTTCTTCCATCTCTATCAAACTATATTGTTTGATAAAAATAGATGAATTTACAACAATTGTAAATGGAAATTTCTTATTGATATTTGATTGTCTCTTTAATCTTACTTTTGCAGATAAATCTATTGTTTTTAGTGCTGAACTTCTTCCAACTCTAACGTTGATCCAATCTTTAACTCCATAATCAAATCCTAATCTAATTTCTGAATTGTCCAATCCAAATAAATACTAAAAACCTCAATTAAGCGTTCCGAACCTATGCTGAATCTGAAATTGTAAAACCCCTTCCGAAGTCAATTCTACAGATTGCCCATTAACAATCTTTTTATCTTTAAAGGTGGAGGATATATACATTGGCTCATGTGAACCTAGTAGAGATAATAAGTCATCTTGTGCTTTTACAAAAATACTTGACAACATTATAAAAATAATTACGATCTTTTTCATTGTTTTTTCATCTCAATAGTTACTTTAATCTCTATTTCTTCCGCAATATTATACATTACAATTCTAGGAACTTTAATTTTATAATCTTTTAATTTTACGGAAAACTTAACAGCAGTAATAGAAGCTATATTATCATTTACTTGTAAATCTCCGGTAACACTGATGAAATTAGTTTCTCCATGAATTGTAAGTTCTCCTTCTACATTTGCAACACCTTCTTTGTGATAAATAACTTTTCCAACAAAAGTAGATATTGGAAAAATATCCGACTCCATATAATTCTCATTAAAATGTTCTTGCATTAAGAATTTTGGAAATATAAAATCTATAATGTGTAACTGAAAAGCTAGCGCCTTAGTTTTAGCATCATAAATAGCAGAAACTTTATTGTTTATGGCCGAAATATCTTCCACTGGTGCCTTAGAGAAAAAACTAATTGTTCCATCTTTTGCTAAATATTGTTGGGCATTTACAGAAAAACAAATCAGGAATAAAAATATACTAATTATTTGGCGCACCATTATTTTTCCATTTTTCAATAATTAATATTTCCTCTGCAGTTAATCTTTCCCCATTCTTTGGCATAAATCCAACTTCTCTTTTTATGCTTTCAATAACCGTGCCGTTAATCACTTTATCCTGTATTTCCTGGAAGTTTGTTAAGGGCATTATCCCATCAGAATTATTTTGAAAATGACACCCTATACAATTCTTCTCAAAAATTGGTTCTACGCAGTCGGCAAATGAAGGATTATCTGTTTCACAAAGAGATAATTCATTATAAGAACAAGAACTCAATAACAATAATAGTAAGGAGTAAATTATAAAAATTCTCATTTTACAAACTTATTACTTTTTATAAAAGTAATTCTATTAAAGAGCAACAAACCGACTAAAAATAAAATAATCACTACCCAAAGTGCTATTTGCTGGCTATAATAGTTAGTGATAATTCCAAAAAGTAAGGGACCCAAAAAGGAAGTTGCTTTTCCTGTTAATGCAAAAAATCCAAAAAATTCATTTTGCTTTTCTTTGGGTGTGAGTTGTGCCATTAGTGAACGACTACAAGATTGGTTTGGCCCCACCATTAAACCAATAAGTGTGCCCGCAATCCAAAACATCTCTTTTGGTGCTTTAGTCTCTGGAGCGAAATAGGCAATGAGTGTAGCAATAATCAAAACAATTAATGAAATATTAATCACTCTTTTTGCACCAATTTTATCTTCCAGATAGCCAAATAAGAAGGAGCCAAGACCGGCCGCAATATTTAATACTATTCCTAAAAGCATCACTTCTTCAAAAGTAAATTTTATGGTTCCAACTGCATAAATTCCTCCTAGTGCGAATATGGTAATAAGGCCATCATTAAAGAATAGACGAGCTATTAAAAATTGAGAGATTTGCTTATAGTATGTAATAGAGTTAAAAGTCTTCCTTATTGTAGAAAAGGAATCAGAAATGTGCTTCTTTGTAAGTTTGTCTTTATGTCTGTCTTTTAAAAACAAAAAAGTAGGGATACTGAAAATAGCAAACCAAACACCTACTAAAATATTAATTCTTCTCAGTTCTTCCGGGTTATTTATATCGAACAAAAGAAATACCAAAAACAAAGCCAACAAACCTCCAAAAAATCCTAATCCCCATGCAAAACCAGAGATGCTACCGCTATTTTCTTGATTTGATAAATCGAGTAGATAAGAATTACAGAAAACTGTACCCATTTCAAAGGCAATATTAGCAATTATAAAAAGTAAGAGTGCCCAAAACACATCCCCAGCCTCCGGGAAATAAAGTAAAATAGAAAATACGGAACAAATAGCAGTAAAAGAAATTAGAAAGAATTTTCGGTAACCTCCATTGTCCGCAATGGCACCTAAAATTGGTGATAAAATGGAAACAATAATTGCAGTAATAGCAATTGCATTGGCCCACATTACTGTACCTATTTGTGGATTTGGGGCTATTACTTTTACAAAAAAAGCACTATAAATAAAAGTGACTATTATGTTATAGATGATAAATATCCCAAGATTCCTCAA
>CAYZIA010000034.1:0-14261 GCA_964478325.1 uncultured Weeksellaceae bacterium
CTGCTCATTTTTATCGATACCCCCACGAATTTTCTGGAGGACAAAGGCAAAGAATTGGTATTGCCAGAGCGCTGGCTGTAAACCCAAAATTTATTATCTGTGATGAATCTGTTTCTGCGCTAGATGTCTCTGTACAAGCACAGGTATTAAACCTGCTTAACGAACTAAAAGAAGAATTTGGACTTACTTATATATTTATTTCTCATGATTTATCTGTTGTAAAATATATGAGTGATCGAATGGTAGTGATGCAAGAAGGGAAAATTGAAGAAATGGGCGATGCTGATCAAATTTACACTACTCCAGAAACAAAATACACTAAAAAATTAATTACTGCTATTCCTGAAGGGAAACTAGAAGATATTAAGAGGCATTTAGAAAGTAAAGGGGTCAAAATAAATGCCTGATACAAAAATCCAAAATATTAATCCTTTCTTAAAAATAGGTTATAGGTAAAAGACAAAAAGCATTAGGGATGATGGCTAAAGATATTTTGGAGTGCTAATAAATTCAATTAGAGCTGCATCTCAGGAATATCTCCTTCAATAATTAGTTCCGCTATAGTTGCGTTTTTTATTTCATCTACACTTACGCCCGGTGCTCTTTCCAAGAGTTTAAAGCCTTCTTTAGTTACTTCCAAAACAGCTAAATTGGTTACTACTTTTTTAATACAATTTACTCCTGTAATAGGGAGAGTACATTTTTTTAAAATCTTACTTTCCCCTTTTCGATTAGTATGCATCATGGCTACAATAATATTGTCTGCAGAAGCTACTAAATCCATAGCTCCCCCCATCCCTTTTACCATTTTCCCTGGTATTTTCCAATTAGCAATATCTCCATTTTCAGACACCTCCATGGCGCCTAAAACTGTAAGTTGCACATGCTGACCTCTTATCATAGCAAAGGAAGTGGCAGAGTCAAAAAGAGCAGCTCCTGGCATGGTGGTTATGGTTTGCTTCCCTGCATTTATCATGTCTGGATCTTCCTCTCCCTCAAAAGGAAAGGGCCCCATTCCTAGTACTCCATTTTCCGACTGAAACTCAATATCAATTCCTTTTGGTATATAGTTTGCCACCAAAGTTGGAATTCCAATCCCAAGGTTCACATACATATTATGCTCTAATTCTTGAGCTATTCTCTGTGCTATTTGATTTTTATCTAAAGCCATTATTCTTTGGTTCTAACAGTTCTTTGTTCAATTCTCTTCTCATATTTTTCTCCTTGCAAAATCCTTTGCACAAAAATTCCTGGCGTGTGAATTTGGTTAGGATCTAACTCTCCGGTTGGCACCAACTCCTCTACCTCAGCTACTGTAATTTTTCCTGCCATTGCCATAAGTGGATTAAAATTTCTTGCTGTTCCTTTAAAAATAAGATTTCCTGCCATGTCTCCTTTCCATGCTTTTACAAAAGCATAATCCGCTGTAAGTGCCGATTCTAAAATATGGGGTTTCCCATTATACTCCCTAACCTCTTTGCCTTCAGCAACTTCTGTCCCAAAACCAGCAGGGGTAAAAAATGCAGGAATTCCAGAACCTCCTGCTCTACATCTTTCTGCCAAAGATCCTTGAGGAATTAAGTCCACCTCTAATTCCCCTGATAGCATTTGTCTTTCAAATTCTGCGTTTTCTCCTACATAAGATGAAATCATCTTTTTGATTTGTTTTCTTTGGAGTAAAAGTCCTAAGCCAAAATCATCAACTCCTGCATTGTTGGAAATACATGTTAGGCCAAAAATATCTTTTTTAGCTAAAGCTTCTATACAATTTTCAGGTATTCCAGAAAGCCCAAATCCTCCCACCATCAAAGTCATATTACTTGCTACGCCAGCAATTGCCTTATCAATAGTTTTTACTCTTTTATTTATCATAATTCTTCGTCTTCAAAATTATTCCTTTCCGTTTCAAAAAGTTCCCCACAATCCATTCTAACGTCTACCGCTTTTGGTATATTAAAGCTGATTGGAAAAATTCCTGATTCTAATGTGTCTGCATAAACCCTTTGCATATATTCTGCAAAAATCGGCAATGCCATATTTGCTCCTTGTCCGTAATGCGTGTCCCTAAAATGCACACTTCTATCCTCACAACCACTCCATACGCCAGTTACCAAATTTGGTGTTATGCCCATAAACCAACCATCCGAATTGTTTTGAGTAGTTCCAGTTTTTCCCCCCATTTCATTTTTGAACTGATATTTAAATCGCAAACGAATTCCGGTTCCCATAGTGGTATTTGCATTTTTATTATAAACTCCGTCAACCACTCCTTGCAACATTCTCACCATCAAATTAGCAGTTTTTTTACTCATTGCCTCTGTAGTTTTTGGCTTGAATTCTTCTAAAATAACTCCATGTTTGTCGGTTATTTTTGTGATGAAAATTGGTTCTGTCCAAACGCCATTATTTACAAATGTAGAATAAGCTCCTACCATCTCATATACAGATAAATCAAAAGTGCCTAAACAAAGTGAAGGAACAGCTAAAATTTTGGATTGTATTCCAATTTTTTTGGCCAAATCAACTACAGCATGAGGCCCAAATTGCTTCATTATGTAAGCAGTAACAGTATTAATTGAATTTGCCATTCCAAATTTTAAAGTTAGTAATTCACCCTCATATTTATCATCCGAGTTTTCCGGAATCCAATCTTTTTCTGGTAGCCCCCACTTTTCTTTATCGAAAACTACTGGTACATTTGGCACTTCATAACATGGCGAATAACCCTCTTGCATGGCTAAAGAGTACAAAAATGGCTTGAAAGTAGAACCCACTTGCCTCTTGCCTACTTTTACATGGTCGTACTTAAAATGGCGATGGTTAATTCCTCCAACATATGCCTTTACAAATCCTGTTTTTGGATCCATACTCATCATTCCTGAGTGAATAAAAAACTTATTGTATTTGATTGAGTCTCTTGGAGATAAGATAGTGTCAATCTCTCCTTCCCAAGAAAAAATAGTCATAGGAACTTTTATTTTAAAAATATTCTTTATTTCGCTTTCCGATTTTTTCCCTTTTTTAAGCTTCCTATATCTTTCCGATCGCCTCATCGCTTGGTCAATAATTTCATTTATCTGTTCCGGCTCAAAATCTTTTGGAAAAGGAGCTTGGCTATACCCTTTCCAGTGCCTGTAAAAATCTTTTTGTAAAGCAGAAATATGAGTTCTCATTCCTTCTTCTGCAAATTGTTGCATCCTTGAATTGATAGTAGTATGAATTTTTAGCCCATCTGTGTATAGATTATAAGGCAATCCGTCTGGCTTCAAATGTAAGGCACACCATTTTTTTAATTCCCCTCTTAAATACTCTCTAAAATAAGGCGCCAATCCTTCATTATGGCTGGCTCTTTTAAAGTCTAAAACTATGGGTTGATTTTTCAAAGTGTCAAATAATGAGTCTGATATAAATTCATACTTTTTCATTTGAGATAGGACTACATTTCTTCTTTCTGTAGTAAGCTCAATTCTTCTATTTGGATTATAAAGAGCAGAGTTTTTAAGCATTCCAACAAGCATTGCTGATTCTTCAACTATAAGTTCTTCCGGTTTTTTGTTAAAATAAACTTGTGCTGCAGATTTTATTCCAACCGCATTATTTACCCAATCATATCGATTGAGATACATGGCTAAAATTTCATCTTTTGTATATTGCCTTTCTAACTGAATAGCGATAATCCATTCTTTAAATTTTTGCATAACTCTTTCTAGGCCAGAAGATGGTTTTTCAGTAAAAAGCATTTTAGCTAACTGCTGAGTAATTGTGCTTGCACCTCCAGAACTTTCTCCTCCAGAAATTAAACCAAAAATTGCTCTTGCTAATGACCGCACATCAATTCCCGAATGACTCATATATCTGATGTCTTCAGTCGATATTAGCGCGTTTATTAAATTTTGGGGCAATTCATTATATCTTATATTACTTCTATTTTCAAGAAAATATTTTCCCAACAACACTCCATCTTCTGAAATTATTTCTGTAGCTAAATTATTTTTTGGGCTTTCTAACTGCTCAAAAGTGGGAAGGGGGCCAAAAATTCCTATTGAGGTCAGGCATATAACCAAAAATAATCCTATAAAAGGAGAGAAGATCGTTAGCCATATTAATATTACTTTTTTTCTGCTCACTTATTTACATTTCATTTCGGTAAAAATAGTAATTTTATCCTCAAAATAAATGCGCACTTCTTTTAAAGAAAATACTGGGTTTTTTTGGGCAATTCTTCCTTTGGTATTTGCTATTTTTCTTTTCTCCAACTGCACAAATAAAGAAAATTCTAATTTTGATCCCACTCTTGAACAATATTCTATTATTTGCAATCAAGATTCCTTAACTTATATTTATGAAAACTTTACAGATAACATTTATATTCCCATAAAAATTGTAGTAAAAGGAGATACTATTAAGGGGCGAATGCGAATTAGAGGAGACTCTTCTAGAAAAGATGCAAAAAAATCATTGAAAGTTAAATTTGTATTAAATGGCTCATCTAAAACCCTAAACTTTAATGCTGAATTCTCTGACAAGAGTTATATCCGGCAGTACTTGAGTAGTCAAATTATTCGTTCTTCTAGACAAAATTGTTACCATTCTAATTTTGCAAATATTTATATTAATGGTGCTTTTTTTGGTTTGTATTTGATGGTTGAAAATATGGATAGTAGATTTTTGAAAAACAATTTAATGTCAGAAAAAGGAAATTTATATAAAGCAACAAAAGATGGTGCTTGCATGAGTATTTTTGATGATCTTGAAAATGATTGGGAGAAGAAAAGCGGAATACCTGAAGATCGTGATGATTTGAAAAAATTAATTTTAGATGTCAATTCTATCTCAGATAGTTTGTATTTGGATTTCATTAAATCGAATTTTAATTACTCCCAATTTGTAAATATGCTTGCCTTAAACATTTATTTGGCAAATGCTAGCACTTACTATCATAACTATTATTTATATCATTCCCCTAATGGAAAGTGGGAGCTATTGCCTTGGGATATGGACAAAACCCTTTCTTATTATGAATGGATGCCTTATCAATATCATAGAACTTCAAGTGAGTGGGAGTCAGATAATCCATTAATTGAAAGGTCTTTTTTAAATACTCAAATTTTAGACGATATTAAAGTGCGATTAAAAGAAATTTCGCAAACTATTTGTGAAAAAACCCAAATGTTCTCTTTAATTGATAAACTTGAAGTACTGCTTGAAAACTCGGTTGAAAAAGACACCACTGATCAAGTCTCTGATTTGAAAGATTGGAAAAAATTCTTGGAAAAAGAAAAGAGCTTTTTTGAGAATAGATATAAAAAATTACAAGAACAATTTGTACTTTGGCCAAGTACTTTTGCTGTAAAAAGAATAGAGGAAAAAGTTTGTGATGAAATTTTATTTGAATGGAGTCCCTCAAAAAGCTCAAGAGATAGGACAATTAGTTATATCCTTTCAATAAGTTCTGATTTTTTGTTTCAGGACTCTACTAAGCTAATTACAAAAACCACAAGCGACACCTCTTTTTTATTTAGCGAAGAGCTCTCCAGAGGAAAATATTATTGGAAAGTTAGGGCAACTGATGGGGAGTTTTTTGTAGATGGTTTTAATTCTAAAAATGTATTTGAAAAATTGAATTGTACTATTCTTCCAAACTATATTTCTAAAAATACTACTTTGCAAAAAAACAGAATCCCTTACCTTATAAATCAAACTATAACTATTAAAAAAGGGGTGGAATTAACTATTGAAAAAGGGGTAAAAATTAGACTAGATAGTGGAGTAAATATATTGGTCCATGGTAATCTCATAGCTAAAGGGACAAAAGATGAGCCGATTGTTTTCTGTCCAAAACAAAAAAGAAAAGAATGGGGTTATTTTCACTTTTTTAATGGTATTGGGAATTTTAATTATAGCCATATTTTGGAAGGTAGAATCAATTCGGGATCTGCTAATTTGAGTATTAAAAATTCCTCTATTAACATCAAGGAGAAAAAACTTGTATATGGAATAAATAGGGATCCTATAATTTGGACTCATTATGGCTCTTTCTTGTTTGAAAATTCCATAATGGATGGCAAAGGTACGGGAGAAGGTATTAATACAAATTTCTCAAAATCTATAGTTCGAAATTCTACTTTTGTCAATCTTCCTGATGCAATAGAATTCATTTGTGTAGATGAGGGATTGATTGAAAATTGTATAGTAAAAAACTCTCCAGATGATGCAATTGACATGAATGCTTGCCATAATATAGTGGTTAGAAACAATACCTTAATAAACAATAGTGATAAAGGAATTTCGGTGGGGAAAGAACAATATGGGCATTCCTCTAACATATTTATTGAAAATAATACTATTATAGGAAATAATGAGGGAATCGCTATAAAAGACAGCTCATTTGCTGTGCTAAGAAACAATAAATTTTATAAAAATGTAAAAGGCATTTCTCTGTATAGAAAAGATACAACTTCTACAGGAGGTTATGCGGATATCCATAATAATATTTTTTACAAAAATTATTCCGCAATAAATATTGATCGTTTTTCTAAAGGGAAAATTGGAACAAATATTTCTGATAGTCTCTTGCCTTTTGGAGAAACAGAAATTAACAAACATTTGGCCGATAGTATTAATTATTAAACTAATGAAAAACTTTTTTTACCTTTTGCTTTGTTTGCTTGTGTTTGCTTGTAGTGGGCCTAATGCAGAATTAGAATTAAAAGAAATTCGAGTAAAAAAAAGAGGTGGTGAAATAGAATTAGTAGAAAAATTACGTGATTTAAAAAGTTTCACAGATACAAGTAATCGGCTTGAAATTGAATATCAATTCCGCAAAAAAAGTATTAAAAACCTAAAATCAGGATTATTGCAGGTCGACAATGCTGCTTTTTTTAAATTATATTTGAATGATAATTTAATAGTAGATAGGAGTTCAGCTTTTTTTATGGATACGCTTTTGTCTTCTAAAAAAGATTCTTTTATCTATCCTGACAGCCTTTATTTTGATTATTTTATCGGTTCTGCAATTCTTAAAAACAATATCTTATCTGGAGAAAACAAGCTGTTAATTCAATTCCAAAACCAAAAATATTATAGGTTAAATCACGAGAAAACACAATTGTTTTTGTCAAAAAACAATAACGATTACCCCAACAAAAGACCAAAGAAAAGTTTGAAAAAATCTAATCTCCCTTGGATAAGTATAAATACAAAAAAAGGCATTAAAGATGATCCAAAACTTTCAGCAAAACTTTCAGTGAAGGAAGACAAAGTTGTTTTTAAGGAAAAGATCCAGATAGAAATAAGGGGAAATACGTCTCAAAGTTTTAAGAAAAAATCTTATAGTTTTTTGTTTTTGGATGAAGATAGTCAAACAAAAAAAGTGGGCCTAATGAATCTTCCTATGCACGAGCATTGGGTTTTGTATGGCCCTTATGCCGATAAAAGTTTAATGAGAAATGTCTTGGCTTATCGCCTTTTTCAAAATATGGGACATTATGCCCCTAGAACAAAATTTTGTGAATTAAGTATCAATGGGTTTTATCAGGGGGTCTATGTCTTGTGTGAAAAAATTAGGGTAGATTCTACAAGATTGGAATTGAAAGATGGTTATTTATTAAAAATTGATCGGCCAAAAGGCGAGTTTTTTAAATCAAACATCACAAACAATAACCTCAAAAACACTGTATTTGAAATAAAATATCCTGATGGGATTGGGATCAGTGTCGCAGAAAAAAATGCAGTTGAGAATTTTGTGCATTTGTTTGAGGAAGTGCTTTTTTTAAGTGATGTAAATAACCTCTCTATTTTTGAAATGATTGACATGAATTCTTTTGTAGATTTTTTAATTATTAATGAATTTTGTAAAAATATTGACGCATACCGATTGAGTACTTATTTTCAAATATCAAAAGAAAAAATAGTAATAATGGGTCCTATTTGGGATTTTAATTTTTCTTTTGGGCTTACTGATTATTTAGATGGTTATTCTACTTCTGGATTTGTGTATGAGCATAAAGACGAAGTTCCTTTTTGGTGGAAAAAATTAAACGAAAATATCTTTTTTAAATCTGCTCTTAAAAAAAGATGGAATCAATTAAGGCAATCTGTCCTGAGCGAAAAAACTGTTTTAGAAATGGTTAATAAATATGAAAAAAAGCTAGAGGTTTCACAAAAAAATAATTTTGCTTTATGGAATTTATTAGGGCAAAAAGAAGTTTGGCCAAACTATTATATTGGCAACTCTCATGAAGAAGAAGTAGTATATTTACGAAATTGGATTTTAGAAAGGGGGAAATGGCTAGATAAAAAGTGGGGGAATTAGTTTTCTTTTTCTCTTATACAAACGCCAACAGAAATAATCTCTTCTAAGGATTTTATAGCTGATAATTCGCCATAACGCATAGCTTGTTCTATTTCTATTTTACACTTCCCACCTGTCTTAAAGGAAATTAGTTTCTTATAGGGTTTTGTAAAATTCAAAACATCCCCTATTCCTTTTCCATTCCATTTTCCCTTTTTATCTGCTAAAATACATTCAACAGTATCAATTATATTTTGTTCATTTGGCATTTTAGTATGAATAAATACAAATAGATTTTGAAAAGGATACTCTATGGTGTGTCTAATATTTATTTCTGCCAAATAATTAGAAATTGTATCTGTAATCTCGAATTCAAATACAACTAAACTGTCAGTGTGCCAACTTATATTCTTTATTTCTTTGTCCCCTTTAAAAAGTATATTTTTATTGCAAGCAAAAAGAGAAAAACACAATAAAATAATAACTCCCCGTCTCATTCTTTTTTGTTTTTTTTGTGTTTGAATCTTTTTTTCTTTTTCTTCTTTTTTTTGTTTTTTTTATCAAATCGGTTGATATTGTCTTGTCCTATTACATTTTCAAACTCTTTCTTTTTTGTCTTTTTTTCTATTACAAAATCCTCCAGTTTTTCAGGAAGCTCTCCTTCTTTGTTTAGAGTAATTATTGTTTTTGCTCTATCTAATGTTAGCTCAATAGCAGAATACGGATTGTTCAAATAGGTGTACCACAATTTCTTTTTAAAAATATCCATTTTTAAAAATTTTGCTTTATCCTTTTTTGTTTTTAACATAGTTTTTGTATTTGGGAAATTGGCTAGCGCATCCAAATATCCATCTAATTCAAAATTTAAACAGCACTTCAATCGTCCACATTGTCCCGATATTTTTTGTGGGTTGATAGAGAGCTGCTGATAACGAACAGCTGATGTGGAAACAGATGGGAATTCGCTCATCCAAGTAGAACAACAAAGTTCCCTTCCACAACTGCCAATCCCTCCTAGTTTTGCTGCCTCTTGTCTTGCCCCAATTTGCCGCATTTCAATTCTAATCCTAAATTTTTTTGAAAAAGATTTTATTAGCTCCCTGAAGTCTACTCTTTTTTCAGCTGTATAATAAAAAATAGCTTTTGTGTTGTCTCCTTGATATTCCACATTGCTAAGTTTCATCTCCAATTTATGTTTTATTACCAATAGTTTGGCTGCCTCTAGGGTTTCTTTTTCAAGCGCTATTGCTTTTTCCCATTTTGAAATATCAGTCTGTTTTGCAATTCTGTAAATTTTCTTTAGTCTTTCTTTTTCAAAATTTACTTTCTTTCGCTTCATTTGGAGCATAACTAATTCTCCAGTTAAAGAAACTACCCCGACATCATGTCCGGGAGAGCTCTCCACCGCAACAATATCGCCCTTTTTTACTGTTATATTATCTGGATTAATATAAAATTCTTTTCTATCTTGTTTAAAACGCACTTCAACAGGATTGTCATCCTTTGTATTTAACGTGCTTATCCCTTCAAGCCAGTTAAAAACAGAGGAATTACTACACCCTCTTGCTAACGAAGTCTCACATGTATCACAATTGCTGCAGCTACTCATTTTTTAGTTCGAATTTTAGTTCGCTAATTTACGTTTTACTTTTAAAAGGCGTATTATTTGTAATGATAACTCATAAAAAATAATTTTTGGGTTGGCATTCCTTTCAATTCCATATATTGATTTTTCTATTCTTTCAAAAATAGAAATACTATTTTCCCCATGTATAAATGGAGCAAAATTATTTAAAAAATTTTCTTCTTCTTCTTCTAATTTTAATAAGCTTTCGCTGTTAGCATTTGAAACAAGGCAAGCGCGAATAATTTTTAAGGAATATTGCAAAAACTCTTTCTGATTTTCTCTTCCTTTTTTTGCTATATTATCGGTCCAGTTTCCTAATTCTAACAAATTAACTTTATAGCAAATTTGCATCCATTTCTGAAATTCTTTTAGCGGATTATTTTCATTGATTTCACTTTGGCTAAGATTTATGGCTTTATTAATATTCCCATTTGAAATTATTGCAATTGCTAAAGATTTTTCTTTTGTTACTCCTTTTCCCTTTTGCAAAAAAGCCGCTATATCTTCTGTGCTAAATAGCTTTGTTTTTACTATTTGCATTCTTGAGATAATAGTTGGAAGTAGCTTTTCAAAATTCTCTGATACCATCAGAAAAAATGTGCCTTTTGGAGGCTCTTCAATTAATTTTAGAAGTTTATTTGCGCATGTTAGATTCATTTTTTCTGGCATCCATATAAGAATAACTCTATAGTTCGACTTATAATTTTTTAAAGACACTTTCTTTTGCAAGTGTTCAGCTTCATTTGTATAAATTGCTCCTTGTTTGTTTTCTGAATCAAAATATTTATACCAATCTGTTAAGGACAGGTATGGGTTGTCTAAAATAATTTCTCTCCATTGAGAAATAAAATTTTCACTCACAGGATTTTTAATTTTATTTATTTTAAGTACGGGAAAAATAAGGTGTAAATCTGGATGGGAAAGAGAATTGTACATAAAACAGGAATGACAACTATTACAAGAGTCTTTTTCTCCTCTTTTTTCACAATTCAAAAATTGTGCAAAAGCAATTGCTAATGCTAGTTTTGCGTTTCCCGGTTTGCCTAAAAAAAGTTGTGCATGTGCTATTCTGTTTTTTCTTACAGAATTAATAAGTTCTTTTTTTACAATTTTATTTCCTGGAATTTCTTTAAATAACACTGTTTTTCTTTTGTGTCAAAAGTACGGAATTAACAGGAGTATTTTTGCTTTTATATTATTTTTGCAGCATGAAAAATATTACAGAATTTTCTTTTGCAGGAAAACGAGTGTTAATTCGGGTTGATTTCAATGTCCCTTTAGATGAAAATTTTAAAATTACAGATGACAGCAGAATAGTCGCAGCTCTTCCTACAATAAAAAAAGTAATTTCTGATGGAGGAAAGGCTATAATTATCTCACATCTTGGAAGGCCAAAAAAAGGAGTTGAAGAAAGATTTTCTTTAAAACACATTATTAATCACTTGTCTTTTTTACTGGATAGAACTGTTGTTTTTAGTGGTGATTGCATTGGGGAGACTACTGCTAATGATGTTGCAAAAATGCAAGATAAAGATGTTTTGCTTTTAGAAAATTTACGCTTTTATAAAGAAGAAACATCAGGAGATATATTTTTTGCAAAACAGCTTTCTGAACTTGCTGATGTTTATATCAACGATGCTTTTGGAACTGCTCATAGAGCTCATGCTTCTACTGCAATTATTGCGCAATTTTTTCCTGATAACAAATATTTCGGTTTACTTTTTAAACAAGAAATTACTAATTTGGAATTTGTTTTAAAGAATCCAAAAGGTCCTTTTACCGCTATAATTGGAGGGGCAAAAATCAGAGGGAAAATTGATGTAATTAGAGCGCTTTTAACGAAAGTGAATAATTTGATAATTGGGGGCGGAATGGCTTATACTTTTGCAAAATCTATGGGAGCTAATATTGGTAATTCTTTGGTAGAAGAGGGGAAAATAGAGCTTGCGAAAGAACTTGTTGAATTAGCTAAAAGAAAAGGTGTAAATATAGTTTTCCCGAGTGATTCTGTAAACGCTAGTGCTTTCGATAATAATGCTCAAATAAACATTTCTTCTATTAGCGCTATCCCAAATGGATTTATGGGACTAGATATTGGAAAATCTAGTATCTTAGATTTTTCTAAAATTATTTCAACTTCTAAAACGATTATTTGGAATGGCCCAATGGGAGTCTTTGAAATGAGTAATTTTGAAAAAGGAACAAAAGAAATTGCAACTGCCATTTGTAAGGCCACTGAAATAGGCGCTTATTCTCTAATTGGTGGCGGCGATTCTGTCGCGGCAATCAAAAAATTTAGAATGGAAGAAAAAGTAAGTTATCTCTCAACTGGCGGTGGCGCAATGTTGGAATATTTGAAAGAAGACAAGCTCCCTGGAATAGAGGCTATTCTTTCTTGATTTTTTCCTCAAGCAGCAACTCTTTTGTTTCTTTTGTTTGTTGTTGGATATTTTTAAATACTTTTTTATGTTTTTCAAAATGAGGAGTTAAAATTTCTAGTAATTTTATATTTGGGCTGTATAGCTCAGATGTCTTTTTTATGTCATTTGGAATTAGCTCAAGTTTGCTTTCTATTGTAAGTAAAAAACTAACAATTAGTGCAATTTTAAGGCCTCCAAAAATTCCTCCAAAAATTCTGCTAATAACCCCGAGCGCTAATACTTTAGTTATTTTGTTGGCTAAAATTCCAATAAATTTTACTATAATTATCGTTGCAATAAATAGAATTGAAAAAGCTAAAATTGGCTTAACCTGCTCATAATTATTGAAAACGCCAATTAGGTGTCGCTCTAAAAAGACGGAAAAATTAACCGCTATATATACTCCTAAAATAAGAGACAATAACCCTGTAATTTCTTTTATTAAACCATTTGAAATCCCTTTTATTAAGCCGTATAAAATGGGGACTGAAATTGCAATATCCAAGTAATTCATGGGTGTAAATATATTAAAACTTTACATTTGCATTGATGAATGATTTAAACAAAAAATGGGATATTGTACTTCTAAAATTGCAAAAAGATATTGCAGAAGATATAGATTTAAAAGGTATCCTTTTTTTGATTGGTGTGCAGGAATTACAAAAAGGAATCCAAACTTTTACAAAGGAAGAAAAACAAGATATCCTTCATTTGGCGGTGTGTAAATTACTGGCTCCTTATGGTTATTTTAAATTTGAAAAAGTAGATGAAGATGGGTGGCCGCATTGGACAGAGTTGAAGCCAATAAAAAATCTCAGTGAAAAACAACAAGATTCATTAATTAAAGAGGCAATAATAGCTTATTTAACCTAGTCTATTGCAACAGTTTTGGTTACAGTTTTATTTTTTAATAACCGAATTACATTACTTCCCGTAAGCTCGTTTGTTCCAACCCATATGCTCACATCTATATTTAAGATTGCCTCATGTTCAAAAACATGCTCTGTTTGGCCATTACTGTCTGTCCATTTTTCATCACTTATTTCAGAATATTGTCCTGATTGAGAAACTTGTCCATCCTGGTGTAGCCTTACTTTTGCTTCAGGGATAATAGTTCCATTAAAATCAACAACTGTGATGATTGCTTTAGTGTCATCTGGTTTTTTGCAGGAATTAAATGTAAGTGCAAAAATTGAAAACGCAACTATTAAAACTGGTTTAAAAATTTTATTTAACATAATTATTGTTTCTTTGTAATTGGATTAGCAAATATAGATAATTTATTAAGATGTTAGATAAGGTAACGCAATTACTACAAAAAGCAGAAGGATTCACTCCAAAATCTAAAAAAGAGCTGGAAGAATTTCGGCTTTCATTTTTGGGAAAAAAGGGGTTTTTGAATGAGTTATTTGCCGCTTTTAAAGATGTTTCAATCGAAAATAAAAAAGAGTTTGGACAAGCAATAAATAAATTAAAACAAAGTGTTCAGTCTAAAATAGAAGAGTTTAAAGGTTCTTTTGATGAAGAAAATAATGATGATGAAATCGATTTTACAAGGCCTATAAGTTTAGACAATTTAGGGAGCAGACATCCAATTTCTTTAATAAGAAAAAAAATAGTTGATATCTTTAACAGAATTGGGTTTACAATTTCGGAAGGGCCAGAAATAGAAGATGATTGGCATAAATTTTCTGCGCTTAATACACCTAAAGAACATCCTGCAAGAGATATGCAAGACACTTTTTTTATTCAAACTAATCCTGATATCTTGTTAAGATCTCATACTTCTACTGTTCAGGTAAGATATATGGATGAAAAAAAGCCTCCAATCCGGACTCTTTCCCCAGGAAGAGTATACAGAAATGAGGCAATCTCTGCTCGTTCTCATTGTATTTTTCATCAAGTAGAAGGGCTGTATATT
>CAYZIA010000035.1:0-11356 GCA_964478325.1 uncultured Weeksellaceae bacterium
ATGCAAAATAGATATAATTATCTTTATCAGATACCCTATTATCTCCTTTTGAGGTTGCTATCAGTTTAACCGTATCATCAGCTCTTAACTTATGTAAGAGTTTTTGTCCGAGCAATCCATTACTTCCAGTTATTAAAACTTTCATTTAATATTCGCTTGGTTTAACTAAATATAAAATGAAATAAATAATCACAGGAGAACCAAAACCAAAAATAGCAGCAGCTACAAACAAAATTCTAACCCCCCCAACGTCCAAGCCAAATTTGTCGGCAAGCCAAGCGCAAACACCTAATATTTTTCTGTCACTCAAATTATTTTGATTTAATTAACTCATCGATCTTACTAATTATAGCCCTTTCAAGTTCTATAATCGAATTCTCAACTTGTAAAATCTGATGCTCTAATTCAATAATTTTATCTTGCTTCTTTTTTGATTTTTGAATATCAATAATCAACCACGCAAAAGCTGCAACTTCTATAACTAAAAGTAATATTGTAAGTATAATCTGTAGCTTATCCATAAATATTATAAATCAAAAACACTTTTTCGTTTTCTATACCTAAAATGATGCCCTATCTTTAACAAGAATATCATAGACAAATATATCAAAATAGTAAAAGCATTAGTGAAAGTAGCATAAATAAAAAATAAGCGAATAAATGATGCTTTTATTCCCAGTAAGCCTGCCCACCAAGCACTTACACCAAAAAACTGTTTCTCAAAGAAATGTCTAATTATACGAAACATAATTTATTTCATTTTCTAATATCTGTAATGTATATATCTTTTTGCTGAACTAAAATTTTTATTGCTTCTCAAATTCCTTTCTCGGATAATAACATTGTCATTTCTTGCTGTAATTTTTGTGCCTCCTCTCTTGCTTTTTCAGCAAAATCTATTCCTTTTCCTTTATAAATAATTCCTCTTGATGAATTTACTAAAAGTCCACAATCCGAATTCATTCCATATTTTGCTACTTGCCTCAAATTACCACCTTGTACGCCAATTCCAGGAACAAGCAGAAAATGATTAGGAATAATATTTCTTATCTGAGTAAGTTGTTCTGTTCTTGTAGCACCAACAACATACATCATATTTTCAATAGTTCCCCATTTTTGTGAAGTTTCTAAAACCTCTTCAAAGAGTGCTTTTTCATTTTCACTTTTAATAGTTTGAAAATCAAATCCTCCCACATTAGAAGTAAGTGCTAAAACAATTGCCCATTTATTCTCAAATTCCAAAAAAGGAGTAACTGAATCAGAGCCCATATAAGGAGAAACCGTAATAGAATTAAAATTCATATTCTCAAAAAAGGCTTTCGCATACATATTGGAGGTATTCCCAATATCTCCTCTTTTTGCATCCGCTATTGTAAAAATATTTTTCGGAATATAATCTAATGTTTTTTGAAGTGATATCCAGCCATTAACACCTATGCTTTCATAAAAAGCAATATTTGTCTTATAGGCAACACAGAAATCTTTAGTCATATCAATTATTTGTTTATTAAACTCAAAAACAGGATCTTCTAATTTTAATAAATGATTTGGAACTTTTTTAAGATCTGTATCTAAACCAACACATAAGAATGATTGCTTTTTTTTGATTTGTACTATAAGTTCTTCTCTAGTCATCTAAAATATTGCCTTCTTTTAATTTCTCAGCATTCTCAGCCAATTGTAATTCATCAATGAACTCCTGAATATCACCTCCCATTGTTGCTTGTAAATTATATTTTGTTAAACTAATTCTATGTTCTGTAACCCTCCCTTGCGGATAATTATAGGTTCTAATTTTTGCAGATCTATCTCCTGAAGAAACCATAGTCTTTCTATGCTTTGCATCTTCTTCTAACTTTTTTTGCAACTCAATTTCATAAACACGAGAACGTAATACTTTTAATGCTTTATCATAATTTTTATGTTGCGATTTTTGATCCTGACATTGAGCAATAATACCAGTAGGGATATGAGTTAAACGAACAGCCGAATAAGTAGTATTTACCGATTGTCCACCAGGACCTGAAGAACAATAAGTATCCTTTCGGATATCAGATGAATTTAATTCAACATCAAATTCTTCTGCCTCAGGCAATACAATTACGGATGCAGCAGATGTATGAACTCTTCCTTGTGTTTCTGTTTGCGGAACCCTTTGCACCCTATGTACTCCACTTTCAAATTTTAGCTGTCCATAAACATCCTCTCCAGTAATATTAAAAATAATTTCCTTATATCCTCCAGCTGTTCCATCAGCTACATCAACCAATTCCGTTTTCCATCCTTTTGCTGAAGCAAAAGCAGTATACATCCTATACAAATCACCTGCAAAAATTGAAGCTTCATCTCCTCCAGTCCCGGCTCTAATTTCCATTACTGCATTTTTAGCATCAGTAGCATCTTGAGGGATTAAGAGTACTTTTATTTCCTCATCCATTTCTTCTTTTCTAGGTAAATTTGCATCTAATTCTATTTTTGCTATTTCCTTCATTTCAACATCATCAGAATTTGATAATATTTCTTTTGCTTCTACAATATTTCCAACTAAATCACGATATTCTTTATAAGCCTTAACAATAGGTTCCAAATCTTTATATTCCTTACTCAACTGCACATAAAGTTTCATGTCATTCATTGCATCAGGAGATGAAATCAGCTTCTCAACTTCCTTATACCTATCATTAATTGCACCTAGTTTATCTAACATATTAATATGTAAATATTCCAAATTTGGAACTTATTGTTAATTTTTTGCCTTCAAAATTCTCAACTCGTCCAATAATCTTAGCATCAACATTAAAAGATTTTGAAATTGAAATAATATTTTCAGCAATCTCCTGAGGAACATACAATTCCATTCTATGTCCCATATTAAAAACTTTATACATTTCCTTCCAATCAGTTCCTGATTCCTCATGAATAAGTTTAAACAAAGGAGGTAATTCAAACATATTATCTTTTATCACATGTATATTATCCACAAAATGTAGCACCTTTGTTTGAGCGCCACCCGAACAATGCACCATTCCGTTTATTCTGCTTCTATATTTGTCAAGAATTGCTTTAATGATTGGAGCATATGTTCTTGTTGGTGATAATACAAGTTTTCCAGCATCAAGCTCTGAATTTTTAATGGCATCCGTCAATTTCTTAGACCCTGAATACACTAAGTTTGAAGGGAGAGATATATCAAAACTTTCAGGATATTTTTCAACTAAGTACTTAGAAAAAATATCATGACGAGCAGAAGTCAGACCATTACTACCCATTCCTCCATTATATTCTGTTTCATAAGTAGCTTTTCCTGATGATGAAAGGCCAATAATTACATCTCCATCTTGAATATTCGCATTATCAATCACATCACTTCTTTTCATCCTAGCAACTACTGTAGAATCTACAACAATAGTACGCACTAAATCTCCAATATCAGCAGTTTCTCCACCTGTAGAAATAATATTTATACCATATTTTCTATACTCTGCTAACAACTCCTCTGTTCCATTGATAATCTTAGAAAGCACATCACCATTAATAATTGATTTGTTTCTTCCAATAGTAGATGAAAGCATAATATTTTCAGTTGCACCTACACAAAGCAAATCATCAATATTCATAATTAATGCATCTTGGGCAATTCCTTTCCACACTGAAGTATCGCCAACTTCTTTCCAGTAAACATAAGCTAATGATGATTTTGTACCAGCACCATCTGCATGCATTATCAAACAATAATTATCGTCTCCTGTTAAATAATCAGGAACAATCTTACAGAATGCTTTAGGAAAAAGTCCTTTATCAACATTTTTGATTGCATTATGCACATCTTCTTTGTCAGATGAAACACCTCTTTGGTTATATCTATTTGTTTTCATTTTTTGTAAATAAAAAAGCATCCCTATTTAAGGATGCTCTCTTGTATTTTATATTTAGCTTACTTATTATCCGAAATATCTTTTGCATTTTCTTTGTTCTCCTCATCTTTTAACTCAATTGTTGGTCCTTCTACTTCTTTTACTTCCTCTTTTGGTTTTGGAACATACTCTTGACTTACTACTTTAAAAGTAGTTCTTCTGTTATATTGATGTGCCTCTTCCCTGTTTTTTCTCCTTCTTAATCCGTCAATATATGTCTTTGAAAGAACATCACCAACCTTTAATTTTCCATCTTTATGCTCGATTACAAAAGGTTCTTTCTCTCCCATTCCAGATGCAGTTAATCTTTCTGTATCAATACCTTTCTCAATCAAATAATGGATACAAGCATCTGCTCTTTTTTGGGAAAGAATCTGGTTTTGCGCATCTGTTCCTCTATAGTCAGTATGTGAACGCAACTCTATAGTAATGTTTGGATTCTCATTTAATGTACTAATTAAAGCATCTAAATCTTCAATAGATTTTTTTCTCAAATTCCATTTAGCATAATCATACTCAATTTTTGGCAAAATGATTTCTTTTACAACAGGATCTAGTTTAAAATCAATAACAAAATCTGTATTTTTTTCAACTCCAATAGTAGTCATGGCCCTTTTCTGTTTCAAATAACCCTCTAAAGATGCCACTAACTCATAAGAAGTAATTGGTTTTATTTTATGATTATAAGATCCTGTATTATCTGTTTTTTTATCATAAGAATTTCCGTCAGAAGCAATAAGTTGGACATTGGCATCTGTTAAAATAGCTCCTGTTTTTGAATCAGTAACAACTCCTTGCAAAGTAAGAATAAGTGGTGGTAATTCAAATTGATAAATATCATCTCCACCTTTTCCGCCTTTTCTGTTTGAGGTAAAATATCCTCTTTCATTTTTCCTTTCAATAATCATTCCAAAATCATCTCCTGGGGAATTCACTGGCGATTTTAGATTCACAACTGACGTAAAACTCAAATTACTATCTGGGATGGATTTATAGATATCTAATCCTCCCATTCCTATATGTCCATCAGAAGCAAAATACAGGACACCATCCACATGAATAAAAGGAAACATCTCATCTCCAATGGTATTAATTGCAGGACCCAAGTTCATAGGTTCACTCCATTGATTTCTTTTTATTTTTTGTACCACCCATATGTCTTTTCCACCATATCCACCTTTTTGGTCGGAAGAAAAGAATATAGTACTTTCATCATCCGTAATTGCAGGATGCCCAACGGTTGCTCCACTATCTACCTTAATTTGTAGCTTTTGTGCTTCCGCCCACAATTTTCCTTTTCTTTGAGATACATAAATATCACAACCCAATTGTTTTTTCTTTTCTACCTTACATTTAGTAAAATACATGGTACTTCCTCTTTGGTTTAAATACATTGGACCTTCACTTGCCTCTGTATTTATGGTCTCCATCTCTGGAACTGGTGATTTCCATTGCCCTTTTTTATCAATTCTTGTTTTATAAATATCCATAAAACTCTCTCCAGTTCTTTCATCCACATCAGCCCCTGTTGATCCTTTTCTGGAAGAAGCAAAATAGATTTCCGTATAAGCTTTGTTTCCGAAAGCTGGAGAAAAATCAGCAAATCTTGAATTTACGATAGGCATTATTGCTATTTTATATCTTGTAGGATTTGCTTCCCAATCTACTGACAATTGGCAAGATTTTACACCCTTTTCTCCACTAATATCTGTGGGATTTAGCTTCACGTATTTTTTATATTGTTCTAAAGCCTCTACATATTTAGCATTTTTCTTCAATATATCTGCGTATCTTAGATAAACAATTACATCAGGATATTTAGCTTTTATTGCTCTTTTATAATAACTTTCTGCTCTTTTTGCATCTCTGTCAACACCAGTTAAACGATAACATTCTGCTTGTTTGAAAGTGATTTCTGCCTTCAAAGCTCTATTCTTAGTTTTTGAATATGCCTTCTTATAAAGCTCAGCTGCTTTGTTGTATTGTTCTAAAGCAAATGCTTTATCTGCTTTTTTGGTTTTTGAATTGCTAGTACTTTGCGCGTCAACTTGCAAGGCTAAAACCATACACAAATTAATCAATAGTATTCTTACAAAATAATTCATTTTTCTATTTTTTAAAACTTTGCTAAAATAAAGAATAATTTGCAAATACAATAAAATGTATTGTTTTAATAAAACATTCATTTGTTAATAAAGTTTTAATAAGTCAACCAAAAACGAAAGACGGAAGTTTTTTATTCAACAAATTAAAATTGTTTTTTTGTACTCTAAAAAAAATTACTAATCAAACATTTTAAAAGTAATGGAAAAATCTAAACTGGAATACATTTGGCTTGATGGATATACTCCTACTCAAAATATGAGAAGTAAAACAAAAGTTATGGAAGACTTTAGCGGAAAATTAAAAGACTGCCCTATTTGGGCTTTTGATGGTAGTTCAACAAAACAAGCAGAAGGCAATTCTTCTGATTGTTTGTTAAAACCAGTTGCTATTTTTCCTGACCCTGAAAGGGTGAATGGCTTCCTGGTTATGACAGAAGTTTTGAATGCAGATAGCTCGCCACATCAATCAAATGCAAGAGCACAAATTGATGATGATGATAATGATTTTTGGTTTGGATTTGAGCAAGAATATTTTATAATGGATGTAGAAACACAACTTCCGCTCGGCTTTCCTGTGGGTGGATATCCAGGACCACAAGGATTATATTATTGCTCGGTTGGTGGGAAAAACACACACGGCAGAAGTTTGGTAGAAGAACATGCAGATATCTGTATAGATGCTGGTATTAATTTTGAAGGAATTAACCAAGAAGTAGCTTGTGGACAATGGGAATTTCAACTTTTTGCCAAGGGAGCTAAAAGAGCAGGAGATGAACTTTGGGTTGCACGTTATTTATTAGACAGATTAACGGAAGATTACAACTATTATATTGAGTACCACCCTAAACCAATAAAAGGAGACTGGAATGGCTCTGGAATGCATGCTAATTTCTCAAATTCTACTTTGAGAGAATGCGGAAGTAAGGATACTTATGAGGAGATTTGTGAGGCGTTCCGATCTGTAACAAAAGAACATATAGAGGTGTATGGAGCAGATAACGACCAAAGATTAACAGGACTTCATGAAACAGCATCTATAAATGATTTTAGCTATGGTGTCTCTGATAGAGGTGCTTCTATACGAATACCAATTATAACAGTTGAAAAAGGTTGGAAAGGTTGGCTAGAAGACAGAAGACCCGCATCTAATGCAGATCCTTACAAGATTGCTGCAAGAATTGTAAAAACAGTTAAATCAGCTAAAGTTTAAAATTAGTATCTTAAATTAAAAGCAGTTCTAACGTACCTTCCTTTATCCCATTTTAAAAGAAACAGTGTAAATTATATATGCAATATAAACAACTAAAAAGATAATTCCTTCTCTTCTTGAAAGTTTATTCTTAGAAAATAGATAAATAAACAACCCTAGAAGAATTGTTATGCCCATCATTAATAGATAATCTGTTTTAAATAATTGATCGTCTACCAAAGAAATATCTTTTATAAGTGCTGTAAGACCAAGAACAGCTAGAATATTAAAAATATTAGATCCTATAAGATTACCAACTGCTAAACTTGCCTCTTTTTTTAGAGCTGCTATTACGGTAGTGGCAAGTTCTGGAATACTAGTCCCAATGGCGATCACTGTTACTGCGATTACCCTATTGGAAACGTTAAACATTCTTGCTAAAACAACTGCCCCATCTATAAAATAATCTGCCCCAAATTTCAATAAAATAATTCCAATAATTATAAAAGAAATGCTTTTATAAATTGGGAATTGGTTTTCTACTGATAATAATTCATCCTTACCTATACCTATTTGTAAATTTTCTTGACGAGATTGTCTAATAAGCAAAGTTGAAAAAATTACAAGTGAAATTACAAAAGTAACCCCTATCCAAAATGAAATTCCATTACAGAAATATAATATGATACCAAAAAAAATAGAAGATAAAAGAAGAAAAGGATAACTAATTCTTTTTGTTTGCAAAGAAATATTCATCCGAAACAAAACTGCAGCTAGTCCCAAAACCAAAGCGATATTAGCAATGTTAGAACCAATTACATTCCCAAGAGTAATATCAGTATGCCCTTTAAGAGCAGCCTCTAAACTTACCAAAAGTTCTGGTGCAGAAGTAGCAAAAGACACTATCGTTATACCAAGAACTAGAGTTGAAATTCTTAATCTTAAAGCTAAAGAAACAGATCCCTTTACTAAAAATTCTCCTCCTAAATAAAGCAATAATAACCCAAAAAGAAAAAAGATTGTTGGCATCATTATTTATCTAAATCAAGATCGTCTTTTAATTTATTTGAACTATCACGAATATCTTTTTTAATCTCATTTGAAGCATCTTTTAATTCTCGCATGGCTTTACCGAGTCCTCTTGCTAATTCAGGAATCTTATTAGCTCCAAAAAACAAAACCACAAAAAGTAGTATGATAAAAATTTCTGGACCTCCTATAAATAATAACATAAAGCAAAAATAAAAAAGCCCTCTCAATGAAAGGGCTTTTTCTTTAAAATAAATAATTTTTTATTCTTTAACCTTTTCTCTTTTAAGCGTATCCAACATAATAGGAGAAGCTACAAATAAAGAGGAATAAGTACCAACTAGAACTCCTACCATCAAAGCAAACATAAATCCTCTAATTACTTCACCACCAAAAATAAAGATTACAAGAAGTACAAAAAAAGTAGTCATGGAAGTATTAATTGTTCTACTAAGCGTACTATTGAGTGCATTATTCATAACCATTTCAACTTCTCGTTTTTTGTGCATTCCCATATATTCTCTTACTCTATCAAAGACTACAACTGTATCATTAAGTGAATAACCAATAATAGTCAAGATTGCCGCGATAAATGCTTGATCAATTTCTAAAGAAAAAGGCATAATACCATAGAAAACAGAAAAAATAGAAAGTACAATAAGAACATCGTGAAATACTGCCGCAACAGCACCCAGTGAGAATTGCCATTTTCTAAATCTAATTAAGATATACAAGAAGATAATAAGTAAGGAGAAAAAGACAGACCAAACAGCTGCATTCTTAATATCATCTGCAATGGTTGGTCCTACTTTTTGAGAACTCATCACTTCATAGCTCATCGCCATTTTAGTAAGTCCTTCATTGAGCTTTGTCTCTACTTCCTCATCTGCATTAATAGAATTCTCATCAATCATAAATTTAGTAGTAATTTTTACTTGATTATCATCTCCAAAAGTTTTTACTTGTGGAGCATATTTCAATCCATCATTATCTACAAATACTGTTGTTAGCTCAGCTCTTAATTTTTCATTATTTACACTATCATCAAAACGAACTACATAAGATCGACCTCCCAAAAAATCTACACCATAATTCAATCCCTTAGTAGCTAAAGAACCAATACCCAAAAGAATAATTATAAACGAAAGAATATAAAATCTTTTTCTTTTCCCAAGAAAATCGATGGCAGTATTTTTGAATGCCCCATCAGTTAGTTTGGTTGAGAATTTTAATTCTTTATTTTTGTTTAATCTTCTAGAAATTACAAGTCTAGTAATAAAGATAGCTGAAAACAAAGAAGTTAAGATACCTATAATAAGTGTAGTAGCAAATCCTTTAATTGGTCCGGTTCCAAAAGTATAAAGGATAATTCCTGTAAGTAATGTAGTAACATTGGCATCAATAATAGCAGTATAGGCATTATTATAACCATCTTTTATAGCTAAACGAATTCCTTTTCCTCCAGTTAATTCTTCCCGAATTCTCTCATAAATAAGCACATTAGCATCCACAGACATTCCAATTGTAAGTACAATACCAGCTATACCCGGAAGAGTAAGAACCGCTCCAATAGACGAAAGCACACCAAAGATGAAGAAGATATTGGCAAGCAGTGCGATATTAGAAACCAAACCAGCTCCTGAATAGTAGAAAATCATATACAATAACACAATCATAAGGGCAATAATGAAAGATTTCAATCCTGCGTTAATTGCTTCTTCTCCGAGGGAAGGTCCAACAATGGCCTCCTCAATAATTCTAGCAGGAGCAGGCAATTTCCCTGACTTTAAAATATTAGCCAAGTCACTTGCTTCATTGATGGTAAAATTTCCAGTAATTTGAGATCGACCTCCTGAAATTTCACTTTGAACCGTAGGGAAGGAATAGACAAATCCATCTAATACAATAGCTACACTTTTACCAATATTTTCGGCAGTTAAGCGCTTCCACTTTTTAGCACCTTCAGAATTCATAGTCATAGATACTTCTGGATTGGCATTAAATTGTCCAAAATCTTGTCTGGCATCTGTTACTACATCACCTTCTAAAGAAGCCTTTCCATCACGTCCACTTACTTTTAAACCAACTAACTGCATAAATTTACCCTCTGAATCGTATGGTTTTACAGTATAAGCAAATTTTACATCTAATGGAAAGTTTTTCATCACTTCAACATCCGATAAATATTTATTAAGTGTAGCCGTATCTTTTATAGCGCAATAACCAACAACAGGGCCTTCATTTGGTCTATTATCTTGATCTATATTTGGATAAAGCACAGCATAAAACGGATTCTCTGCTGCAAATTCTTCAAAAGAAAGTTGAGAGTCTGTTGTGTCCGAAACTGCTGAATCTCCTTCTAATTGGGTTAATAATGATAACTCAGATGTATCTTCTAAGATCTCAGAATCTTCCAAAGACTCTAAAATCTCCTCTACTTCTGTGATCGTATCAGTAAGTTCTAATTGCTCTCTTAAATATTTATTAGCATCTTCCAAACTTGGCAATAACTCTGCATATTCGTAAGTTTCCCAAAACTCTAATTTAGCTGTGGATTGCAACAATTTTCTGGCTCTTTCTGGTTCTTTAATCCCAGGAAGTTCTACCAAGATTCTGCCAGAAGTTTCCAGCCTTTGAATATTTGGCTGAGTAACCCCAAATCTATCAATACGAGAACGTAAAATATTAAATGATCTACTTATAGCATCTTCCACTTCTGCACGAATTACTTTTATTACATCAATATTTGTCGCGTTTATTTTTATCTCATCACGCATTTGCGCCATAAACAATACGGCTAATCCATTATTTGGAGAAAGCTTTTCGTATTCCAGGGCGAAAAGAGTAACAAAATCCTGTTGAGAATTCCTTTGCCTTTCCTGAGAATTAGCAATAGCAATATTAAAAATCTCATCGTCACTATTGTTGGAAAGCACTTTAATTACATCAACAACAGATACCTCCAAAGTTACATTCATTCCTCCTTTAAGATCAAGCCCTAAATTGATTTCTCTTTCTTGACATTCTTTATAAGTATATTCTTTTGCCCAAATATCATACACCTTTTCGCTACTTATAGAATCTAAATAATATTTTTCCCTTTTTTCTTTTTCTACCTT
>CAYZIA010000035.1:11366-14254 GCA_964478325.1 uncultured Weeksellaceae bacterium
AAGAATCATTTGTAGAATTTTGAAATTCTGAAATTAGTATTTCTTTATTTTTTTCTATATAAGTATTAGTGTATTCTATTGCATCATCTTGTACCCCATCAGCAACCCAAGTAAAAGATAGCTGATACAAACAAACTATAGCGAAGACAATGGAGAATACTTTTATTGCATTTCTGTTTTGCATTATTCTTTTATTTTGTTTTTATCTGAAATTTTCGAGCCGCAAATATAGAATTTCATTCTTACATAAACAATAAAATAAAGAAGCATTTAGTTTGAAGATATTTGAACACATAAGATTATTTTTTTTGAATATAAATTTTTTAATTTTAATTCTATTTATTTGTAAAAGTTTTATTTTAAAAATATGAAAAAATCTTATTTGATTTTTATACTTATTTCTTTTTCTTCTGATCTTGCTTTTTCACAAATAAATTTCAGCAGAGACACATCCCTACAGGTTATTGAGAATACAAATAGATTCAATCATGCATGGGTAGGAGGAGTTAATGCTATCCAGCTATCAGAAGTTGATTTAAATTTAGATGGAACTAATGATCTTATTTTATTTGATAGAACAGGAAATAAAGTTTCTCCTTTTTTGGATGTAAATGGTCAATATATTTTTGCTCCAGAATATCGTTCTGCATTTTCAAATCATCTGCACGATTGGGTAATTCTTGCAGATTATAATTGTGATGGGAAAAAAGATATTTTTACTTATTCTTCTGGAGGAATTGCGGTTCTCGAAAACAACTCTACTTCTACTCTTTCATTTAATATGATTACCTCTCTTTTACTTTCCGATTATGGAACAACTAATATCAATTTATATGTAAGTTCAGTTGATATTCCAGCCATATCGGATATTGATAATGATGGAGATCTAGACATTCTGACTTTTTCAATACTTGGTGGTTTTGTGGAGTATCACAGAAATATGGCTATGGAATTAACTGGTAGTTGCGATACTTTAGCTTTCAGATATGAGGAATCTTGTTGGGGAAATTTCTTTGAAGGATTAAATACTTATCTGATAAACTGTACTGCATGCTCTCCTGATAGTTGTAGCCCAGCGTATACTTCAACTGCTAATAGTAAACAAAAACACGCTGGCTCTACATTACTTGCAATTGATGTAGATGATGATAATGATAAAGATTTAATTCTAGGAGATATTAGCTATAATAATCTAAATTTATTAATTAATGGTGGAGATAGTGTAAATGCAAACATCAGTTCAATCGATAGTATCTTTCCTGCCAATCACAATAACACCATAGGAGCCGATATTCATCTTTTTCCAGCAGCATTTTATTTGGATGTAACCCATGATGGAATTAAAGATTTAGTTGTTACTACCAATAGCCAAGCAAACTCAGAAAATTTTGAAAGCGTTTGGCTTTATGCTAATAGTGGGACTAATTCTCTACCAGATCTCAATTTTGTAAGCAAATCTTTCTTACAAGAAGAAATGATCGACTTAGGAGAAGGAGCTTATCCTGTTTTTTTTGATTACAATAATGATAGTTTATTGGATATTGTGGTAGGAAATTATGGTTATCATGATGTGGGAGGTAATGATATTTCTGGCCTGGCTCTTTTTGAAAATATTGGAACTAATAATCAACCATCATATTCTTTAATTACACGGGATTTTGCAGGAATATCAAATCTTAATTTAAATATTAGTTTAAACATACCAGCACTGAATATCTATCCTACTTTTGGAGATCTAAATGGCGATGGAAATAAAGATTTACTTGTAGGAGATGCAGATGGAATGTTGCATTATTTTACTAATAATGGAGGGGGAACATCTTCTTTCACTCTTGCTGTTGCAAATTTTGAGCAAATAGATGTTGGTTATTCTGCTACTCCTCAATTAGTTGATGTTAACCGAGATGGATTGCTTGATTTATTAATAGGAGATAAAACAGGGCAAATAAGTTATTTTCCAAACAATGGAAGTAATACTATCGCTGTTTTTGATAGTGTTATTTCCAATTTTGGTGGAATTGATGTTGATTCTAACTTTACAAGTGCGGGTTATAGTACACCACATTTAGTTGATATTGATGGAGAATACCATTTATATATTGGTTCATTTACCGGATCAATTTATCATTACAATAATATTGATGGTAATTTAGGTGGTAATTTTAATTTGATAAATAATATAGAACAAAATATTTTGGAAGGTGCAAAAACTGCTTTATGCATTAGAGATATAAATAGCGATCAAGTTCCAGATATGATTATTGGTAATTATTGTGGAGGATTGAGTTATTTTAGAGGGGATACACTTACTACTCATCTGAATAATTTCATTGAAGATAAGCAACTCTTGCTTTATCCTAATCCTACAAATAAGAATCTGTTTCTTCAGACAAAAGTAAATGGAGAAATACAAATACATAACATATTAGGAGAAATGCTTTTCGTAGAAGAAAAAACAAAACAAAATCATAGAATTGATATAAGTGAATTACCTGCTGGAATTTACATTATTAAATTAGAGAATTTGACAAGCAAATTTGTTAAGGAGTAAAAACAGGATTTGTAATAAACTCAGAGTCTGAAAGTGTTTTAAGAAAGGCGATTAAATCCTGTTTTTCCTGATTGGTAAGTTCCAACCCAACACCTAATTTCTTCATTAAAGGGTCAACTGTTGAAGAGTGATTCCCTCCACTATTGTAATGTTCTATAACTTCCTCTAAAGTAGAAAATCGTCCATCATGCATATACGGCGATGAAAATTCAATATTTCTGAGTGTTGGGGTTTTGAATTTTCCATTGTCAGAATTTAAACCAGTAACTATTGCAAGGCCTATATCTAGAAATGGCTCAGAGTCTAATCCATTATTATGAAAAAGATTATCCATAAA
>CAYZIA010000036.1:0-14138 GCA_964478325.1 uncultured Weeksellaceae bacterium
CCAGGGACTTTGACAAGTTGTAGTATAACCGGGACATATAGGTGTAATTTCTTGACCTACACCTACTTGAGAGAGAGTCGCATTACCACTTAGCCCGCAACTTACAGAAGAATAGTTGAGCATCATTGAACTTGGAGCACTAACACCATCACAATCTCTATAAAATTTCACGGTAATTAAATATTGTGAGAGAGAAGAGATTGTACAAGGTGTACCTCCGCTTACATAAAAGGTGCTAGACCCTGAAAACCCTGAACTTGGACTGCCAGAAGTTAGTGTTGCACTTCCTTGTGTGACACTATAACTTCCTTGAATACCAAACCAATTCCACCCATCTCCAAAAGAATCATACCAATTAAAGTTCAAGGTTCCTATCGGAACACAAACTGTTACTATGTAAGTATTAACCCCAAAAGCATATGGTCCTCCACTAGCAACCACTATTCCACTCGAATCAGTTATCGTCCAAGTTATCTCATTTCCGTAAAGATCTGTATTTATTGTAACAATTGTCTCTACGCCAGAACTGCTACCTGAGCCACTAATACATTGATAGGTAATATCCATTCCAGCAGCATGCGAACCATATGAGAAGGCACTATGTAGAACCATTAAGCAAAGTAAAACTATATGTTTAATGGTATTTGTTATAGGAATTAAAGATGAGAACTTTCTAATCATTAAAGATAGCAATAATTTTATGCTAAAATCTTGATTTTTTGCTTTATATCTACTAGTATCTTTTCTCCTTTTCAACAAGCTGTTGTGGAGCATTTTTTACAAGAATCTTTTTATCTAAGTAGTGTAAATGATCCTGTGAAGTTCCTTCTTTTACCTAAAAGATCTACAATTTGTACTGTATAAGCGTAGTGTCCAGCAAGTGCAAATTCATTTCCATGAACTTTTCCATCCCATCCTTTTAATTGATTTTCTGTTTCAAAGATCAATTCACCAAATCTGTCATAAATGTAAAAGTTGTATTCACCTACACCCATCATAATAGGAATAAAGACATCATTCTTTCCATCTCTATTTGGTGTAAAGGCAGTTGGGATGTAAATCAAGAATGCAGGATCAATGATAATAGTATGTGAAATAGAAGCTATACATCCATCTATTGAGGTTACACTATAAAGCACTTGATAACTGCCAGTGTCTAAATAAGTATGTGATAGTTCACCACCTAGAATTGTTGGCTCAGTTATTCCATCACCAAAATCATAAAGTCCAGCTACATGTCCAGATGATAAATCTGTAAAATAAATGGTTGGATTAGTTAGATCCGCTGGTTGTGGGAAAAAGCTAAAACTAGCTATTGGCATCGGATTTACCACAACAATTGCTACTCCAGAAACATTTCCAGCACAACCATTTACATCTGTAATATTATTTAAAGTATAAGTCCCAGCCGTGTTCGTTTGAAAGCTATAAGGGCTACTTGTTCCATTTAAAGCAACATTATTAAATCCATCCGAATAAACAATATTAAATGGAGGAGAGCCATTAGCAATAATATCAATCTGAGTGGTATTCCCATCAGCACAAATAATTCCTCCTCCACTAATTGTAGCGGAGGGAAGCGGGTTAACCGTTACAATTACAGTTCCACTTGCTGTATTGCTACAATAAGCATCTGTTACATTAATTAAGTTATAAGTTGTTGTTGCAGAAGGACTTACTACAATTGAATCAATATTATTACTTAACACAGCAGAAGTATTTGTACTATTAATATCATAATTAATATTGTAAGGTCCTGTTCCAGTAAAATTGAAATCCAAAGCAGTGCTTTGTCCGTCACAAATAGATGTTGAACCACTCATTGTTACAGTTGGTAGAGGGTTTACTACGATTGTAATATTTCCATTTGCAGAAGCAGTACAATTATTACTATCTGTTACATCTACCAAAGTATAAGTGGTAGTATTATTTGGTGTAACAGAAAGTGGTGTACCATTCACTGTTCCTGCAGCATCCAAAGTCACACTTGCAGGGCTTCCTCCATCTAAATAATTAACATTGTAAGGAGCAGTTCCACTCAGAGTAAAAGATAAATTAGAATTTTGTCCGATACAAATAGGAGTAGTTCCACTAATACTAATTGTAGGTAAAGGATTCACAGTAATAGTAGCAGTTCCAGAACCTATATTAGTACAATTGTTTGCATCTGTAAGAGATACTATATTATAAGCTGTTGTTGTGTTTGGATTAACCATAACAGGACTACTTGTTGATACATCATTTCCGCTAGCATCTAATGTAACGACGCCTCCAGGGCTATAAGTTAAAGTATAATTTGCAGCACCAGTTAGAGTAAAGTTTAAAGGAGTTTGTTCTCCATCACAAATTGTATTGTTTCCACTTAAAACGGCAGTTGGTAATGGATTTACAGTAATAGTTACGGAGCCACTTATATTAGTTTCTACTACACCATTTCCGTCTGTAATACTGACTAAAGTATAAGTGGTAGTAGTGGTGGGACTTACATTTAAAAGGTTAGAACCTGTATTATTAAAGATATAAGAATTAAGCACACCATTTTCATTATATTCTACTGTAAAGTTAGGAGTTCCTCCCAAGTTAAAATTCAGATCACTATTTTGCCCTGCACAAATAGTTGCATTACCTGAAAGAGTAGCAGTTGGCAATTGATTTACAGTAATTGTAACTGAACCACTTACAGAAGCAGTACACCCATTATCATCAGTAACACTAACTAAACTATAATTAGTTGTAGAATTTGGAGTTACAGTTATTGTACCTGTAGTTGAATTAAAAGATGGTGAAGTTATTGGCCCAGTTCCATCATCATAAACTACAATAAAAGGAGCAGTTCCTGTTGTTAAAGTAAAATCAATTGTAGTACTCATTCCTTGTGTGATGCTTGTTGTTCCGCTAATTGTCACAATAGGTGCTGGATTGACAGTAATTGTAACAGTAGCATTTGCATCAGGGCAAGGGCTAGCTCCTATTACTGTGTAAGTAAAAATAAAAGTTCCGCTTCCTGAAGTACTTGGGTTAAACATGTTTGGCACAGGAATATTATTTACATCTGTCCAAACACCTCCCACATCTGGACTACCTGTTAAATAATTAAATAAATTAAATACAGGATCATTCTCGCAAACTGTATGTGTGCCATTTGTTCCAGCATTTGGAAGCTGATTAATTGTAATTGTTAAATTAGAAGAATTGCTAGGGCATGGTAATAATGGTGGTACAGTATAAGTAAAAACGCCGCCACTCATTGTAGATGGGTCAAACATATTGCTGACACTACTACCATTTGCATTAGACCAGTTTCCACCAGCTAAAGGTGTACCTCCTAAAAAATTATACATATTAAATGCAGCACCATTTTCACAAACTGTATGTGTCCCATTTGTTCCAGCATTTGGGAGTGGATTATTAGTAACCGTTACTGTAGAAAAAGCAGAAGGACATGGACTAACAGTAACGGTATATGTAAATACACCGGAAGACGATGTAGCAGGGTTATAAAACGAACTTGGCAAAGTAGTCCCTGCTGAATTTATCCAAGTACCTCCTAAATCAGGGTTACCACCCAATATTGAAAAAAGATCTAATAATGGACCTACTTGACATACTGTTATATTTCCAGATATTCCAGCATTTCCTGTTTGATTAACCGTTACTAAAAGTGAAGGATTATTGACTGCAGCTGGACACCCTGTTCCATCTAATAAACTTACTACATCATAGGTTGTTGTAGTGGTTGGGTAAAAGGTCAAAGGTTGCCCTGTAGAAATATCATTTCCAGCTCCATCAAGAGTATAAATGAAAGGAGATCCATTAACATTTAGAGTTAATGTCCAGTTTGCAATTCCTATCATAGGGAGAAAACTTAATACAACAGTATCTCCTACACAAATAACTGAAGGACCGCTTAAAGTAGCAGTAATGTTACTATTATTGGGTAAAACAGTTATGGTATCGGTTGCAGTACACCAAGGATGAAGAGGATCATAGCCTGTCACTACATAATCGGTAGTAGTATTTACTGTAACACTAGGATTATATATATTTGGATTAGTTAAACCGGTAACAGTTCCTGCAGTTGTTTGCCAATTATAACTATAAAATAAAGTAGTAGGACAACTAACAATTACCTCTGGTAAACTATTTGAATTAAGATTACATCCTACTGGAGGTGTTCCTCCAATAACAGGAGGTAAACCATCAACCCTTATAAGAGAACCCTGGCTATCAAATATTGCATATCCACAATCATTAAAGTTTGAACCCCAATTTTGTAAGTAAGTTTCTAAAATATCCCCATCTGTTACTGGAATCTGAAATACATCAGGGCCTGACCCACTTAACATTGTATAATTATTATGTATATTACCATTAATCACCACATCCATATTATGATATTGAGGTGGATTTCCTCCAACTGCTACCCATCCATCACCTGCTGCGTCATAGAGATCTATTCTGTAAGTGCAATTTGCAGGAACTGATGCTAGAGCATTTAATTGAGTGGAACCAGTGCAATTTGAAGGAAGTTGAGTTGCATTAATAGTTGGCATTGCAACATAAATTGTTTTGGTTGCTGTACAGGTATCATTAATCCAATTAGAATACATAAGTGTGTATGTGGTTGAATCCTGTGGTGCAACAGTAACAGTATCAAGTGCATAACCTAGTGGTATTGCGCCACCAGACCACAAACAGGAATAACCAGAGCAAGTAGCTATATTTACATTATCTATTCCCCATTGATCCCAGGTTGGACCACTTGTCATGACCTGAGACCACCTAAATTGCGTAGTGGATGTTTGTGCAGCTGCTGGGATTGGATAACAATAATTATTCCATCCCGCAAAATTATATGAGCTAGGATTAAAATAATGGATCGTAACCCAAACTCCTCCAGCTATTCTATATTGTAAATAAACTCCTTCACCAGGTAAATCAGGCCCATCACATGGTGGAGGAGATTGTGTTTCCATTTTAAAATCAAAACAAATATCACCTCCACATGAGGCATCTACTGTAACAGTGGTTGCTTGTCTAGGCGTAGCAGAACCTTGAGCAAACCAAAGATGTTGAGCTCCAAGAGGATTAGTTCCACAAGGACTAGTTAATGTCCACCCTGAAGTTACTGATGCCCATAAGCCACTTAGTGTACTACCTGTAAAGTCATCAGATGAAGCTCCACCTACTCCAGTTTGTTGAAGTAAAATACTTTCTCCACATGCAATAGTATCACGAACAGAATAAATAGCAGTGTTGCATTGCGCATACAAAATATTAGATCCAGTAGAAAGAAGTAGAGCAAAACAAAATAATAATCTAGTAAATAATTTATTCATTTTTTATATTTATATTTTTTAATTCAAATTTAGTTAAGGTTGTAATTTTATCTACCCCTGGCATATCTTCCAAATTCTCGGTAAATTTAGAGAATATTCTTAAAGCATTATGCGTAGAGCAATTTCCTTCTATTATCTTTTTGCTTTCAATCCTAATTTCTTTACGAAATTCAGGACTATCTTGTTCACAATTTATACAAGATTTGTCATACCAAAGTTTACTGTCCCATTGAACTAGAATAGTATTAGAAGTCAGATTCTCAATCTTAAAGACCACAAATTCTTGATCAAATTGCTCATCAAAATCGCATTGTATTTGACAAAATGATATTTTTAGCTGGGTATTTTCATAATAAACCTCCCAATTATTTTCTGCTTTTAAAGTACCCAGTATACTAGATAATAAGAAAGCAAAAAGGAGAAGATTTCTTGTTAATTTTTTCATCTGTTAGCTTTTATTAAATTATTAGGAGCAACAAATATACTAAAAAAGCAGTGAAAAATTAGAAATAAAATAGCGTTATAAGAAAACGATAATTAGTTATTATTTAAATTTCTTTGCAGCTATCTTTTAATATCCATCCTACCTGACCATTTGTAAGTCGAATTTTAATCCATTGTTCTATTTGGTCTGTGATGAGTATTTTTCTTCCAGAATGAATAGAGAACAAATCAGTTGCATTAAAAGAGGGTGCATTTTTTACCACTAATGAAGAGGAGAAAATAATAGCATAGGTTTGTTTACTTTTTTTCTGAAACTGGCTATTAGCAAAAATAAAGGTGAAAAAAGATAAGATCAGAAAGGAAATTAAAAGGTTTTGAGGAAGCCGCAGATGATGAAACTTTTTTATTCCAAAAAATAAGAAATTAAGCCAAAGTAAGAGAATGGAAAGTATTGCCCAATGATCCATTTTCAAAAAGGAGACAATTGAATTTATCCATTCTTCAAAAGGTAATGCTGGAATAGATTCTATTTTATCTACAATCTTGAGTTGAGCTAACTCCAAATTATGTAAAGCATCCTCATTATTTTCATTTAATTTGAGAGCTTTTTCATAATACAGAATGCAATGCGGCCAATCTTGTAATTTGTAATAAGCATTTCCTATATTATAAAAAAGTTCTGTACTTTGCAGGTTATTTTTCTGAATACTATCGTAAAGCAAAATGGCATCTTCATATTTTTCTTTCGCGTAAAAGGTGTTAGCTTGCTCAAATAAAATGTTAGAAGCAAATAAGATATTTGTAGCAAAAAATAAAGTTATTATCAAAAATAGTTTTTTCATTTCTTTTGGGATTCTACCTCAATTATTATTTCTTGTGCCGATTTTAGTAATGCTTCCATCTTACTATTATGCATAGTGGATGGTGCGTATCTAGCTAATTCGCAATCGTTTAGTAATGTGATAAATTGTATCTCAGTTTTCTCGTTTATTTTATTTTTACTAAAATAATACTGTATACTTTCTTTTGAAAGTTGAAAGAGTTCTACTCCAAATCTATCAGAAAAATATCCCCAAAGCGACTTTTCTATATCCTCAAAAAATAACTCTTTTTCGTTCATATTTAGGTGCTTTTTTGCGTTCTTGAGTCGTTTTTGAGCAATATTGTTTGCTTTCCTACTTCTATTAAAAAGACTATCTATATTTCTTTTATTTATTATTCTTAAATAAGTAATTAGCGATACAAACAATAAAATTGGCAAGATAAATAATATCCAGAAAAGGTTAGATTTATAAAAATAGTCACCTTCTTTTTGCAAATTAGTTTCTGTTTTAATGTAACGTATATCAGAATTTAGAAGTTTAATATCCTCTTTATTAATGATAGTAATCACACCAGCTTCTTCTGCATCTCCTTTTAATATATTTATAGGTATTTCATCAGAACGAATAGTTTTGTAGCTTTTGCTTTGAGGATGAAAATAAGTATATGAGATTGCAGGAATCTTATAATTTCCTTCAAAGCGTGGAATTAACAAATATTCAAAAATCTTTTTACCATTGGTATGCGTTTTTGCACTGAATGTTTTATCGATTATTTTAGGGTCATATATTTCAAAGTCAGGAGGGAATGCAATATCAAATGGTTCTAGTAATACCAAATTTCCATTACCAGAAATAGTGATTTTAAAATTAATTGCCTCATTGGCCTTTATTGTTTTATTATTTACTTCTACATCCATTCTTAAATCACCAACACCTCCATAAAAATAAGTAGGTCTTGGGGTAGGAAGTGGTTCCACAGTTATTGTAATTGGTTTAGAACTTATCACTTCTTCAATAGTAGAATATTGGTTGAACATGTTAAAAGGATCAAATGGATCTCTTTTATTATTTTTGTTTTGCACTCTTACTTGTGTTCGGATTTCCATGGGGTCAACTTGTAATTTACCAGACTTTTGAGCAGTAAGTAATGCCTTTTTTATCGTTGCAACATTGTAAGGAATACCATCAATAATTTCTCTTCTAAATTTATTGTTTACTTTAATGTCTTCTGTCCAAAAACCATTAAGTGCTGGATTATTTTTTAGGTCAGTACTTGCTAGATCTACTCTAGTAAATAATTTGTAAGTAACTAGAATTTGTTCCCCTTGATAAATCTTTTTTTTGTTGGCAGTAGCACTTAAGAATAGTTGCTTTTTATTTATTGATTTTTTTGAACTTGGTATTTTATTTTGATCACTTTCTTGTATATTATTCTTTACAATCTCAATAGTAATAGGATTACTTTTATATTGTTTACTTTTTGAATTGATTATAGCCGAACCTATAGTAAGGCTTCCTATTTTTTGTGCAATTAATACATAAGAATAAGTTGTAGTGGTTTGACTTTGACTTTTCCCGTTTACAAATGAATAACTACTTGAAGTAGATGGATTTGGTCCACTCAAGATTCTGAAGTCCTTAAAATTTGGTCCTCTAAAATCTTTTCCTTTAGCATTAATTGAGAATTCGATCCGTATTTTTTCCCCTTGTAAAGCAGGATTTTTATTAATGGATGCAGTAAATGCTACATCTTGCCCATTTGCAAGAAATGTAATTCCTATAAGTAATATAAATAGAATCTTTTTCAATCTACCAATCTTTTAATACCTTTATTTTTTTTCCTTTTATTTTTTTCTTTTGCATCTTTTCTTGCAATTCTTTTTCTTGTTGTTGCAATGCCTCCAACATTTTCTCTGCATCTTCTTTGCTCATATCTTCTTTTTCTTGTTGCTGTTTTTCTTGTTGTTTCTGTTCTTGTTTATCCCTCTGTTCTTGCTGTTGCTTTTCTTCTTGATTCTCCTCTTTTTCTTCCTGACTTTCTTCCTCTTGATTCTCCTCTTGCTCTTGTTGGTTATCTTCTTGTTGTTGCAACATTTTTTGTGCAAGCGCTAAATTATGTCTTGTTTCTTCATCTTTAGGATTATTCTTTAATGCATGTTTATACGCCTGAATACTCTCTTTTAATTTTTGTTGTTTGAATAAAGAATTTCCTAAATTATGGTACAATTTTGCCTTCTCATTTTTTGTTTTTGCATTATCAATCAAACCTTCAAAAAGTGAGGATGATTCTTCAAATCTTTCTTGCTTATAAACTGCATCAGCCAAATTATAGGAAGCAGTAAAATAATCTTGATCCTTTTCCAAGGACTTTCTGTATTTCATTTCTGCATCATTAAATAAACTATCTTTATACAAATTATTACCATTTCGTAAATGTGTTTTTTTATTTTGTGCATTTGTAAGAAATGGCAAAAGAAGTATAAAAATATAAAGAGTATTTTTCATGTTAATATTTCCATTTATTTTTTCTGCTAAGCAAAATTAAATCAAAAAACAATAATAAAAACGCAATGGATAAAAAGAGTTGAAATCTATCTTTATAATCAGTAAAAACCATTGTTCCAATTTCCTTTTTCTCCATTTTATTTATTTCAGAAAATAGGGCAGAAAGGCCAGCCTGAGTGTTATTTGCTCGTACATAAGTGCCACCTCCAGCAGATGCAATCTCCTGTAACATTTGTTCATTTAATTTACTTATTATGGTATTACCTTCTTTGTCTTTTCTGTAACCTGTATTATTCCCATATTTATTATATATAGGAATTGGACCACCTTTGCTTAATCCCATTCCTAAAGTGTGTACAAGAACTCCTTTCTCATTAGTTAGTTTTGCTTGCTCTAATGCATCATCTTCATGGTTCTCACCATCTGTAATTATAATGATAGCTTTGTTTTGACCATTTTCCATATCAAAAGAGCGTATACTTAGATCTATTGCTTTTCCAACAGCAGTTCCTTGACTTGGTATAATACTGGTATTTACTGTAGATAAGAATAATTTCGCAGCTGAATAATCAGTAGTAATCGGAAGTTGTACATAAGCATCTCCTGCAAAAACTATTAATCCAATTCTATCACCTTCTAATTTATCAATTAACCTAGAAATAGCTTGCCTTGCTCTTTCCAGACGGTTAGGCTTAATATCTTCTGCCAACATACTATTTGACAAATCCAATGCAATCATCAAATCAACACCTTCCCTTTTTACTTCTTCCATTTTTGTACCAATTTGAGGGTTGCTTATACCAATAATCATGCTTGTTATACATAGAAAGATAAGTAAGAATTTTAGATTTTCACGACTTTTTGAATAGAAAGGAATTAATCCTTTTTTTACAAGCCCCTCACCAAAACTTTTGAATGCTTTTCTTTTCCATTTACTATAATAAACCATTAGTAAAAAAAGAGGAATTAGTCCGTAAAGCAGATTCAAATATTCTATGTTTTCGTATCTGAGCATTTTAAGGAATAGATTTTAGATAAGTACTTTTCAGTAGAAAAGAAAGCGTTAGAAATAATAGTGCAAAAAGAGCAAAAGGAAAAAATTCTTCTTTTCTTTTGTGATATTCAGTGGTTTCAATCTTCGATTTTTCTAACTTATTAATATCCTCATAAATTTCTTTTAAGGATTTGTTATTAGTAGCACGGAAATATTTCCCATCTGTTATGGTAGCAATATCTTGTAAGGTTCTCTCATCTATTTGTACTTCAACATCTTGATATTGTATACCAAAAGCAGTTTGAAAAGGGTAGGGGGCATAACCTTCCGTTCCAACACCAATTGTGTAAACACGGATGCCGAATTTTTGTGCAATTTCAGCAGCAGTAAGTGGCGCCACCAGACCTTGATTATTCACACCATCTGTAAGTAGGATAATCACTCTGCTAATGGCTTTGCTATCTTTTAACCGATTCACAGCTGTTGCTAATCCCATTCCAATAGCAGTCCCGTCTGCTATCATACCACTTTTGATGTCTTTAAATAAATTGATAAGTACATTATGATCTGTAGTAAGAGGACATTGGGTAAAACTTTCGCCACTAAAAACAACTAAACCAATTCTATCATTTACTCTTTTTGATATAAAATCAAGTGCTACATTTTTGGATGCTTCCAATCTATTTGGTTTCAAATCTTCAGCCAACATACTTCCAGAAATATCCATAGAAAGCACAATGTCAATTCCTTCTGTGGTGGTATCTTCCCAACTTGAAGTAGATTGTGGCCTAGCTAAAGCAAAAATAAGTAGAGAAATAGAAAATAATTTTAAAATAAAAGGAAGATGAATTAATCTATTTTTAAGAGTTTTTTCTTGCTCAAAATCGCTTGTATCCGAGAATAAAAGATCGGATTGTATTGTTTGTTTTTTAAAGAAATACCAAATTATAAATAAAGGAACAAGAAGCAGAAGGTAAAAATATTCAGGATTTACAAATGTAATATTAGCCATTTTCCACCTCCTTTTCTTTAGTGTTTTTTACAAAATAAATCGATAAATCCATACTTTCATTATTGTCTGAATCTGTGGGTTTACTTTTAGCATATTTTGCTAAATCAGCCCTTTGCAAAATAGTAGTTAACATAATCAAATCTTCTTTTTGCAAATTTCTGTTTTTCAAATTTTGTAAAATATCGTATGTAGGCAATTCCAATGCTAAGATTTGAAACCTCTCTTCTAAATAAGTTCTTAGGATTTCTGAAATTTCAGAATGATACTGCTTTAATTTTCCATTCTCCCACAATTCTTTATCTTTTAGAATAGCTAATTCGTTTAAAGCGATTACATAAGATGGAATGACAACTTTCGGTTTAATTTTTACTTCTTTTTTCTTTTTTGTAATCACATACTTTTTAAGAAGGTAGATAATTAAAGTAATTATACCAATTCCGAGAAGCCATGGCCATATATCACTCCATCCGTATGGTGCTTCCATTGGAGGTTTGATATCCATTAATTGCGAATCTTCTGCTAATTCTACAGTTTGAACATTCAGTATTAATCCTTCTGTTTTCTTATTTTCATTAAAAATAATTGGAGGAATAAAATACGTTCCACTATCGAAAGCAGTAATAATAAAGTCTTGTGAAATAGTAAGTGATTTTTCATTCTCCAAACTATCAATTTCTCCTTTCTCAATAATTTCAATTCCAGTAATTAAAGTATCATTAAAATTAGGCCAAGCAAAAGACTCTTCTTTTTCAAAGTTGCAATTAATATTGATCTTTGTTTGTTCACCAATTCTAATTAATGAAGTATCTAAGCTTTGTTTCTGAGCAAAAAGCAAAGCGCTAGAAAATAAAAAGATGACAAAAAGAATACGCTTCATTACCTTCTATTTTCTCTTTGTTTAAAAAAGTTTATAAGTGGTTTGATATAAGATTTAGCAGTGTTGATATTAATATGATCTACTCCGCAAAGCAAAAAATCTTGTTTTAATTTCTCTGCTCTTTTTTTATATTTATCACCAAAATCTATACGAATTCTTTTGGAAGAAGTATCCACCCACTTGCTTTTTCCAATTTCAGCATCCAACATTTTTATCATACCAACATTTGGCAAAAGTTTTTCTCTTCTATCGTGGATTCTTACAGCTACAATATCATGTTTTTTGTTGGCAATCTGAAGTGGTTTTGTAAAATCATCATCCAAAAAATCAGATAGGATAAAACATACACTTCTTTTTTTAATGACAGAAGAAAAATACTCCAAAGCAGCAGAAATATTGGTACCACTATTTTCTGGTTCAAAAGCTAGAAGTTCCCGAATAATTCTTAGAATATGCGATTTTCCTTTTTTAGGAGGAATGAATTTTTCAATAATGTCAGTGAAGAAAATCACTCCAACTTTATCGTTGTTTTGAATAGCTGAAAAAGCTAAGACGGCAGAGAGTTCAGTAGCAATTTCTTTTTTTGTTTTTTTCTGTGTACCAAACTTACCAGACTTGCTAATATCTACGAGAAGCATAACAGTCATTTCTCTTTCTTCATCAAAGATTTTCACAAAAGGATTGTTGTATCTTGCAGTAACATTCCAATCAATGGTTCTTATATCATCTCCTAACTGATATTCTCTTACCTCAGAGAAAGCCATACCTTTTCCTTTAAAAGCTGTATGATATTCTCCAGCAAAGATATGATTAGAGAGTCCTTTAGTTTTTATTTCAATCTTTCGGACTTTCTTTAATAATTCAGTTGTGTTCATTATGGAATTTCTACTGTATTAAGAATATCATTAATAATATCTTCTGTTGTGATATTCTCAGCTTCTGCTTCATAAGTGAGGCCGATTCTGTGTCGTAATACATCATTGCAAAGCGCACGTACATCTTCTGGAATAACATAACCTCTTCTTTTGATAAATGCATAGGCCTTGCTCGCCATTGCCAAATTGATACTTGCTCTTGGAGAAGCCCCAAAACTAATTAAGTCTTTTAGTTTTTCTAAATCGTATTTTTCAGGATTTCTTGTCGCAAAAACAATATCGATAATGTACTGTTCAATTTTCTCATCCATATATACCTGCTTTACAATATTTCTAGCCTTGGTAATAGCATCTTTACTAACTACCTTATTAGCAGTTGGGAAAGTTTCTGCTAAATTGTTTCGAACAATTAATTTTTCTTCGTCCTTCTGAGGATAATCAATTATAACTTTTAGCATAAAACGATCTACTTGTGCTTCAGGTAAAGGGTATGTTCCTTCTTGTTCTACTGGATTTTGAGTTGCCATTACTAAAAAAGGCTCTTCCAATTTGAAGGTTTCACCTCCAATAGTTACTTGTCTTTCTTGCATTGCTTCTAATAGTGCAGATTGTACTTTTGCTGGCGCACGATTAATTTCATCTGCTAAAATAAAGTTAGCAAATATCGGGCCTTTCTTTACCGAGAACTTTTCATTCTTAGGACTATAAATCTGTGTGCCTATCAAATCGGCAGGAAGCAAATCAGGAGTAAATTGCAGCCGGCTGAATTTTGCATCTATGGTTTTAGCAAGTGTAGAGATTGCAAGAGTTTTGGCAAGTCCAGGAACTCCTTCCAAAAGTATATGTCCATTTGATAAAAGCGCAACCAAAAGGCGCTCGCTCATCTTTTTTTGACCAACTATTACCTTTCCAATCTCTAAAGTAAGCATATCAATAATAGCACTTTCTTTATTTATTTTTTCATTTAACTGCTTGATGTCCGTTGTGAGTGTTTCTTCCATTTTATATTTTTTTAATTTTAGGGAGGCAAATTTACTTTTTGTCCTAATAATTGCAAAATGAAACGATATTTTTTTTTGATTAGTATTTTATTAAACTAATAAATAATAGAAAGCCCCGACTAGCGGGGCTTTTTTAGAGTTATAGTTTACTAACTTCTTATTGGAGGGTAAGTTTCTTAGTAACCACACCTTTATCGGTAGTGATTTGCAACAAGTATACTCCTTTCGGATAAGTAGCTAAGCTAACTTCTTTGGTGAACTGACCAA
>CAYZIA010000037.1:0-13968 GCA_964478325.1 uncultured Weeksellaceae bacterium
ACTGCTTGTTTGCTTTTACAAGTTCTGAAATCATCTCCATTGTATTTTGATCATGCACATTGTCGTCTTCACTTGCATGAACTAGTAAATAATCACCTTTTAGTTTTTCTACATGATTAATTGGAGAATTCTCATCATATCCACTTGGATTTTTTTGTGGAGTTTGCATATAACGTTCAGTGTAAATGTTGTCATAATACCTCCAATTAGTAACTGGAGCAACAGCAATTGCTAATGAGAACACATCTGCTCCTTTTGTGATTGCTAATGAAGACATATATCCCCCATAACTCCATCCTTGAATTCCAATTCTGGTTGCATCAATATACGATAGAGATCCAAAATATTTTGCGGCATTTATTTGATCAATTGTTTCAAATTTACCCAATTCTTTATACGTCATTTTTTTAAATTCTGCACCTTTGCCTCCCGTTCCTCTATTATCAACACAAGCAACAATATATCCATTTTGCGCTAACATTTGATGCCAATAATAGTTAGTCCAACCAAATGAGTTTGTTACCTGCTGTGAGCCAGGGCCACCATATAAAAACATATATAAAGGATATTCTCTTGATTCATCAAAGTTTGGTGGTTTTATCATCCATGCATTAAGTTCTGCATCTTCAGTTTTTACTATAAGAAACTCTTTCTCAGTGATATTAAACTCTTCCATTTTTGTATTAAAGTCTGAATTGTCTTCTAATACTTTAAGTTGATTTCCGTCAGATTGATGTAAAGTAAATTTAGGCGCTAAGTTTCCTGTTGAAAAAGAATTCATGTAGTATTTTAATCCTTTACTGAATGATACTGAATTTGTTCCAATCTCAGTAGTTAATTTTCTTTTTTCATCAGTCTCCAAATTTTGCATATATAAAGAGCGATTTATTGAGCCATCTTCCGTTGAACTATAATAAATTTCCATTTTATCAGAATCAACCCCGTGAAAATCAGTTACTTCCCAATTACCTTTTGTAATTTGTATTTCAGAACCATCAAAATCTTTTATATAAATATGGTTAAAACCATCTTTCTCTGAAGTCCAAATAAAGTTTCCTTCTGGCAAAAAAGTTAGATTATCATGAATGTCAATATAGTATCTATCCGTTTCAGTAAATAACACTGCATTGCTTCCATCAGTTGCATTTGCAACAATAAAATCTAATTCATTTTGATTACGATTCATTCCAAAAATAACAAGTTCTTCAGGATCTTTTGTCCATTTAATTCTAGGAAAATACTCATAATCTTTTTCAGTATAAATAAAAGTACTTTTATCTGCTTTAATACTATAAATATAGATTCTCACTACTGAATTCTCTTCCCCTGCTTTTGGGTATTTAAATACGTCCTGTGTGGGATAAAGCCCTCCTTTAAAAAGATCCATAGAAAATTCTTTCACCTCACTTTCATCAAATCTATAATAAGCTAAATAATCCCCATTTGCTGACCATTCAAATGAACGAACAAGAGCAAATTCTTCTTCATAAACCCAGTCAGAAGCACCATTAATAATATAATTCTTTTTGCCATCTGATGTTACTTGAGTAACTTTTCCACTTATAATATCTTTGATGTACAAATTGTTTTCAAAAACATAAGCAATTTTATCTCCTGCTGGAGAGAATGTCGCATACATTACTTTATCATCACTTAACTTTTTAAGCTTATCAGTAAAAAGATTATAGATGTAATAAATCGATTTACTCGAGTGCCGATAAATTTTTTCTGTTTCTGTTTCAAGTAATAGTTGTTTTTCATCATCACTAAAAGTATAACTCTTTATTCTAGGTATTTCAAATTTAGTACTACTGAATAATATACGTACTTTTTTGCCATCTTTAAACTGATGTTTGATGATCTCCTGTACATTATCTACTCGTTCCATAGTTGAATAATGCTCTCCATCATTCATAGAATTAAACCCTCTAATATAAGAAGGAGAAAAGGTATAGTTTTTCCACAAATCTTCAAGAGTAATATCTTTTTTTTGAGCAAAAGTTGAAGTGACAAATAATAGACTAAGTAAAAGTGTTAGTAATTTTTTCATTTTGATTTGTAAGTATAAATTAGCAGTGGCGAATTTAGTTAAATTTGTACAGGTGGAATATAAGAAAATAAATATTGATGATTTAACAATTTTAAAAAAGATTGTTGGAAAAGAATACCTCCTTACTGATGAAGAGAAACTGCTGGAATATAGCCATGATGAAACAGAAGACTTATCTTTTCCTCCTGAGGTAGTTATTAGACCTAGGTCAGCAGATGAAATCTCAGAAATACTTAATTATTGCAACAAACAAAAAATATCTGTAACCCCTTGCGGTGCAAGAACGGGATTAAGCGGAGGTAGTCTGCCAATAAATGGGGGGATTGCACTTAGTACTGAAAGATTAAATACTATTATTAAAATTGATGAAAGAAATTTACAAGCAATAGTTGAGCCAGGTGTAATAAATCAAGTATTTAAAGATAAAGTAGAAGAAAAAAACTTGTTTTACCCTCCAGATCCTGCAAGTAAAGGAAGTTGTTTTTTAGGTGGTAATCTTGCTGAAAATGCCGGAGGTCCAAAAGCACTAAAATATGGTGTAACTAAGGATTATGTTTTAAATTTAGAAGTGATTCTTCCAACTGGTGAGATTATATGGACTGGCGCTAATGTTCTTAAAAATTCAACTGGATATAATCTTACTCAATTAATAATTGGTAGTGAAGGTACGCTTGGAATAATCACAAAAATTGTCTTTAAATTAATTCCATTACCTACAAAAGATATTACAATGTTAGTTCCATTCAGATCATCAGAAAAAGCATGTAAAGCAGTTTCAGCAGTTTTCAGAGCAGGAATTACACCATCAGCATTAGAATTTATTGAAAGAGATGCAATCGATTGGACTCTTAAATATTCAGATATTCACATGCAAATTCATGATAATGTAAAAGCACATCTGTTAGTTGAGGTTGATGGAAATAACATGGAATTGCTTTATAAAGATTGTAAGAAAATTGCTGAAGTAATGGAAGGGTTTGAATGTGGGGAAATTCTATTAGCTGATAGTGAGAGACAGAAAGAGCAATTATGGAAACTAAGAAGATTTATAGGTGAAGCTGTAAAAGCAAATTCTATCTATAAAGAAGAAGATACTGTTGTTCCAAGAGCAGAACTGCCAAAACTACTAAATGGAGTAAAAGAAATTGGAAATAAATATGGATTTAAATCTATATGCTATGGCCATGCTGGAGATGGTAATTTGCATATAAATATTATTAAAGGAGAAATGAGTAAGAAAGATTGGGATAACAAACTCACCTTTGGGATTAGAGAGATATTCAAACTGGCTACAAGTTTAGGAGGCACAATTAGTGGAGAACATGGGATTGGTTTTGTGCAAAAAGACTACCTAAATATTGTGCTATCTGATGAAAATATTAAACTGCAAAAAGGAATCAAAAAACTTTTTGACCCTAATGAGATTTTAAATCCTGGAAAAATCTTTATTTAAATGAAAAACTAAATTGCTGAGCATTTTTTATTTTTAATTTTGTCTCACTAAAATTAAATAACAATATTATTAACTTATTTAACAAATACTTATTTTTTGCACTTATTGTTTTAATTGCACTATCGTCTGTATTTACTGCTTTACATTGGATGACGTCCTGGCTAGCGCTTTTACTAGGTATAACTTTTGCAATAGTATTAGGGAATCCTTATGAAGGGAAAACTGGAAATATTACTAAAAATTTATTAAAAACTTCAGTTGTTGCTATTGGTTTTGGTTATCCTCTTTCTGCAATCTCAGAACTCTCTATTTCTTCTTTTTATTTTGTAATTATATTTATTCTACTAACAATAATAATAGGATTTTTTATTGGTAAGATCTTGTATGTTAATCATAAGATATCAGATATGATTAGTTCTGGAACTGCTATTTGCGGTGCATCTGCTATAGCAGCAATTGCTTCAAGTATTAGAGCAAATGAAAAAGAAATATCAATAGCACTTAGCACTGTCTTTATATTAAGTGCATCAGGATTAATTCTGTTTCCAATTATTGGAAATCATTTAAATTTAACGCAGGAACAATTTGGCCTTTGGGCAGGCCTTACTATTCATGATACTGCTTCTGCGATTGGTGCTGCTTTGGATTTTGATACAGGTTTCGAAAAAGATTTGGCAGAAAAAGTTGCTACAATAATTAAGCTAGCGAAAGTAATATTTATTGTCCCCTTGGTTTTTTGGGGAGCTTATTTGTATAAAGAAGAAAATAAGAATCTTACATTCCCATATTTTATAATCTTTTTTTTATTAGCTATGTTTTTAAACTCAAAATTCCCAGATTTTGATGGTTTCTCTATTATTAAAACAGCTGGCAAGAAAGGTCTACAAATTAGTCTGTTTTTAATCGGGGTTAATCTTTCCACTAAGAATTTAAAACTCATTGGCATAAGACCATTCTTACAAGGATTCTTACTTTGGATGATGGTCTCTATAAGTTCACTAATAATGATTCTCTACTTTATAAAATAAAGAATTAGTTGTAATCCTCAGTTGGAGCACAAGAACAATGTAAGTTTCTATCTCCATATGCGTCATCTATTCTGCGTACTGATGGCCAAAATTTATTTTCCTTAACATAGAGCAAAGGGAAAACTGCCTTTTCCTTCGAATATTTAAAATGCCATTCTTCTGATAAACAAAAAACCGTATGTGGTGCATTTTTTAGCACATTCTCTATTACATCTACTTCTCCTTCTACTACCTCATCAATTTCTTTTTTAATGGCAATCATAGCATCACAAAAACGATCTAATTCTGCTAAGCTTTCACTTTCTGTTGGTTCAATCATAAGGGTACCTGCAACTGGAAAGGAAATCGTTGGGGCATGGAAACCATAATCCATCAATCGTTTAGCAACATCCACTACCTCAATTCCATCTTTTTTAAATGCTCTGAAATCAACAATCATTTCATGAGCAACATTTCCTTTGTCTCCAGCATACAAAATAGAATAATATTTTTCTAATTTTGCTTTGATGTAATTCGCATTTAAAATAGCAAGTTCAGTAGATTTCTTCAGCCCATCCTTTCCCAACATCTTAATATAAGCATAAGAAATAGTCAGTACCAATGCGCTACCCCATGGAGCCCCAGAAATTGCTGCAATTGCTTTTTCTCCTCCTGTTGTTATAATAGGATTAGAAGGTAAGAATGGCTTTAAATGTTCCGCCACTCCAATTGGCCCAACACCTGGACCACCTCCTCCATGAGGAATTGCAAATGTTTTGTGCAAGTTCAAATGACAAACATCCGCGCCAACTTTTGCAGGATTTGTAAATCCAACTTGGGCGTTCATATTTGCTCCATCTAAATACACTTGTCCACCATTTTGATGAATAATATTTGTAACTTCTGTTATGGATTCTTCAAAAACACCATGGGTAGAAGGGTAAGTAACCATAAGTGCCGCCAAGGTTTCTTTATGTTCTTGTGCTTTTTCTTTTAGTACATTTACATTAATATTGCCATTCTCATCACAAGGAATAACTACAACTTCCATCCCCGCCATTATAGCTGAAGCAGGATTTGTCCCATGTGCAGAAGAAGGGATTAAGCAAATATTTCTGTTCTCCTGACCTTTACTTTTATGGTATGCTCTTATTACCATTAGCCCAGCAAACTCACCTTGAGCTCCTGAATTGGGTTGCAAACTCATGGCATCAAAACCAGTGATCTCGCAAAGCATTTCTTCCAACTCGTGAAACATAATATGAAAGCCTCTTGCCTGATGTGCTGGTGCAAAAGGATGTAAATTTCCAAACTCTGCCCAACTTAGTGGGAAAAGTTGAGAAGCTGCATTTAATTTCATCGTACAAGAACCAAGAGGAATCATGGAATGTGTTAATGATAAATCCTTATTTTCCAAACTTTTAATATATCGCATCATTCCCATTTCGCTTTGGTAAGAGTTGAAAACCTCATGTTCTAAAAAAGAAGATGTTCTATATAATTTTTCAGGAATTCGTGCCTCTGCTTTGGTATAATCTCCACTTAGAACCTCAGCAATCAAATTCTGAGAATCAGATATGTTACAGCTATTAGCAAATACTTTTAAAATTTCATTAATGTTATTCAAATCATCTTTCTCATCAATACTAATAGAAAGGGTTTTTTCATCTATATAATTAAAATTCATTTTTGCGTCCTCTGAAAAAGTACGAATATTTTCCATGGAAACATTTCCGATAAAAATATTAAGTGTATCAAAATAAGTTTTGTTTAGCTGCTTATAACCTAATTGTGTAAGTCCTTCTTCCAAAGTTGCCGTTAGGGAATGTATATTTTTACTGATGTTTCTCAAGCCCTCTTTTCCGTGATACACTCCATACATTCCAGCCATTACAGCAAGTAAAACTTGTGATGTGCAAATATTAGAAGTCGCTTTTTCTCTTTTGATATGCTGCTCCCTTGTTTGCAATGCCATACGCAAAGCTCTATTTCCATCTACATCTTTACTTACTCCTATAATTCTTCCTGGGATATTTCTTTTGTATTTTTCATGAGTAGCAAAATAGGCAGCATGTGGTCCGCCATATCCCATAGGAATTCCAAATCTTTGAGATGTTCCTATCACAACATCTGCACCCCATTCCCTTGGTGGGCTTAGCATTGTTAAACTGAGTAAATCCGCAGCCACTACTACTGCAATTCCTTTCTCCTTTGCTGATTTTACAATCTCTGAATAATCAAATACTTCACCATATTTAGCAGGATACTGTAACAAAATTCCGAAATAATCTTCATTAAATTTACTCCTTTTATGACAATCAATTTTTAACTCAATTCCTAAAGGTTCTGCTCTTGTCTCTAATAGTGAAATGGTTTGCGGATAGCAATGTTCGGAAACAAAGAATTTGTTTGTCCCATTTTTTTTCTGTTCTCTACTTCTAGTATTGTATAACATTATCATTGCTTCAGCCCCAGCAGTAGCTTCATCCAAAAGAGATGCATTTGCAATTTCCATTGCTGTTAAATCGCAAACCATAGTTTGAAAGTTTAAAAGCGCCTCCAATCTTCCTTGTGAAATTTCTGCCTGATAAGGAGTGTAAGAAGTGTACCATCCTGGATTCTCCAAGATATTCCTTTGTATAACCCCAGGTAAGATGGTATTGAAATATCCCATACCAATATAAGATCGATAATTTTTATTTTTTTTTGCCAAGCTTTTTATGTGCTCAATAGAACGATTCTCAGTTATAGCTTTTGGCAAGTTCAAATCGCTTTTTAATCTTATATTCTCTGGAATAGTATCTGCAATAAGCTGCTCCACTGAATTATAAGAAATAGCTGTTAACATTTCTTTTATTTCTGCATCTCTTGGTCCTATATGCCTATCAACAAAAGTATACTTTGACATCAGTTAAAATTTTGGGCAAAATTACACATTGCATAATAAATAAGTATCTCTTTCATAAAGAAAAAAGAAGCCTTTTTTTTCACTAATTTTGGGGCATGATAAAGAAATTTAGGAATATTCTTAATTGGATTATTTTTAGTAATTTTTTTGTTGCTTTTTGTGTTTTAGCTCTTACTATAAGTTCGGAATTTTTGCTAGATACTATCAACTTAAGAATCAGTCAATTTGTGTTTTTCGCAACCCTTCTTGCCTATAATTTTCAAAGAGTTGTAAAGTTAAAACAAAGGCAGAAACAACTAAAAACAGATTGGCAAGAAAAAAACAGAACTAGTACATATTTTATCATGATTATTTCTGCAATAATAATTCTTTATTACTTTTATTATTTTAAAACCTCAACTCAAATTGCAATTATTTTTTCAGGAATTTTATCCCTTTTATATCCCTTTGTAATTAGAAATATTCCATTTCTCAAAATCTTTGTTATTGCTTTAGTTTGGACTATTTCTACTATGCTTTTGTTGATATTGGAAAACAATATACTTATTAGTCAAAACCTAATTTTGCATTTATCTGCACGATTTCTATTTGTTTTTGCCATCAGCATTCCGTTTGACATTAGAGATCTGAAATTTGATGACAAAAAGATGAAAACAATCCCTATTGTTTTTGGGGAAAGGAAAGCAAAATTAATTGGAATTATGGCTTTGTTTTTTTGTGAAATAATTGCCATTGTACAGACGCTTTATTTTGATATGGAGTTTAATAATTTAATAGCACTTATTTGTATTCTCTTTTTATCAGCCATACTTATAATTAAATCTTCACAAGATAAAACAGCAATATATTTCTCTTTTTGGGTAGAATCCTTAAGTATTTATTTCTATCTCTTTTTAATACTTTCTACTTTGCTATTATAAATCATATGCTTACTTTTACTGCGTTAATAAATTACAAGAAATGTCAGAAAAAACATCATCCGTTCATTACATAAACTACTTACAACTTGATAAGATTTTAGATGCACAACATTTGATTAGTGATAAAAAAGAGGGTGTAGCACATGAGGAAATGCTCTTTATTATCATTCATCAAACTTACGAATTATGGTTCAAACAAATTTTACATGAAATTGGTTCGGCTATGGATTTATTCCAAAAAGATAAAATTGATGAAGAAAATATTGGCATTATTGTAAGCCGAATGGATAGGGTGAACAAAATTATGACGACCTTAGTCGGGCAGTTGGACATTTTAGAAACCATGACATCTTTGGATTTTTTAGATTTCCGCCACCATCTATCCCCTGCCTCAGGATTTCAGTCGCACCAATTCCGCAAGTTAGAAGTAATGTTGGGCTTAAAGATTGAAAAAAGGCACCAGTTTGGAGGATGCCCTTATCACAATCAATTTGAAGGAGATAAAAAAGAAGAAATATTAAATTTGGAAGAAAGTAATTCATTTTTCACCTTGATAGAAAAATGGCTAGAACGCATTCCATTTTTGAATATGGAAGAATTTGATTTTACTAAAAAATATGAAGAGGCAGTAAATAAAATGCTAGAAAAAGAAATTGCAGCAATTTCAACTTCTTCACTTTTAACAGAAGAAAACCGAATACTTAGAATAAGAATGATTGAAGAAAATAGAAAATATTTTGAAAGGGTTTTTGATGAAAATATACACAAAAAAGCAATAGAAGAAGGAGAAATAACGCTTTCTTATAAAGCCACCATGTCGGCACTACTGATTAATTTGTATAGAGATGAGCCAATATTGCATTTGCCTTACCAACTGCTAAGGAGTTTGGTAGAACTAGATCATAAAATCGCATGTTGGAGGTTCCGACATGTACAAATGGTAGAAAAAATGTTAGGACAAAAAATTGGAACTGGAGGAAGTTCAGGGCAAGGATATTTAAAACAAACAGTAGACAAGCATAAGTTATTTACGGATTTAGCAAACATTGCAACACTTATGATTTCTCGATCTTATTTGCCAAAATTACCACAAAACATAAAAAACACTTTAGGATTTAATTATAAAAAATAACATGAACTTAGACTTAAAAAATTTAAACGCAATTGTCTGCGGTAGCACCCAGGGAATTGGGGAGGCATCTGCAATTCAGTTAGCAAGATTAGGCGCAAACATCACTCTTATTGCTCGAAACGAAAGTAAACTTTTGAATGTGTTAAATGAATTAGACATCTCAAAAGGACAAACCCACGGCTTTCTTTGTATTGATTTTAGCAATCCTAAAATTTTGAAAAAAGAAGTAGAAACATTAAAGGGAACTTATCATATTTTGATAAACAATACCGGTGGCCCTGATGCTGGCCCAATTGCAGATGCAAATACAAATGCTTTTGAGCAAGCTTTTAGAATGCATCTTATCAATAACCAAATTTTAGTACAAAAAGTGGTGAAAGGAATGAAAAAAGAAGGATTTGGAAGAATAGTAAATATTATTTCTACTTCTGTAAAAGCACCAATACCTGGCTTAGGAGTTTCAAATACCATTAGAGCGGCTGTTGCCAATTGGGCTAAAACACTTTCAATTGAAGTTGGAGCTTACGGAATTACAATAAATAATGTATTACCTGGTTTCACTAATACAAATAGATTAAAATCCTTAATTACTAAAAAAGCAGAAGTGAAAGGAAAAACTGAAGAAGAGATAATAATCGCAATGAAATCTCAAGTTCCTGCTAATCGTTTTGGAGAAGCAGAAGAAGTGGCAAATGCAGTAGCTTTTTTATGTAGTCCTGCAGCATCTTATATTAACGGAATTAATCTTCCGGTAGATGGAGGGAGAACAAAAAGTTTATAAATGGAAAAAATATTAAATTATATAAATGGAGAGCTGACTGAACCAACGAACGGAAACTATTTAGACAATTACAACCCATCAAATGGAGAGGTGTATTCTTTAATTCCAGATTCTGAGAAACAAGATGTTGACAATGCTGTGGCAGCAGCAAAAGAAGCATTTAAAACATGGAGTAAAACTACAAAACAAGAACGTTCCAACATCCTAATGAAACTTGCGAATACTATTGAAAATCATTTTGATGAATTAGTGGCCGCTGAAAGTAAAGATAATGGAAAGCCGGAAAGTTTAGCTAGAGCAGTTGACATACCAAGAGCACCAGCCAACATCCGTTTTTTTGCAGGAGCCATACTGCACGATAGCTCCAAAATACATGAAATGGATGGTATAGCTATCAATTATACTTTGCGTCAACCACTAGGGGTTGCCGCTTGTATTTCTCCTTGGAATTTACCGCTTTATTTACTTACTTGGAAAATTGCTCCAGCACTAGCAGCTGGGAATACTGTAGTAGCCAAACCCTCTGAGATCACTCCTTATACTGCATATATGCTAAGTAAAATTTGTATTGAAGTAGGATTTCCAAAAGGAGTATTAAATATCGTTCACGGATTAGGAAATAAAACAGGGGATCCCTTAACCACTCATCCTGATGTGCCAATTGTTTCTTTTACTGGAGGTACTAGAACTGGGAAACACATAGCTACTGTTACCGCACCAATGTTTAAGAAAATTTCCTTAGAATTAGGAGGAAAAAATCCAAATATCATTTTTGCAGATGCTGATTTTGATAAAGCGGTAAGTATAGCTGCTCGTGCAGCATTCACGAATCAAGGACAGATCTGTTTGTGTGGTTCTCGTCTTTTTGTGCAAGAGAAAATATATGAGAAATTCCGAGAGGCTTTAATTACTAAAACCAAAAAACTAAAAGTGGGTGATCCAAAAAATCCAGATTCTAATCTGGGAGCTGTGGTCTCCAAGGAACATATGCAAAAAATTCTTAGTAAGATTGAAAAAGCAAAAGAGTTAGGAGGGAAAATTTTAATTGGTGGAAAAAGAGAAATTCTAGGAGGAGAACTTAAAAATGGATATTATGTTCAGCCAACTATAATTGAAGGATTAAATTGCGATTGTTCAACAAATCAAGAAGAAATCTTTGGTCCTGTTGTTTCTATAATTCCTTTCAAAACGGAAGAAGAAGTAGTAAAAATGGCAAATTCTACAAAATATGGATTATCTGCTTCCATATTTACAGAAAACATAAGCAAAGCCCACAGAGTTGCATCGAATATTGATTCTGGAGTAGTTTGGATAAATACTTGGCTGCTTAGAGACTTGAGGATTCCCTTTGGAGGCATGAAACACTCGGGTATTGGAAGAGAAGGAGGGTTTAAATCTCTTCAATTTTTTACCGAACCTAAAAATGTATGTGTTAAAATTAAATAATGGAATCACAATTGCAAGTATATATAAAAAAAGTAGATGCTGAGAAGATCAGGCTCTTAAGACATTCTGAGTTGAGAAAAGGGCAAGATTTTTCTGCTACTTCCTACCTAAAAGATAATGAAAAAGACACTTTTCATATAGCTTGTATTGTAAATAAAAAAGTTGTAACATGTGCTACATTTTATCCAGAAAAATCTACAAAGATTAAATCAAATAATGCGTATAGATTAAGAGGTATGGCAACTGCGTCTAACTTTCAAAGAAAAGGTTATGCTACAGAATTGATGATAGAATCATTTAAAGAACTTAAAGAAAAAAAATCTGATTTATTATGGTGTAATGCGCGTTTAGTGGCAGTAAGTTTTTATGAATCATTAGGGTTTAAGATTATTGGAAATATGTTTGATATAGAAGGGATAGGGCCCCATTATTATATGCATAAAAAAATTAATTTGAATAAATGAACGGAGAAAAATTTAATTCAGACAGAGCGCCTGAGGCAGTAGGGTTATATCCTCACGCTAGAAAAGTTGGAAATTTATTATTTCTTTCGGGAGTAGGTCCTAGAAAAGTAGGGCAGCCCGATATTCCAGGGGTAACACTTGATGAATATGGAAATATATCAGATTATGATATTGAAGTACAATGTCATGCTGTTTTTGAGAATATTCGTTTCATTTTGGAAGATATAGGATCCTCTTGGGAAAAGATAGTAGATGTACAAGTTTTTCTAACTAATATGAAAGATGATTTTAATATCTATAATAAAATTTATGCCGATTATTTTAAAGATAATCAACCTTGCAGAACCACTATTGAAATAAAGAGTTTGCCAACTCCTATTGCAATAGAATTAAAAATAATAGCAACCATTTAAAACTAAAATTATGAAAATAAAAAGACCTTTTAATTTCCAGAAATGGATAGACGAAAACAGAGAATTACTAAAGCCACCTGTAGGGAATAAGTGTATTTATCCAGAATCAGAAGATTTTATTATCATGGTAGTAGGTGGTCCTAACATCAGAAAAGATTATCATTATAACGAAACAGAAGAATTTTATTACCAAATAAAGGGAGATATTGTAGTGGGAATTCAAGAAGACGGAAAAGCTGTGGAAGTACCAATTAAAGAAGGAGAAATCTTTTTATTACCTCCAGAAGTTCCTCACTCTCCAAGAAGGTCAGATGGTTCAATTGGCTTAGTAATTGAAGCAAAACGAAAAGAGGGAGAAATGGATGGATTACAATGGTATTGTGAAAACTGCAATCATCAATTACATAGCGTAATGTTTAAACTAACTAATGTAGAAAAAGATTTTCAACCCAGATTTAAAGAATTTTATGGATCTCAAGAGTTGAGAACTTGTGATAATTGTGGTGCTGAGATGGAAATAGATGAAAGGTTTATTTAAAAGGACATGAATAAGCTCTTCACAATAGATATTCATACCCATATTTTACCAAAAAATATTCCGGATTTCAATAAAAAGTTTGGATATGGAGAGTTTATTCAATTAGAACATCATAAACCTTGCTGTGCTAAAATGATGATGAATGATCAATTCTTTAGAGAGGTGGAATCTAATTGTTGGGATGGAGAAAAAAGAATAAAAGAGTGTGATCATCAAAATGTAAATGTTCAGGTGCTTTCAACAGTTCCGGTCATGTTTTCTTATTGGACAAGTCCGAAAGATTGTTTAGAAATTTCCAAATTTTTAAATGATGACATAATAAAAGTAGTGGATAGAGATCCAAAAAGATTTGTTGGTTTGGGAAACATTCCCATGCAAGATACCAAAATTGCAATTAGTGAACTTGAAAGGTGCAAATCGATTGGTATGAAAGGAATCCAAATTGGTTCACACATCAATGATTTAAACTTGGACGAACCTGCCTTTTTCCCTATTTATCAAGCTTGTGAAGAGTTGGATATGTCAATTTTTGTTCATCCTTGGTGGTGGATGGCTAAAGAGAAAATGGAGAAATATTGGCTCTCTTGGCTAGTGGGGATGCCTATGGAAACTTCTCTTGCAATTTGTTCTATGATTTTTAGTGGGGTGTTTGAGAAATTGCCAAAACTCAGAGTTGCCTTTGCTCATGGTGGAGGTTCTTTCCCTTCAACAATTGGTAGAATTGAACATGGATTTAATGTTCGACCGGATTTGGTAGCGGTAGATAATAATGTAAATCCTAAAGATTATTTAGGAGAATTTTGGTTGGATTCTCTAGTTCATGATGATAAAATGTTAGAATATATTGTGGAACTTG
>CAYZIA010000038.1:0-13963 GCA_964478325.1 uncultured Weeksellaceae bacterium
AAATGCTTTCTCTTTTTTCTTTTGGAGGAGTTTTGTTATTTGTTTTTTTTCTATTGCTTTTTAGCTATACTCCTATGAATGAGTTTATTCCAGGAAAAGCAAGTGACCATTTACATAAAGAGTTAATTGCTATAATCCTTAAAACTGATTCTTTAGAAAAAAAATTGTTAGAAAATGATCTATACTTAGAAAATATCTCTGCAATTGTAAATGGGAAAGATCCTATTGCTATACAAACAGAGCCTCCCTCTGCTAATAACACTTTAGGAGGGGAGCTTTCATTTAGAAAATCTAAAGAAGATTCTCTTTTAAGAATTGCGGTAGAAGCAGAAGATAAAATTTCTATTACTACCAAAAAGGATAAGAAAAATTTAGATTTAGAAAATATCTTGTTTTTTAGCCCTATAAAAGGGGTTATTACAAATAAGTTTAGCACGAAGAAAGAACATTTTGGCACTGATATTGTGGCAAAGGAGGACGAGCCAATAAAGTGTGTGTTTGATGGGGTTGTAGTTATTGGCCATTGGACTTCAGAAACCGGGTATGTAATAGGAGTTCAGCATCCTAATGGTGTTTTTTCACTTTACAAACACAATTCTATTTTGTTTAAAAGCGTGGGCGAATATGTAAAGTCTGGAGAAGTCCTTGCTGTAATTGGAAATTCTGGGGAACTCTCTTCAGGGCCACATTTGCATTTTGAGCTATGGCATAAAGGAATTCCCGTTAATCCTGAAAATTATATCTCTTTTTAAGATGGGTATAAAAGCATCCCTCAGTTTGCCCTTTGCAAAATTTGTTGTTCGAAAAAATAATAAGTGGAAAAATAATGCCCTAAAAGCACAGTCTGATTTAATGATTTCATTAGTTGAAAAAGCAAAAAACACAACTTTTGGGAAAGACCATAATTTTTCTGCAATTAGAACTTACTCTGATTTTAAAAAACAAATCCCCATTCGAAATTATGAAGATATAAAAGGATATATAGAGCAAATAATCGAAGGAAGAGAGAATGTTTTATGGCCAAGAAAACCTATTTATTTTTGTAAAACTTCTGGGACAACTTCTGGCGCTAAATACATTCCTATTACAAAAGAATCTATGCCGCACCAAATTACTGCCGCAAGAGATGCCATTCTCTCTTATATTGCTGAAACAAAAAACACGTCTATTATAAATGGAAAAATGATTTTTTTGCAGGGAAGCCCTGAGCTTTATAAAATTGGAAATATTTTAACAGGAAGATTGTCTGGAATTGTTGCTCATCATATTCCTATATACTTAACAAAAAATCGATTGCCTTCATTTGAAACAAATTGTATAGCAGATTGGGATGAAAAGGTCTCTGCCATTGTAGAGGAGACCCTTTCTGAAAAAATGACATTGATTTCTGGAATACCTCCTTGGGTACAGATGTATTTCGAAAAATTGCAGAAAAAAACTGGAAAATTAATTAAAGATCTGTTTCCAAAATTTGATTTATTTATTTATGGTGGCGTAAATTTTGAACCATATAGACAAACTTTCGAAAAACTTATCGGCAAAAAAGTGGACAGTATTGAACTGTACCCTGCAACTGAAGGGTTTATTGCTTATCAAGATTCACAAAAAGAGGAGGGGCTTTTGCTTTGTGTGAATCATGGTATATTTTTTGAGTTTATTCCTTCTGAAGATTTTTTTAGTGAGAATCCAAGTCGAGTTTCTCTAGATAGTGTAAAAATGGGGGTAGACTATGTAATTGTTTTAAACACAGCTGCTGGCCTTTGGGGATACAATATTGGAGACACAATTAAGTTTATCTCAATCAATCCTTATAGAATAGTGATAAGCGGAAGAATTAATCATTTTACATCTGCATTTGGCGAGCATGTAATTGCCGAAGAAGTCGAAAAATCATTGCAAAAAACTATTAAGAAATGGCCTGCTCAGATAAATGAATTTCATGTGGCCCCTCAAGTTAGTCCAGAAAATGGGCTGCCTTTTCATGAATGGTTTATTGAATTTGAGGAACATCCACTGGATTTATTGTCCTTTACTAAGGAATTAGATATTAATTTGCAAGGAATAAACTTTCATTATAAAGATTTGATAAAAGGCTCTATTTTGAGACCGCTTAAGATTACCCTAATAAAAAAAGGGGGCTTTATTGATTATATGAAATCCATTGGGAAATTAGGTGGGCAAAATAAAGTCCCAAGATTGGCTAACGATAGAAAAATTGCTAATCAATTAAACTATTTTGAATAAAATGGAAATAAAGAAAAAACACATTGCAATTTTAGGCTCTACTGGCTCAATTGGAGTTCAGGCTTTGGAAGTAATTGATGCCCAGAAAGATTTATTTGAGGTTGAGGTCTTAACAGCTAATAGCAATTGGGAATTACTGGTTACACAAGCAAAAAAATTTCGGCCTAATGTTGTGGTTATTGCGGAACAAAGTAAGTATAAAATAGTAAATGAGGCTTTATTTGATTTAGGGATAAAGGTATATGCTGGAGAAGATGCAATTGCAGAAGTTGTAGAGATGGATATTATTGATTTAATAATTACTGCTTTGGTTGGTTTTGCTGGCTTGAAGCCAACCATTCAGGCGATAAAAGCTGGAAAAAATATCGCATTAGCTAATAAAGAAACTTTGGTTGTTGCAGGTTGTTTAGTTAGTAAATTATGCCAAGAATATGGCGCTTCTATATATCCTGTTGACTCTGAACATTCAGCTATTTTTCAATGTTTAGTTGGGGAAACTTGCAATCCTATTGAAAAGATTTATTTAACTGCTTCGGGGGGGCCTTTCAGAGGTCTTAATAGAAAAGAGCTTTCTAACGTCAAAAAAGAACATGCATTAAAACATCCTAATTGGGAAATGGGGACAAAAATTACCATTGATTCTGCAAGTTTGATGAATAAGGGCTTGGAAGTTATTGAGGCAAAGTGGTTGTTTGATTTAGGGGCTGATCAGATTGATGTAGTTGTACACCCGCAATCTATTATTCATTCGGCAGTACAGTTTGAAGACGGCTCAATTAAAGCACAGCTAGGCGCACCTGATATGAAGCTTCCCATTCAGTATGCCCTTGGATTTCCAGAAAGGTTAAAAAATTCTTTTAAGCGTTTTTCATTTATGGATTATCCAAATCTAACTTTTGAAAAACCTGATTTAAAAACATTCAGAAGCCTACAATTAGCTTATAACGCTATGGAAAAAGGAGGAAATATGCCTTGTATTTTGAATGCTGCAAATGAGATGGCGGTTGCTGCATTTTTACAAGATAAGATTGGTTTTTTAAATATGCCTGATTTGATAACAAATTGTATGGAAAAAATTACTTTTGCGAAAAATCCGTCTTATGAGGATTTTTTAGAAACAGATAAACAAACGCGAATTTTAGCAAAAAAATTATTATAGATGGAATTTTTGATTAAGGCAACACAACTCATTATGAGTTTGTCAATTTTGATTGTATTACATGAGTTAGGACATTTCATTCCTGCCAAATTATTTAAAACAAGAGTGGAAAAATTTTATCTCTTTTTTGATCCTTGGTTTTCGCTTGTAAAAAAGAAAATTGGCAATACAGAATATGGGATTGGATGGTTGCCGCTTGGGGGCTATGTGAAAATTTCTGGTATGATTGATGAGAGTATGGATAAAGAACAAATGCAAAAGCCAGCAGAGCCTTGGGAGTTTAGAGCAAAACCAACCTGGCAAAGATTGATTATTATGTTAGGCGGAGTAACGGTAAACTTGCTGTTAGGAATTTTTATTTATGCGATGGTACTTTTTGCTTATGGTGATAAGTATTTGCCCAATGAAAATTTAACTGATGGTGTTTGGTGTGTTACGCCTCTTGCACAGGAATTAGGCTTTGAAACAGGAGATCAAATTATTGCTATTGATAATAAAAGCCCGAAAATGTTTAACGCTATTAATGAATCTCTTTTATATGCGGAAAAAGTAGTTGTTTTAAGAGATGGCGTTACAAAAGAGTTGTCTTTACCAGCTAATTTTAGAAAAAGATATATTGCTCAACTAAGGAAAATGGAGGTGGGCGGGCTGTTTGCTCCAAGAATTCCAACTATTATAAGTGGTTTCCCTGAAAACTCGAATGCAAAAAAAAGTGGTTTTGAAAAAAAGGACCAAATCGTTTCTGTTAATGGAGTAAAAACAAAATATTTTGATGAGTTTAGAAATGAGTTGCAAAAAAATAAAAATAAAAATATTAATATCGTTATACGTCGTTTTGGAGAAGAGATACCCCTCTTTGTTGATGTAACTCATGAGGGAATGATTGGGTTTATTCCAAGCAATTTGTCCTTAGCGCAATTAGAAGAATTAGGAATTTATACTTTAACTGATAATACATATTCTTTTTTGGAATCTTTACCTGCTGGCTATCATTTAGCGATAAGAAGGCTTAACTCTTATATTAGTCAGTTTAAATTGATCCTCTCTCCAAAAACTGAGGCTTATAAAGCTTTGGGTGGCTTTGGGACTATTGGTAATCTTTTCCCTGGGGAATGGCATTGGCAATCTTTTTGGGAGATGACTGCCTTTCTTTCTTTAATATTAGCTGTTATGAATATTTTGCCTATTCCAGCTTTGGATGGAGGACATGTGGTTTTCTTGCTTTATGAAATGGTTGCCAGAAAGCCCGCTCCTGAAAAAGTAATGGAGTATGCACAAATGGCAGGGATGATTTTGTTGTTGTCTTTGCTAGTATATGCAAATGGAAATGATATTTTAAAGCTCTTTTAAATGGATTTTTTAGACTCATACGGTTTGATTATTGTTTTTTCTCTAACAATAATTATTTCTTATTTCTTTAATCTTTATGCTAAAAAATCAGGTGTTCCTGCTGTATTAATGCTGATTGGATTGGGGGTTGTTATTCGTTATAGCTTGTTGTTATTTGGAGAGCAGTCTCTTGATTTAACACGTCCTTTGGAGGTTTTAGGTGTGATTGGGCTTATTTTAATTGTTCTGGAAGCAGCATTGGATTTACGTCTTAAAAAAGAAAAAATAGGGCTTATTATAAACTCCTTTTTGGTGGCGCTTTTAGGTTTGGGAGGAACGGCCTATTTGATAGCTATCTCATTAGGGCACTTCTTAAATGTTGAGTTTTTAAACGCCTTGCTTTATGCTATTCCGCTTTCTATCTTAAGTTCTGCAATTATTTTGCCAAGTATTGATGATTTGGATAAGGGGAAAAGAGAGTTTATGATTTACGAAAGCACTTTCTCTGATATTATTGGAATTGTTGGGTTTTATAGTGTTTTAACAATCCTAGAGTCTTCAAATTTGGAAGGCATATATGGAGGGCTTTTTACTAACCTCACTTTAACAATTATTTTCTCGATTATTATTTCTTACATACTTATATATGTGTCCCAAAATATTAAAGGACATGTAAAGCTTTTTCTTCTAATAGCTATACTCCTGCTATTATATGCTATTGGGAAAATGTTCCATCTTTCTTCTTTAATTATTATCCTAATTTTTGGAATAGTTCTCAATAATTATAAGATCTTTTTTAAAGGCGTTCTAACCAGAATAGTAAGTTTTGAAAAGGTGGAAGGGGTGCTAGATGATATGAAAGTAGTAACAGGAGAAACTGCTTTTGTAGTAAGGACATTCTTTTTTATCATTTTTGGTTGGTCAGTTTCTTTGGGTTCTCTCATTAGTTTTAATGCGATTGGGTTAGGATTGCTCGCTTTAGCTATTATTTATTTGATTAGGACAATTGTTCTTTTAGCTGTTGCTGGAAAAAATATTCTCCCCCAACTTTTTTTAGCGCCAAGAGGCTTGATAACAATTCTGCTATTTTTTGCAATACCTGAAAATTTAAGCTCTGGCTCTGACTTAGAAGGTGTTTTATTATTTGTTATTTTATTCTCTTGTGTTGTTATGAGCTGGGCTTTAATTGAACACAAAAAGAAATTAGCTACTGAATTTTTAGATTATGAAAATAAGAGCAGTTCATTGGAAGACGAAAGTGAAATCATTGAAGAATAACGCTTTTTAACACACTCTTTTTTATAGTTTTGCAAACACATTTTTACAAAAATAACTATTATGATAGATATTAAAAAGTCACTTGATTTATTAGAAATTCTAGATGTTAATCTTGGCGCATCAACAGGGGTAAGTTCTTTTGGGAATGGGGAAGAAATCGCTTCTTACTCTCCTGTGGATGGAAAATTAATTGGCAAAGTTACTAGCGCAACTCAAGAGGACTATGATAAAATTATTGCTTCTGCAAAAGCTGCTTTTAAAGATTGGCGACTAAAGCCCGCTCCGCAAAGAGGAGAAATTGTTCGTCAATATGGAGAAAAATTGAGGAAATATAAACAACCACTTGGAGAATTAGTTTCTTATGAAATGGGGAAATCTTTACAAGAAGGCTTAGGAGAAGTCCAAGAAATGATTGACATCTGTGATTTTGCAGTGGGACTTTCTCGTCAATTACATGGGCTTACTATGCACTCTGAACGCCCAGGGCATAGAATGTATGAGCAGTATCATCCACTTGGAGTAGTTGGTATTATTTCTGCCTTTAATTTTCCTGTTGCTGTATGGTGCTGGAACACGGCACTTGCTTGGGTTTGTGGAGATGTTTGTATTTGGAAGCCGTCATCAAAAGCTCCACTATGTGCTATTGCCTGTCAAAATCTCTGGAAAGAAGTAGCAAAAGAAAATGATTTATCTGAGGGGATTTCTTGTCTTTTAAGCGGGAATAGGGTGGTTGGCAATAACTTGTTAGTTGACCAATCAGTTGCTTTGGTTTCCGCAACTGGATCAACTGCAATGGGAAGAGTTGTAGGGAAAACAGTTGCTGAAAGATTTGGAAAATCATTATTAGAATTGGGCGGAAATAATTCAATTATCATCACCCCTGATGCGGATTTGGAAATTACTATTATTGGCGCTTTATTTGGTGCGGTTGGCACTTGTGGACAAAGATGTACTTCAACAAGAAGATTGATCATTCATGACTCGATTTATGATGTGGTGAAAAATAAATTAGCTAAAGCTTATACTCAATTAAGAATTGGAAATCCTTTGGATGAAAGCAATCATGTTGGGCCGCTTATTGATAAAGATGCGGCAGAAATATATTTAAGAGCAATTGAAAAAGCAAAAGCAGAAGGAGGGGATGTCTTGACTGAGGGAGGGATATTGGAAGGAGAAGGGTATGAGAGTGGTTGTTATGTAAAGCCTGTAATTATTGAAGCAAAAAACGATTACGAAATAGTACAAGAAGAAACTTTTGCTCCTATTTTATATATTATGAAGTACTCAGAAATTGAAGAGGCGATTGAATTGCAAAATGGTGTAAAACAAGGGTTGTCTTCGGCAATTATGACCTCTAACTTACGTGAGGCCGAAAGATTCTTGTCTGCCGCAGGAAGTGATTGTGGGATTGCAAATGTAAATATTGGAACATCCGGAGCTGAAATTGGTGGTGCTTTTGGTGGAGAAAAAGAAACTGGCGGAGGAAGAGAAAGCGGCTCTGATGCTTGGAAAATTTATATGAGAAGACAAACAAATACAATTAACTATACTGCAGAATTACCTCTAGCACAAGGTATTAAGTTTGATTTATAAGATAAGGGCTTCCATTTTTTTTCAAAAATAATTTGTTAGTTATTTTTTACAGATTATTCTTAAAAGTTTTTATTTGTCTTTATATTTTTGTTTTATGTATAAACAAAGAAAAGTCTTTTATACTTTATCTTCTCTTGGAATACTAGTTGTTTATTGTATTGCTCTTGCGCCTTCTTTTATATCTCATGAACATGACGATCTTCACAACCATAATCAAAATGAATTATCATATTGTGAAAATATTACAGAAAATCTAAATCAACACATTCATTGTTTACATAAACACCACTTTAGCAATTTAAAAAACGATTGCTTCTTATGTGATTATTTTGCTATTAATGATTATTTAGGCCTAATTCATATGATAGAGCCTAACAATAGGCTTGTCACAAAAAAAGATTATAAATTATGCAAAAAGTTGAATTTGCAAGAATTCATTAATTATCTCAACAAATCACCTCCTATATTAATATAGACATACAATATAGCTATTAATTTTTTTTATAGTGATTCGTAAATTTTTACGACTCATTTAATTTTATACAATATAATACTCTTTATTATGAAAAATATTTTTTTTATACTTCTTTATATTCCTTTTCTTTCTTTCTCTCAGGATCAACATTCTCAGGATCAACATTCAAATGATTGTGGTTTTGCATGTACTCATGAAAATGAGTTTGCTATTGGCTTAGGTGTTGTGCCAAGTCACGATTTTGCTCTTGGGTTTCATGCTCATTACATTAAGGGAGTTGCTTTAGATAACAAATTAGGCTTAGGCTTAGGCTTTGAAACTATTCTAGATGAGCATACGCATAATATGTACGGCCTTATGTGTGTATACAGGTTTGGCAGTAAAATAAATGGCTTTATCTCGCTTGCATATGGTGCTGGGATATTGAGGTCTTCGGAGGGAGATCATGATGACCATGAAGATGATCATGAAGATGATCATGAGGAAGATATTACATCATCATTTGCACAACATTTAGAAATCGTATATGAATTAAATCATAAACAAAGGTTTTGTTATGGTCCAGTTTTAGATATAGGCCTAGAAGAAGAAGGCATGCATTACATGATTGGGTTTCATATAGGAAGAATTTTTTAAATTATTTTAAAAGATAGTTCCCTTATTGGGGGTTACGAATTCGTAACCCCCAATAATTTAAAAACTTCACCAAGACGATTAATTATGTCAGACGCTATTAAGGATTCTTTACTGTTTTTTTCTAATGATGTTTCTCCTGCTTTCCCGTGAATAAAGACACTTAAACAAGCGGCATCCACTGCATCATAACCTTGTGCAAGTAAAGAAAGGATTATGCCACATAAAACATCACCGCTGCCTGCTGTTGCCATGCCTGAATTCCCAGTGGTATTAAAAAAAATTTTTCTTTTTTGATTGACAATTGATGTGTGTGCGCCTTTTAAAATTACTATAAGTTGATATTTGGCTGCAAATTCTAGTTGTTTTTCCAACATTTCCTCGTCTGAATTAAAATCTCCACATAATCTTTTAAATTCTCCAATATGTGGTGTTATGATTGAGCCTTTACAGAGTTTTAGCAACTCTATGTTATTACTAATTATATTTAAAGCATCAGCGTCTAATACTATAGGGATAGATTTTCTTTGAGTTAAAATATTTTTCAACTTTTTTTCTGCATTTTTATCAGTCCCCATGCCAGGACCAATAGCTATTGCGTCATACTTTGTGATAGCTCCTAAGGGCTCGTGTATGATTGCTTCAGGAAAATTCATATTTAATTCCTTTATATAATCTTTAGGCAGAGAAACGGAAAGTTTTCCAAGCCCCGATCTCATTGATGCTTTAGCTGATAAAATCATTGCTCCTTTCATTTGTTTGCTTCCGCCTATAATTAAACCATGGCCATAATCTCCTTTATGAGAGAACTTTTCTCTTTTTATTAGCTTTGGCAAGCTTGCTTTTTCTAATATTTTTTTTTGAATATTACAATTTGTTAAGAATCTTTTGTCCAAACCAATCCCTACTGTTTTAACAATCCCATAATATTTATAGTATGATGGCAATAACAAAGATAATTTCATACACTCAAAAGTATAGGTTTCTCTTGCTTTAATAATAGCGCCGTCATTCTTTCTGTTGTCTTCAGCGAATAGTCCAGATGGCATATCAATACTGATTATTTTTGAATCGCTTTGATTAATGTTATGAATCAATTTTGCAAATTTTCCTGTAACAATTCTATTTAAACCATAGCCAAAAATAGCGTCTATAATAATTTCTTTCTTTTTAATAATTAAATTAGAAGGCGTAAAGATTTGGGTAATTAATCTCTTTGGTAACTGTTTTAAATTATTAAGAAAATCACTACTTTCATTATCGGAAAACTCCAATACACTTACTCTGACCTTATACTTATTGTTTATTAAATTTCTAGCAATTACCAAGCCATCCCCTCCGTTATTCCCTTTATTAGCAATAACATGAAATGATTCTTTACCTTTCATTTCCTTTATAATTTTATTTGCACAGGCATTCCCTGCTTTTTCCATTAAACCAAGAGATGTAATAGGTTTGTTTTTAATTGTAAAACTATCCCATTTTTTAATAGTGCTAGTGTTTAATATTATCATCGTTAAAGATTTAATAAAGAGTTGTTCATAAAACAAATATAGATGTTTTATCCTCATTTAAATCAACGAATGAGGGCAATCCTCTTGTCCTAACTTTAAAAACCTTCTCATAATCATTATGTTTTGTTTTTTATTTTAATTTTACCCAAAAAGAATTACAACTTAAAATAGCTCTTATGAAAAATAGTCTTAAAATTATATCTGTACTGGTTATCTCTTTTATGTTTTCGGTGTCAATTGCCTATGCAAATTCGGTAAATATTCAAATAACAACAGCTACATATGCCTATGACATATCTTGGGATCTAACCGATAGTAACGGAACTATTTTAGCCTCTGGCCCTTTGATTGGAGGGTATTTAAATTATACCACGTACAATCATTATGTTTATTTAGCAAATGGTTGTTACAACATGAATATGTATGATTCCTATGGAAACGGGTGGACTGGAGGAACTTATAATATTTTGGACTCTGCTTCAGGAACGATCTCTTATGCAAATGGAGGATTAACTTATGGCTCTGCTGGAACTGATGTTGTGTGTATAGGCCCTTTTGGATGTACAAATCCATTAGCCACAAATTATGATTCCACTGCTTTCGTGAATAATGGTTCTTGTATTTTTTCAACTTGCACAAATGTAACATTATATATGCAGGATTCTTATGGCAATGGTTGGGGAGGTAGTTTGTGGACAATAACAGGTCTTATTGGGGGTAGTTTTGGCCCTTTTACCCTTACCTCAGGATCTGCATCACAAGTTAGTTTTTGTTTACCAGATGATTGTTATGATATTAGTGTTAGCCTTAATCAGTATCCAGGTGATATTTCTTGGCAACTTATTGAAGATACAACTGGCAATATTCTCGCTCAAGGATGTAATAGTGCCAATCCATGTGCTTTTATCGGGTGTCCATATAATGGGCCAAATCTTTGTTTGCCTGTAATTTGGGGGTGTACAGATCCTTTTGCTTCTAATTTTGATTCTTTAGCTACATTAAATGATGGCTCTTGTTTGTATCCCGGTTGTTTAGATTCAATAGCAATTAATTATTGTTCCGCATGTAATGTAAATGATAGCTTGTCTTGTATTTATCCCGTATGTCATTCGTTGGATTTTTGTGAGGATTTTGAAACAGCAAATCTGCTAACAAATGATTGGGTGATTAATACTGGTCTTTATTCTTCTGTAGGGCTAACTTTAACCAATTCTATTGTAGATACTGTTAGTCTTGAATTTACAGGGGGGAATGTGGTTTATGGCGCTCAGCTTACTGAGTCTGCTGCATTTTCGAATCCTGATCATATTTCAACAGCTACTTTTTGTGTAGATTTGAGTGGCACAGGAATCGTTGATTTGACTTTTGAGGGAAAATTAAGGAGTAATATTATTCCGAATTGCGCATGGTTTAGAGTTAAAATTAACGGAATAGTTATTGCTGACAAAAATGGAGTAACGGCTTTTAATGATGTAACAATGTCAGGCATAAATTCATACGCATATGATTTGTCTGCTTATGCTGGCCAATCACAAGTGTATGTAACATTTGAAGCTATGTGTAATTACAACACAGGATATTCATCAGGGTTTTACGCAGACTATGTGTGGATAGATAATGTGTGTGTGTTTGATGTTACTCCGTGTACTTATTATAATGCTTCCGCTACAATTACAGATGTGGCTTGTAATGGAGATTCAACAGGAGCGATCTCTGTGATTGTCTCAAATGGTTATGGAACAGACTCTTATGTTTGGTCTAATGGGCAAACTATCTCTACAATTACCGGTTTATCTGCTGGCGTGTATACCTGTATAGTATCTGATTCAACTAATGGCTGTTCAGACTCTATTTTTGTTACAATTAATGAGCCAACAGCTATTTCGGTTTCGGGAATTGTAATTGATGAGTCTTCGCCTGGGGCAAATGATGGCTCTATTAATGTCACAGTAACTGGAGGCTCCCCTTGTTCAACTGATATCTACTTAGGAACTTCAACAAATATTTCTGGAAGCTATACTCAAAGCGCAGCATTATTTTACACTCAATATAAAAACACTAAAAGTGAATTACTTTTTCGAGCGTCGGAACTTTCCGCTTTAGGGCTTCAAGTTGGGCAATCACTTTCTTCTGTTGGATGGAATATTGAAACAGCTAGCGGTCAGGTTATGAATAATTTAAATCTTTCTCTTACTGAGGCAGGTATAACAACAAATGTATACTCTGGAAATTATACTGCTGTTGTAGGGTGGAATGATTTTACATTTTCTACGCCAGTTATTTGGAACGGCGGAAATATCGTTATAACTACTTGCTTTAGTAACTCATTTTATACTACTTATAATACTTGGTATTATACAACTACCTCATTTGTTAGTTGTAGTTATGTTTATCAAGGAAATGTTCCGGGATCTATCTGTACGATGCCTACCACCTCTACTACAAGTAATAGGCCAAACACTCGTTTTGGAACAAATGGCCTTGCTTACGCTTTTTTATGGGCTTCGGGTGATACCACTGAGGATGTTTCTGGTTTATCTGTGGGGCCTCAATCTGTTACTGTTACTGATTGTAATGGTTGTATACAAACTAACGCTTGGTTTGTAATGGTAAATACCGTTCCAGGTTGTACAGATAGCAGTGCGATTAATTACAATCCATTAGCGAATATTAATGATGGTTCTTGCTTATATCCAGGATGTACAGATACTTTAGCATTAAATTTTGATTCAACGGCCAATCTAAATGATAGTTCTTGCGTCTATCCATGTAATTATTATGGACTAAATAATGTGGTGGTAGTTATTAACTCTGGTAATTGGGCTATTGATATTTCTTGGGATATAACCAATTCTAATGGAGCAATTCTTGGCTCTGGTTCGGGGTATTATCTTAATTATACCGATTCTGTCGGTGTTGATACTATTTGCTTAGCAGATGGTTGCTACAATTTCAATATGTATGATGCTTATGGAAATGGATGGACAGGTGGAAACTATGTAATTTATGTCAATTCAGTCTCTATTGCTGCTGGGGGCTTATTGTCTGGATCGTCTGGGACAGATCAATTTCAAGTTGGCACTTCTCTTCCTTGTCCAATATTTGGGTGTACAGATTCTTTAGCTTCTAATTATAATATATTAGCTACTGTTGATGATAGTTCTTGTGTTTATTGTATAGGAAATACTCTGGTTCTTGAGATGTATGATTCCTATGGGGATGGTTGGAATGGCGCTTTCTTTGTGCTACAAGAAATTACAAGTTCTACTGCAGCAATCTCAACAACATTAACAGGCGGCTATTATGGTAGCGAAACATTTAATTGTATCCCTGATGGGTGTTACAATTTAACCGTAAGTAGTGGCACTTATCCTTATGAAGTTTCTTGGCATCTTTTAGATGCAAATGGCGATACTGCGATTACAGGAGGAGCTCCTTTTAATGGGGGGTTAAATTTAAATTCGTCTTGTATTATAGGATGTATGGATTCCTTAGCATTAAATTATGATTCTACAGCTGTTTTGCCAGATAGTTGTATTTTTCCTATTTCTGGATGTACAGATTCAAGCGCTTATAATTACAATTCTACAGCTGTTATAGATGATGGATCTTGCGTTTATGCGCCTACTACAATAGGTAGTTTATATTTTTCTGAGTATGCAGAAGGTAGTTCAAACAACAAATATTTTGAGGTGTATAATGCATCTAATGATACTATAGACTTAACCGCTTATGCTT
>CAYZIA010000039.1:0-12893 GCA_964478325.1 uncultured Weeksellaceae bacterium
TATATGCTAACACCACAGGATACAACAATACAGCCTCAGGAAATAATGCCCTGCGTAATAATACTACAGGAAACAACAATACAGCCTCAGGATATAAAGCCCTATATTTAAACACAACAGGAAGCAACAATATAGCTTCAGGAAATTATGCCTTATATAATAATACTACAGGAAGTAAAAATACATCCTTAGGAAATTATTCCTTATATAATAATACTACAGGAAAAAAAAACACATCCTTAGGATATTATTCACTACATTTTAATACTACAGGATACAATAACACAGCCTCAGGATATTATGTCCTACGTTCTAATACCACAGGAAACAATAATACAGCCTCAGGAAATTACGCCTTATATAATAATACTATAGGAAGCAATAATACAGCCTCAGGGAATTACGCACTATATTTAAACACTATAGGATATAACAATACAGCCTTTGGATATAAGGCCTTACGTTCTAATACCACAGGAAGATTAAACACGGCCTTAGGAACTTATGCTCTAGGTAATAATACTATAGGATTATACAACACATCTTTTGGATATAGAGCCTTATATTATAATACCACAGGAAACAACAACACCGCATTAGGATACAATACTGAATGTACTGGTAGTAATCAAGTTCGTTTAGGTAACTATTCAGTTTTAAGTATTGGAGGATATTCTTCTTGGTCTAATATCTCAGACGAACGTTTTAAAACTAATATTACAGAGGATGTTCAAGGATTAGACTTTATTAAAAAATTAAGACCTGTAACCTATAATCTAGATATGAATGCTATAGCGAAGTTTCATAATACTCCGGATAGTTTAAGAATTAAAGAAAGTGAGAAACTTAAAGGAGACATCTTACAATCAGGTTTTATTGCTCAAGAGGTTGAGAAGGCAGCACAAGACTTAGGATATGATTTTAGTGGAGTAGATAAGCCTCAGAATGATAAAGACACATATAGTCTTCGTTATGCAGAATTTGTAGTTCCACTTGTTAAAGCGGTGCAAGAGCAACAACAGATAATTGAAGATCATCAAGAGATTATACAAAAATTAGAACTAAGAATAAATCAATTAGAAAGATTAGAAATAGAGAAAAATCAGAAACCACTTATTGAAAATGAATCTACAAAAGAATTAGAGAAGTTAATGTCTATTAAGGATAAAGGTAATATAATTGTTACTGACTTAGAGATTTATCCTAACCCAAGTAGAGATATATTTAACATCTCATTTAAAACTCAAGTAAAAAAAGAGTTAGAAATAAGGGTTGTTAATACATTAGGTGAACGGGTCTTTATAGAAAGTAAATATCAATTTATTGGTGAGTACACAAAACAAATTAGCTTAGCACAGTATCCAAAAGCAATTTACTTCCTAGAGATTGAAACGAATGAAGGTAAAATAAGCAAAAAATTAATATTTCAATAGTAGAGTATAATCTTCTTATTCTGACTTTTTTTATCTTTGTTGCAATGAAGAAACTATTGGTACTTGTGATTATCTCTTTTGCTCTAATAAATATAGTTAATGCATCTTTTCCTATTGTAGAAAATATAGAAACAGAAATTATTGAGTCAGCCCCAGGCCCTAATTTTGGAGTCCTATTAGGGGCTGTAGGTGGATTTTCAATTATTTTCTCAGTTATTTATTTCCTAATTCGTTTGATTACTGGAAAAGTTAGACCTTTAAGTCAATGGGAAAGATGGCAAAAAGTTTCCCTTAAGGCATTAATGTGGTTAGTTATTATAGTATTATGCTTGTCTTTGCTTTGTAGTGTTGGAGATGGCTGTCTATATAATATGCAATAAAAGTTATTATTACTAAATATGTAATTTTTTATTAGTTTTGTAAAAATTAAATATTCTAATTATGAAAACAAAAAACTGCTATAAATTATTTTGTGTGGCATGGGCAGCTGGTTTTATATGTCTATTGTACCACACTTTTACCAAAGATGGGTTAGAACTAATTCCAACACTTACAGCATATGCTCTTTTTCTAATTGCTGCAGCAATGGGGGGATGTCGTTGTTGTAATGAATCTTGCTGTAAAAAGGAGGATTAAGTTTTTAAATTAATAATCTCCTTATTTGTTAGAGGTTAATTTTTGCAAGCGAATTGATTAAAAGTGGAATAATCATCTTGGCTTTATAAATTGTTATAATTATATAAAAATAGGCTAAGAAGAATTTTATCATCCATTCCTATCAACTTTTATTTTAATAAAGAAAGTATTTCATATTAAACTTAAAAAAATGAAGAAACTACTACTAATTCTATTTTCTCTTTTTTTATTTTTTTCTTGTGTGGAAAGAAAAACAGAAATAGAAAGTAATGAACAAGATAGTAAAGAAATTATTCAAGTTTCAAAGATAATAGACACTATTTATCCTAATGGTACTCATTATATGGGAGAACTAAAAGACAATAAAAAAACAGGTCATGGAAAATGTATTTATGCTAACGGAAATATATATAAGGGTGAATATCAAAATAATTTAGCAAATGGACAAGGAACCTATATTGGGGCAAATGGAGATTCGTATATAGGTACATGGCAAAATAATAAGCCAAATGGAGAAGGGACTTATACTTGGGGAGAAGGCCCTCATTATAACGATGTATATGTTGGTGAATTTAAGGATGGTGATCCTCATGGTGAAGGAACCTATACTTGGGGAAGTGGGACTAATAAAGGAGATAAATATATAGGAGAATTTATAGATAACAAAAAAACAGGTCATGGAATCTGCAATTATGCTAATGGAGATATATATGTAGGAGCATGGAAAGAAGGTAAATCACATGGTCAAGGAAAATTTACAACTATTGATGGAAGAATACTTGAAGGATTATTTGAGAATGGAGAGTATATTGATTCTAATTATCAATCAAACTTAAATCCTGAGGATATTATTATAACTGACCAAGATATAGATGAAACTAAAACTAAAACCTTAATAATAGGGGAATAAACGACTCATTTAAGTAGTAAAAACGTACAATGAGAAAATTATTATTTATATTATTTTACTTCTCAATTATTTTTTCTTCTTGTCAAAAAGATGAAGCCTACTCATTTCAAAGCGTACTCTTTCTCCAGAAATATTTAGGTGACTGGGAATTTAGTACGTATACCTCCACCAGTAACCCCTATATGTCATCTTCAGATACTACTATATGGACTGCTAAGATTACTTATGGAACACTAGCTAGTACTCTTTTAATACCTTTTGGTCCCACGTACACAGAAGAACTTAAAGTAAATTCGATGGGACAGATATCGGATTTTCCGTCTTATTATAATTATTGGGCTGAAGGTTATTTTACCGGAAGTACTATTATTTATATAGAAACTACTAGTGGCTCTCCATTTAGTCAAACAAATCAAATACTTAATGGTAAAAAGATTGAATAAAATATTGATTTTCAACAAGTTACTTGCCGATACAGAATTTATTAAAGATATTCCCGAGTAAGTCATTAGTAGTAACTTCTCCAGTTATTAAACCCAAATGATAAAGTGCTTGCTTAATATTTATAGCCAACAAGTCACCACTAATTCCATCATTTAATCCTTCAATTACTGCAATGATTTCCTCTAGCGTATTAGATAATTCTTCTTGATGACGGCTATTACTTATAATTGTCTCATCTGAGGATAAATTGGTGTTAATACTTTTTATAATGGCTTTCTTCAAACCTTCAATTCTATCTTTATTCTTAGCAGAAATAAATAGATAATTCTTTTCTTTTAGTGTTTCATAAATATTTGGATTGAGATCCATTTTATTCACTACGACAATTAATTTTTTTTGTAGTTTTTTAATTTTTACAATTTCTTTTTCTTGGGCTTTAATATTAGTCGTAGCATCCAATAAATAAATAACTACTTCTGCTTTTTCTGCTTTTTCCAATGCCTTTTTAATTCCTATTTTCTCGATTGTATCTTTTGTATCTCTAAGTCCTGCCGTATCGATAAATCGAAACTGTATATCCTCAATGTTTATTACATCTTCAATAGTATCTCTGGTTGTTCCTGCAATTTCTGAAACAATAGCCCTATCTTCATTCACTAGCACGTTAAGTAATGTTGATTTTCCTACATTTGGAGCACCCAATATGGCAACAGGAATCCCATTTTTTATTACATTTCCTAGATGAAAGGAGTTAATCAATTTTTTTAATCTTTTCTTTATCAATAAAAGCAATTGGTTAAACTGCTCTCTATTTGCAAACTCTACATCTTCCTCCGAAAAATCTAATTCCAATTCAATTAAAGAAGCAAAATTAATGAGCTGCTCTCTTAATATTTTTAAATCATTCGAAAAACCACCTCTCATTTGATTTATCGCAATTTGGTGTGCTTTTTTGCTTTCTGATGCAATTAAATCCGCCACTGCTTCTGCTTGTGAAAGGTCCATTTTCCCATTGCTAAAAGCCCTTAAAGTAAATTCACCTGGTTTTGCTATTCGTGCTCCATTTTCTGTTAGCAATTCTAAAATTTGTTTCTGAATAAAAACAGAGCCATGGCAAGAAATCTCAAACATATCTTCTCCAGTAAAAGAATTTGGTTTCTTAAAAAAACTAATCAAAACCTCATCTATTATTTCTTCTTCTTTTTTCAAAATTCCAAAATGAATACTATGTGATTTTACATTTGTTATATTTTTCGAAAATATTTTGTTGCAAATAGAAAAGGCCTTAATTCCAGAAGTACGAATTATAGCAATTGCTCCCATTCCAATTCCTGTGGATAATGCACAAATGGTATCTTTTCTATTGTATTCTTCCATTTAATAAAAAGGTATTAATAAAAGAAATAGCCTATTCCATGCTTCATAACTCCAACAATATCTAAAATTCCAAGAGCAACTAGTCCAATAACAATTAATATAATTAAAAGTATTTTCTCTATTATCTTTTTCATTTTGCAAAAGTATTCAAAATACTTTGTCAATAGGTATAATGTTCTAATTTTGCAGACCAAAATAAATAAATGGGCGTATTAGTAAATAAATATTCAGAGGTGATTATTCAAGGGTTTACAGGTTCTGAAGGAACATTTCATGCAGAGCAAATGATAGCGTATGGAACTAATATAGTTGGTGGCGTTACTCCTGGAAAGGGAGGCCAAACCCATTTAGGCAAACCAGTTTTTAATACTGTTAATGATGCAGTAAATCAAGTTAATGCCAATACATCCATTATTTTTGTACCACCAGCTTTTGCAGCTGATGCAGTAATGGAAGCAGCTGAATCAGGAATTAAAGTAATTATCTGTATTACAGAAGGAATCCCTACAAAAGACATGATAAGGGTTAAAGAATATATTACAGATAAAGATTGTTTTTTAGTAGGGCCAAATTGCCCAGGAGTAATTACTCCAGAGGAAGCAAAATGTGGTATTATGCCTGGTTTTGTTTTCAAAAAAGGAAGAATTGGTGTAGTTTCTAAATCAGGAACATTAACTTATGAAGCAGCTGACCAAGTTGTAAAAGCAGGGTTAGGAATATCAACTGCAATAGGTGTTGGTGGTGATCCTATAATTGGAACAACCATTTTAGATGCTGTCAAATTGTTTATGAATGATGATGATACAGATGGTATTGTTATGATTGGTGAAATTGGAGGACAATTAGAAGCAGACGCAGCTAAGTGGATTCAAGAAAATGGGACAAAGCCAGTGGTTGGCTTTATTGCTGGGCAAACTGCACCTAAAGGTAGAACAATGGGACATGCAGGTGCAATTGTGGGTGGTTCTGATGATACAGCAGAGGCTAAAATGAGAATTTTAAGAGAATGTGGTGTAAATGTTGTAGAATCTCCTGCTCAAATTGGCGCTAAGATTGCTGAACTTCTTGGAGTGAAGAATCTTTAGAGTTTGTATAAAAGTTATTTTTAGAATCCAATTCTTTATTCTCAAAAGAAGGGGTTAAATAAACTTTTTCAATATGAAAATAAACCAAAGTCATATAATAATTGATGGAAGTGACAATCGACCTATATTGATTGACACTAATTTTAATCAAAATAAAGTGAGCGAAAAAGTAGTTGTGTTTTCTCATGGGTTTAAGGGATTTAAAGATTGGGGTCCTTTTAATAAAATAGCCACAGAATTTGTAAAGAATGATTTTACATTCGTAAAATTCAACTTTTCTCATAATGGAACAACAATAGAAGATCCTATTAATTTTGTAGATCTAGATGCATTTGGAAAGAACAATTTTTGTAAAGAATTAGATGATTTGGGTTTTGTATTAGATTGGGTAGAAAAAAATTTAAGTCCTAAAGAAATCTTTCTTTTTGGCCATAGCAGAGGAGGAGCTATTTCTATGTTAAAAGTAGTAGAAGATAAGCGAATCAACAAAGTAATTTCTTGGGCCTCACCATCAGATCTTACTAGCAGAATACTTAAAGAAAAAATAGTAGTATGGAAAGAAAAAGGAGTTGCATATATCTATAATGGAAGAACAAAACAAAATATGCCAATGTATTATCAGTTTTATGAGAATTGCATAGCAAATAGAGATAGAATTATTATTAAAAAAGCCATTGAAAGTATACAAATTCCACAACTTATTGTGCATGGAAGTGATGATGAAACAGTAAAAATTGAGGAAGCTAAAAATTTAAATAAATGGAACTCCAGATCTCAGTTATATATTATTGATGGAGCTAATCATGTTTTAGGAGGTTTTCATCCTTATGATTTAGATAGGTTTCCATCTCATTTAAAGGAAGCAGTAGATGTTACAATTGATTTTTTAAAAAAGTAATCTAGCCGAAGGGCTTTCACTTTGCTGTGCAAAGTTCTTATCAGAAAATTTAAAATATCCAGCAATTGCAACCATGGCTGCATTGTCAGTGCAATATTCAAATTTAGGAATAAAAAAATCAAATTTTTCCTTCTTAGCTAAATTTTCTAATTGATCTCTTAGATAAGAATTAGCAGAAACACCTCCAGCAATAGCTATTTGCTTTATCCCAGTTTGCTTTATTGCTTTTTGTAATTTATCAAGTAAGATACTTACAATTGCATGCTGAATGCTAGCACATAAATCCTCTAAATTCTCCTTAATAAAATCTGAATTTTCCTTTACTCCATCTTGTATTTTGTAAAGAATAGAGGTTTTAAGACCACTAAAACTAAAATCTAAATTTTTTATTTTTGGTTTCCCAAAAGAAAATGTATTGATATTTCCTTTTTTTGCATGTTTGTCTATAAGTGGACCGCCAGGGTAGGATAGCCCCAAAATCTTTGCTGATTTATCAAAAGCTTCTCCTGCAGCATCATCTAAAGTTGATCCAATTATTTGCATATTATTTGAACTTTTTACTTTTACAATTTGAGTGTGTCCACCAGAGACTGTTAAACATAAAAATGGAAATTTTGGTTGAGGATTTCCTTCATCAATAAAATGTGCTAGAATATGTGCTTGTAAATGGTTAATAGTAATAAGAGGAATATTCATTCCAATGGCAAATGATTTTGCAAAAGAACTTCCTACTAAAAGAGAACCTAAAAGGCCTGGACCATTTGTAAAAGCTATTGCGTCAATATCTTCTTTTTGGATATTAGCTTTTTTTATTGCAGAATCCACCACAGGTATAATATTTTGCTGATGTGCTCTGGAGGCAAGTTCTGGCACGACTCCACCATATTGTTGATGAATCTCCTGATTTGCAATCACGTTTGATAGTATATTCTTTCCTTGCAAGATAGCGGCAGAAGTGTCATCGCAGGAAGATTCAATTCCTAAAATAATAAATTCTTTACTCATCTAGTTTATTAAATGAATGTCCCATTTTATCTCTTTTTGTTTTCAGATAAAATTCGTTATGTTTATTCGAATCAATTTCTAAAGGAATATTTTTTATAATCTCAATTCCATACCCCATAAGTCCAACCCTTTTTTTAGGATTATTAGAGAGCAACTTTATTTTTGAAACACCAATAGCTCTTAAAATTTGGGCACCAACTCCATAATCTCTGTCATCAGCATTAAATCCAAGTTCTAAATTTGCTTCAACTGTATCTTTCCCTTTTTCTTGCAACTCATATGCTTTTAGTTTGTTGAGTAAACCAATTCCTCTTCCTTCCTGATTCATATATACTAAAACACCTTTACCTTCTTTTTCAATTTGCGAAAGGGATGCTTGTAATTGAGGACCACAATCACATCTACAAGAATTAAAAATATCTCCCGTCATACAAGAAGAATGTACCCTTACCAAAATAGGTTCATCTTGTTTCCATTCACCTTTTATGAGAGCTAAATGTAACTGATTATTTGTAATTTGCTGAAACGCTTTCATATTAAAATCACCAAAATTTGTAGGTAAATGGACATTTGCTTCCTCAATAATTAGAGTCTCATTTTGAATTCTGTATTCAATTAAATCTTTAATTGTAATAAATTTTAAATTGAACTTTCTTGCAATTTCAAAAAGTTCTGGTGTTCTAGCCATTGAGCCATCTTCATTTAAAATTTCTACAATTACGCCAGCTGATTCTAATCCAGCAAGACGAGCCAAATCAATAGCAGCTTCTGTATGTCCAGCTCTTCTTAAAACACCTCCTTTTCTAGCTTTAAGTGGAAAAATATGTCCTGGTTTCCCTAATTCTTCTGCTTTAGTATTTGTATTTACAAGTGCTTGAATAGTTTTTGCTCTATCAGATGCTGAGATTCCTGTCGTACAACCATTACCGATTAAATCAACTGAGACAGTAAAAGATGTTTCGTAAGCTGCTGTATTCTTTCCAATCATCAAATCAAGCCCTAATTGTTCACATCTATCCTCTATTAAAGGAACACAAATAAGTCCTTTACCATGGGTTGCCATAAAGTTGATCATTTCAGAAGTTACCATCTCGGCTGCAGCTATAAAATCTCCTTCATTCTCCCTGTTTTCATCATCTACTACAATGATAACTTTTCCAAGTTTTATATCGGAAATTGCCTCCTTTATGCTATTGAATTTCATCTTGTTTTCTTTTTGTTGGCTCCCAAACCCCTTTTTTATTTACTGTAAGGTAATCTATCATACCTATAAAAAGAGCCAAATTCATACTATAAAAATGTGTAACAAAGCGCAAAATTAAAATATGTATTCCAATTTTTCGTAATAAGAAGTCAATAAATGGGAAAATAAATAAAATAAGTTGTACAAAGAAAGTTATCTTATAAAAAATATTATCTGAAATTAGAATGAAATTAGATGTTAATACAAGGATTAATAATATAGGGCCGAACCACCTTATTACTTTATGAGAGAGAAAAATAAATCCTAATCTGCTGAATGGTTTTAATAGCAACTTCTTAAAATGAAAAAGATTGATAAAATTTCCCATTGAGATCCTTCTTTTTCTTCTAAATTCTTCATATATTTGATTAGAGACATCTTCATAAACAACTGCATCTAAATCATTAATAGCAAGATTCCCATTTTTAAGAATATTCATACAAATAAAAAAATCATCAACCATAAAATTCTCAGGAATAGGAACAAAAAGAGATTTTTTAATTGCAAAACAGCCACCAAAAGGTCCCATAAGCATTCCCCAAAGTTTACTTTCTGCATGCTTGAACTTTACTTCTGAACTAATATAAGTTTTTTCTTGAAGCGAAATCCCACTCTTTTTAATTCCAATATTTACCATATTAGAATCTACAAGCCCAATTTTTGAATCTTTGAAGTGCCGAATAAGTGACTTAATTGTATTTTTAGAAAAAATAATATTAGCATCTGTAAGAATAATAATCTCGTTTTTTGCTTGTTTTACCAATTTGTTTACTACAGATGACTTTCCACTTCTTTCTGTAAATATTTTTACATTTATGAATGAATGATTATTTGCTAATTTACTTATAATTTCATTGGTATTATCTGTAGAGCAATCTGATCCAATAATAATCTCTATTTTACTGCTTGGAAGATTTGAATTAATAATACTCATCACTTTCTCTTTAATTACATCCTGCTCGTTATAAGCTGCTATTAATATGGAAACAGATGGCATTTCATCTTTCTGATTATAAAATTTATTATTTAAAGATCTTCTTCTGGCTAAAAAGATAGTAGAAAATGGGAAAATAAAATAAGTATATACTAAAAGAAATAAACAAATCCAAAATAGATACATCATAATGTTTGTATTTTATTTAAAAATTTATCTAACTTATCAGAAATTGCTAAGGAACTATAATTCTCTTGAATATTTATCTTGGCATTTTTACCAATAATCTCGCTTTCTATTGGATTCTTAAAACACCAAATAATTTTTTTTGCAAAATCAAGTTCATTATCAGCTATTAGAATATCTTTCTTGTTAATATATTTAATCCCAGAGGCACCAATAGTAGTAGAAATAATCGTTTTTCCAAGTGACATTGCTTCTAAAATTTTAATTCTTATTCCACTTCCACTCCAAATTGGTACAATCATGAGATTATGTTTTTTCATATAATCCTTTGCATTTTCTATTTCTGAATCAATCACTATATTTTTTTCTGCAATATCACAAAAAGATTTTGGCATACTTCTTCCAGCTAAATGTAGTATAGCATTTCCTTTTTTCTTTTTTATAATAGGAAAAACTTTATCTACAAACCATCTTATACCTTCTTGATTTGAGATCCAATCCATAGAACCAATATGAAAGATGGTGTTCTTTTTTAGAGGTGAAATTGTTTTATTCTCGGAATTAATCCCAAAGGGGATAGTAATTACTTCTTTTAAATTTTGTTTTTTCATCCAATTTGTATCCTTTTCGCTAATACAAATTATCCCATCCATTTTTTTTACTATCTTTCTTTCGTAATTAAATAGTTTTTTTTGCAAGATATTTAGATACCATTTTTTAAAGAGATTAGCACTTTGTTTGGCTAATCCTTTCCAAATATCGGATTCTATATTATGTGCTCTTAAAAGAATCTTTGCATCTGATCTTTCTTTAATTATATCAAAATATGGGCAAAGAAAGAGTCCTTCTAATAAGATAATATCAAAACTATTTTTGTGTAAAATCTCTTTTAACCTATTAGAAAAATTATTAGAGTAAAATCGATTGGTATTATAAGATGAAGTTGAGAATAAATTAAGAAAAGCAGGAAGTATCTTTAAGCTTGTATCAATAAAGATATATTCAAAATTTGTATCTTTTAAATATTGCTTTGGGATATTCTCAGCTGCATGTTTTGGCGTACTAATTGCTATTACTTTTAAGTTATTTCCTCTTTGAATTAAAGTATCTGTAATATGATTTACAGCTAGAGCATACCCATCTTTCTTAGGAAAAGGAGGCTTACTACATATTTGTAGAATTTTCATTGCTTTCTAAATAGCTTTCTGAGGGGATTAGTATAGATACTAGTATCAAGAATAGTAATTCCTTTTGAAGTTTTATAAGAAAGAAAAATAGCTATTGGTAGAAAAACAAGATTTGCAATCCACATTCCTTCTACAACTGATAGAGTTTCTTCTTTTGCCGCTTTTTCTCCAATTATATTGATAATATGATAAAATACAAAAAAGAAAATGGATATCATAACAGGCATGCCAAAACCTCCTTTTCGAATAATAGCACCAAGAGGTGCCCCAATCAAAAATAAGATAATACAAGCAATTGCTAGAGAGATCTTTCTATGCCACTCAATTTGGTGTTTTCTTATAATATACTCACTATACTCTAAATCGATTTTATTTGAATTAGATACCGATTTTAATGTTCTTAATTTATTAATTGCATAATCATATACCCGATTTTTTTGCAAGCTTTCAAAATTAGAATCTAAAAATTTTATTTTAGTCTCTACTTTTTCTAATTTTGATAAATTATACTTCTCAACAAGATTTTCTTTTATCAATTTTTGTTTCTGATTAAGCTTCTGTTTTAAAGAATCAATTGCATTATTTAGCTGTTGATTATTAAGCATTGCATAATGTCCTTTGTAAAGCGCTGTACTTGTTCGTTTGAAATCAAATGCTGATAGATCAAAAAGAATTATATCTTCTTTAAATTTTGTAGTACGATGTGATTTTCTTCTTTTTCCACTTTTCTCCTTCTCTTCCAAATAACTATAGCCATCAATTAGTTTAAACTCTAGAAATCTTTCATCTTTAGTAAGTTTCATGCTACCAGATGCTGCAATGATAATATTATCATTTCCATTTCTAGAGGTATGGTTATAAATAATAATATCTTTTAGTGATTGTCCATCATCACTTTTTTCTTCTACTTTAATACTATATCCTTCAATTCCATTATAAAAAACACCTTCTTGTATATTTAATGCCGGTTTTTGTTTTTGAATGGAATAAAGTAAACTCCCGCTTTTTAAATTAGCAATTGGCATTACATAATTAGAAAACATAAAGGAACCTATACTTATAAATAAGACAAATACAATCAAAGGGGTCATGATTCTTCTTAAAGAGACACCAGCTGATTTCATAGCAACTAATTCCGATTTCTCTCCTAATGCTCCAAAAGTCATAACGGAGGCCAAAAGCATAGCAATAGGTAAAGCAAGAGGCACAAATCTAATAGAGGCGAAGAATAATAGTTCTGTAATCTCATTAAACTCTAGTCCTTTTCCTACTAAATCATCAATCCATTTCCATAAGAATTGCATTAAAAGCAGGAAGATAGCAATAAAAAAGGCAGCAATAAATGGACCTAAAAATGATTTGATTATGAAAAGATGTAGTTTTCTCATTCAGAAGATTCTAAAAATCTTAAGAACCTAAGGCGTGCTTTAAATTCTCTACTTGAGTATTCCATAAAAGCGTATTTTCTTCCTTTTCATCTTCATCTTCCGCAAAATCAACAATTATTAAGGAAACATCATTTAAGAAACATGTTGAAAATTTTAATTGGGATAAA
>CAYZIA010000039.1:12903-13841 GCA_964478325.1 uncultured Weeksellaceae bacterium
TTATTAAGGAAACATCATTTGTTAAATCATCAACTTGAATTAAGAACTCAAAATAATCTTCATCATTTTCACTATCTAGCCAATGAAAACGGACAAATAGATTTTCTTTCTTTTTAATTAATTCTGCTTCCTGCTCACTTCCATCCCAGAAAAAGGTATAAACATTATTCCTAATATGCACATCATCTGCAAACCATTCGGAAAGTCCGCTAGGAGTGAATAACCTTTTATAGAGGATATTTATAGAAGAATGAATGGGATATTCCAACTTATATTTTATTAATTCAGACATTTGTCTCTGTATTTCTCTTTTTATTAATTTTGTATCTTAATTTTTTCGGCAATATATAAATAAAAGCGATAAAATATGGCCTTAGTACAAACATTTGAAAAGCAAGGAAATTTTTTATTTAAATACAGAGGACAATTTCCTCTTATTTTATTTTTCATTGCAATTCCTTTCATCTTTCTTACCGATTACAGTAGTGTTACTGCTACTAACGAAAAGATATATATAATTATTTCAGTTTTTCTTTCTTTGTTAGGATTTTTTATTCGTTTTTACACTATTGGGACAACCCCTAAAGGAACTTCTGGTAGAAATACAAAAGAGCAAGTAGCAGAAGTTTTGAATTCAACAGGAATATACGCTATAGTTCGACACCCTTTGTATTTGGGAAATTATCTTGTTTGGATAGGAATTTCTACTTTTATTTATAATCTATTATTTATTTTACTTATTTCTCTTCTTTTTTGGATCTATTATGAACGAATAATGTTTGCTGAAGAAAGATTTCTAGAAAAGAGGTTTGGAGAAGAATATCTTAATTGGTCTAATAAGATTCCAGCTTTTATTCCAAATTTTTCTTTATACTAGAAATCCTTAATACCTTTCTCAATTAAATCTGTTTTTAGAAGGGAATATTCTGGTATATTAG
>CAYZIA010000040.1:0-13618 GCA_964478325.1 uncultured Weeksellaceae bacterium
ACTTATCCTTTTTATGATTTATCCAAAGGTCATCATACTTTAAGATTGAAAGTTTGGGATGTGTTTAATAACTCATCAGAAAAAATAATTGATTTTTATGTAACGGATGCCAATGAATTTACGCTTTCTGAATTGACAAATTATCCAAATCCATTTATAAATAGTACAGCATTTTATTTTCAGCATAATAGAGCAGGAGAACTTTTGAATATAGAATTACAAATTTTAAATCTTTCGGGAAAGATGGTTGCTTCTATAAAAGAAAATAGGTTTGATGATGGCTATAGAATTGGACCAATTAATTGGGATGGTACAAGCAATTATGGAGAAAAGTTAGGCCCTGGAATTTACATTTATCGTTTAAATGTAACTTCTGAAGAGGGCACATCTCAAACTAAAGCTGAGAAACTAATAATATTAAGATAATAAAAGCGTTATAGGCCTTAATAAAAAAGAATATATTTGCAACCCTAAAATAAATTTAAAGAATGAAAAAGATTTTCTTCATAGTATGCACTCTCATATTTTGCATGCAAATATTTGCACAATCAACTGTTGGTGATAATATAGATGCTCCATTAGAACTTAATACCATTACAACTGCCGTTCCATTCTTAATTATAGGGCCTGATTCTAGAAGTGGAGGTATGGGAGATGTTGGGGTGGCTTCTACTCCTGATGCAAATTCAATGCATTGGAATCCTGCCAAATATGCTTTTGTAGAAGATGATATGGGCTTTGCTATCAATTATGTACCATGGTTAAGGTCATTGGTTCCAGATATTTCTCTTTCTTATCTTTCGGGCTATTTAAAACGAAATGATAAAGAAACAATAGGGATGTCATTAAGATACTTTTCTTTGGGTGATATTACTTTTACTGATATTAATAGTAATGTAATTGGACAATACAAACCAAATGAATTAGCAATCTCTACAGCTTATGCTCGAAAACTTTCTGATAATTATTCTCTTTCTGTTGCAGTTCGATATATTTATTCTGATTTAACAGGGGGACAAACTCTTACAGGAGGATTAGGAACGCATGCAGGACAATCTATTGCTGCTGATGTTTCTTCTTACTTTCAGAAAGAAGTTCGAATTGCAAAAAAAGATTTTGATTGGGCAATGGGTATAAATATCTCCAATTTGGGAAATAAAATTTCTTATACAGAAACAGCCGTAAGAGACTTTATTCCTATTAATATGCGTTTTGGAACTTCAATTGCTACAAATTTTGATGACTATAACAGCATGTCAATTGAGTTTGATGTAAATAAATTATTGGTTCCAACTCCAGCGAGTTATAATGATGATGGTGAAATTAATGGAGGAATGGACCCTGATGTATCCGTAGTAAATGGGGTATTTCAATCTTTTTGGGATGCTCCAGGAGGAACAAAAGAAGAGTTTAGAGAATTGAACTATTCTGTTGGTTTGGAATATTGGTATGCACAGCAATTTGCAATAAGGGCGGGGTACTTTTATGAGCATCCAACAAAAGGAGATAGACAATATTTCACAATGGGAGCTGGGGTTGAATACAATGTTTTTGCATTAGATTTTTCTTACCTTATTGACGCCAGTAGTTCCATAAACGGAAGTAATCCGCTAGCAAATACTTTACGTTTCACTTTAATATTTAACCTTGGCGAAACATTTGTTACTAAAAAAATTAGAGACTAAGAACTAATTATGAATTTTAAAGTCGGTTTCGGATTTGATGTTCATCAGTTGAAAGATGGGCTTGATTTTTGGCTTGGAGGTATTATTGTTCCTTATAGTAAAGGAGGCTTAGGACATTCTGATGCTGATGTTTTAATCCATAGTATTTGTGATGCACTGTTAGGCGCAGCAAATCTAGGCGATATTGGTAAACATTTTCCAGATAATGATCCCAAATACAAAGGAATTGATAGTAAAGTTTTTCTAAAAGAAGTAATGATGCTTATTCGTGAAAAAGGATATAAATTAGGAAATATTGATTCAACAATATGTTTACAGAAACCAAAGATTAGCCAATTTATTCCTCAAATGCAAAAAGTATTAGCCAGTTGTATGGGAGTTAATACGGATTTAGTTTCAATAAAAGCAACTACTACTGAGAAATTAAGTTTTGTTGGAAGGGAAGAAGGTATTTCTGCTTATGCTATTGTATTAATTCAAAAAGTTTAAAACCCTAATTTCTTTTTAAATTAATTATTATACTTTTACACGAAATTAAAATATAATAAAAATGAAAAATTACATTACAGAATTTATAGGCACATTTTTTTTAGTGCTAACAATAGGATTGACAGGAAACCCACTTGCTATAGGAGTAATGTTAATGGTAATGGTTTATATGGGAGGCCACATATCAGGAGCTCATTATAATCCTGCTGTAAGTATTGCCATGATATTTAGAGGATTGCTTACTACAAAAGAAGCTATCAATTATGTTCTTTCTCAATTGATAGGTGCATTTTTGGCTGCAATTTTTGTGCAGTGGGTAGGAGGTACTATTATGGAGGTCGGACCAAGTAATACAGCTTCCGTTTTACAAATTCTTTCAGTAGAAGCTGTCTTTACCTTTGCACTTGTTTTAGTTATATTAAATGTTGCAACAAATCCCAAAACAGAGGGGAACTCCTACTATGGTTTAGCAATTGGATTTACCATTATGGCAGCAGCATTTGCTGGTGGAGGAATTTCAGGAGGTGCATATAATCCAGCAGTTGGAACTGGACCAATATTAGTTGATGTGATAATGGGAGATGGAAATACTCTTTCTAATTTATGGTATTATCTTGTAGGTCCAATAGTTGGAGCTGTGATAGCTGCTTATGTATATAAACTTACTATAGATAAATCTTAACCTGCTATATGGCGCTCTTGTAATAACAATTTTTTTTCTATTTACAAACTTAAAAATGCAAGAAGAGTCCCTATGATAATGGCAATAATTTTCGTAAAACTAAATTTATGCCCATCTGTACTTTCAAATAAAATGGTGGTAGAGATATGAATAAAAATTCCAATCACTATTGCTATAATCTCATCTTGAAAAGCAGAAAGAGCCCCAAAAATATTTCCAGCATATACACCTAATGGGGACATTATTGCAAATAGAAATAGTAGAAAATAAGCCCTTGATTTTTTCATATTTGATTGCAAAAAGAAAGTCATTAGCACAATAGCCACGGGCATTTTGTGTAGTACAATGCCATAAAGTAAGACATTATGCGTATGTTCATGTAAATTTCCTCCAAGAGGGATCCCTTCTAAAAGTGCATGTAAGCAAAGGCTAATTAAAACTGAAATAGGAATGATATTGCTTTTATGAAAATGTCCGTGCTCAATACCTTGTGAAAAATATTCTAAAAGAATCTGAATTACAAAGCCACCTAAAATATAGATCCCAATATTTTCTGTTGAGTTATACCAAAATAATTCGGGAAGTAAATGTAAAAAACTAATAGCCAACAAATAAGCTCCACTAAAAGTTAGTAACAATTGAATATTTCTCCCTTTTTTTGGATTGAAAATTTCCACAAAAATTGCACCAGCAATTACAGATAAAAGAAGTAGTCCCAATGTTGTTATATTCATTTCTTGCAAATAAGAATTAGTCTATCAGATATAGTAGCATCAAAATCATCTAATTTATAATTGCCAAAGATATCAATAATATTTAGTCCAACATTCCTAAAGAATGCTGAAAAATCTGCTAATGTAATTGCCCTTACTTTTTCCTGAAAATATTGAGTATCATTACCAATAATAATCTCAATATCTTTAATTATGTGATTATCCTGTACACTTCTTTTTATGTTGAAAGTAATATCATTAATTGTTTTTTTTTCAGAAGAAATTAGATTGGCTATTACTTTCTTTACATTCATAAAATCAATTACTAAGATACCATTTGATTTTAAGTTTCTTGCCATAGCATTTATGGTTTTTTGCTCATCATCTTTATTCTCAAAATATCCAAAAGAAGTAAATAAGTTAGTGGCAATATCAAAATGATTCTCTTTGTAAACTTCACGCATATCATGTACAAAAAAGTGTAAATTATTGTTTTCATTTTTCTTAGCATAGGCAATGCTGTTAGGAGATAAATCTATTCCAATAACAGTCATTTCTTTTTTATTGAAATAAGTAGCGTGCCTTCCTTTTCCGCAAGCAATATCTATGAGTTTACTACTTTTTTTTAATTGTAATTTTTCAATTAAATTATCAATAAAAACTTGCGCTTCTTTCTCATCTCTATTTTTATAAAGGATATGATAATAAGGCGAATCAAACCAATTAGTGAACCAACTCATAATCAGTCTCTTTGCCTTATTGCTTCATACAAAATAACCCCAGTTGCTACTGATACATTTAAGGAAGAAATTTCTCCAATCATTGGTATTTTGGCTTTGACATCACACATCTTTAAAAATTCAGGAGAAACACCATTCTCTTCTGATCCCATAATAATTGCAGTTGGCGGAGTATAATCCAGTTTATGCATATAATCTTGTGTTTTTTCCGTACATGCAATAAGTTGTATCCCACTATCTTTCATAAATTGTAAACTTAGTTTCAAATTCCAGGTACGGCAAACAATTATCTTATACAATGCTCCAGCAGAAGTTTTAATTGCATCAGCATTAATAGCAGCAGAATTTTGTTCAGGAATGAGGATGGTATCTACTCCAGCACATTCAGCAGTTCTTGCAATAGCACCAAAATTTCTTACATCCGTAATTCTATCCAATACCAAAACTAATGGGGTTTTCCCTCCTTCAAAAAGTGTTGGAATGACATCTTCTATATTATGAAAGTCAATTGGAGAAATAAATGCGAAAACTCCTTGGTGATTTTTTCTAGTTAATCGATTTATTTTTTCCAAAGGAACATGTTTATAATTGATTCTTCTGAGTCGAACTAGTTTCCAAAGTTCAGCAAATAAATCATTATGTAATCCTTTTTGAATAAAGAGTTTGTCAATAGTTTCTCCAGCATTAATTGCTTCAATTATTGGTCTAATACCAAAAATAGAGTTGACTTTGTCTTTCTCGTCTTTCCTGTTCATATATCTTTTTTTTAATATCCATGTTTGAATAAGCATGTCCCTCTCTCCAAGATCTTTGTGCTGTAATCCAGATATTTTTGAAATAAGCTGAACGATTAAGTTGAAAATCATTATCGCTAAACTTATTTTTTATTTTTGTAAAAGTAAAATTTAAAGCGTACATATTATTCTTTTCTCCATAAATCCAACTCTCTCCCTCTTTGCTTTGGTAAATGATATTTGGCGTTCCAAAGATAATCATTATCATACCTCTGTCGGTTTTCCATCCTGCTTTATAAGAAGTAAAAAAAGTATTGGCATATTCTACTCTTTTATAAAATGTGTAGATTAGTTTTTCTGCTTGATCTTTATCGTCTTTTGTCCTGTCCAGCCAAAATTCATCAATCGCTATTTTTGAATTTTTGATTTCTTGGAGTTTAGAAAACTCTTCATTTGTACATATATATTGTAAAGGAAGCATCATATTCTTTGTCGTATTTATTTTAGGAAAATCATTATCAAATGATAAAATATTCATTCCATTTTCAGCTTCTTCCTTATCTAGAAACTGATAAATCCCTATTTTATTTATTGGAAAAATAAATAAAGTAGTATCAGTGGGAATCAAGAAAGTATTTTTTGTTTTTACTTTCTGTGACTTTATTTCCTCTACTAAAAAAGGGGGTTTTGCCAAAGGAAATTTTTCTTTATAATATTTCACAAAAAGTGTTTTCTGCTTTGTGTTATTTTGAATAAAAAGCGTGTCTGAGATATTAAAATAGCTACCAAATTTTAATTTATTCTTCTTATCAAAGATTAGATAGTCATTCTTATTTATCACTGTTCTGTCAATATTAATACTATACTTAGTCGTGCTTACTTTATGATTATCTATCAAATTTATTTCTATTATATATTTTTCCCCCTCCTTACATTCCAAGTTTATTTCTTCAGTAATCTTGTTTGTGGTATCACTTGCAATATCTTTGTTAATACTGAAACTATCTACCGGAGAATCTACTCCCAATAAATACACCCTCCCTTTCAAAGTATAATTGATTTTATTTTGCTTTTCTTTTGAAGAAAATACACTCAAAAGATTTACAGTTTTAATTTTGCAATACAAGATGCTTGTAGTTTTGCTATTGTTATATGTTTTAAATATTGCTTGTGTTTTTTTTGTTTGCTTAGAATAAATAAAAGCACTATTTTGTAAGTTATTTTTCTTTCCAAAGGTGCATGCTGTAATAAGTATGATGAAAAAATAAAGTGATTTATTCTTCATTAATATTTGGATTTTCAAGTAATTGAGGTTCAAAATCTATACCTCTTGTTTCTCCTGAGATCTTGATAAAATCTTTATCAATTTTTTTAAATTCATTAGAGGATTTATTGTAATGATTTACAGCTGTACTGATAGTTTTTCCTAATCTATCATGGGAATCCTTGTAGGTATTCAGATGATTAGATAATTTATCGATATTTTTTAAGATATCTTCAATCGATTTTTCCACTTTTAAGTTGTGCAGAGCTTTTACCGTTATTTGTAACATAGGGAACAAACTCATTGGTGATACAATCATAACCTTTTTTGTGTATGCATGATCTACCAAATCCTTAGAGTTAATTTGCAAAGATCCTACTCTGCTATTTAGCAAATCTTGATATAGCCCATCGGCAGGAATAAACATATAAGCGTAATCTGTAGTTTTTTCATTTGGCCGAATGTATTTTGAAGTTTCCTCAATTCTTTGCCCTATGTCTTTTTTGAATTTTTTTTCTAATTCTGCAATTTCTACTTTGTCACTACTTTCAATCATCTTATTATAATTGTCTAATGAGAATTTTGCATCAATTGGAATTATGAAATCCCCAACCCTTACAATGGCATCAACTACTTCTCCATTTTTAAAATGATATTCCATTTGAAAAAGATCAGGAGGTAATACGTTGGCCAAAAGGTTTTCTAGTTGAATTTCACCTAAGATCCCCCTTTGTTTTTGGTTTCCTAAGATTTTTTCTAAGGTTTTCATTTGATTGGCAAAACCTAATACCTGCTCATTAGTACCTTTAATCTTCTCAAGCTCTACTGTTACTTCTTTTATTACTTTATTTGATGACGCAAATTGTTTTTGCATATCTTCTTTTGAACTTTCTTGGAAAGTGCTAATTCCTTTATTTATGTCTTTAAGTTTTTCTTCAATTTCTTTTCGGCCTTTCTCAGAATTTTTACCAACCTCTTTTCTTATCTCCTGAATTTCTTTTCTGAGAGCTTCATTTAATTGTAATAAAAGTTTTTGAGAATTCTCTGTTTCTTTTTTGGGTTTCTTAAAATAAATAGCTAAAGCAATTACAATTATTAGTCCTAATAATCCTATTTCCATAAGTAATCTTTTGGGTTATAAAATGAGTACCAAAGTACCGATTTTTATTTTATCGTACAACTCAATCACTTCTTTATTTTTCATACGAATACAACCGTGTGAAGTAGGAGTACCTAAACGACCTTCTTCTGATGTGCCATGTATGTAAATATAGCGTTTGTAGGAATTAATCCCTTTTCCTTTATTTAACCCATTTTCCAGCCCTTCTAACCAAAATATTCTACTTGTTATATCATCTGTTTTGCTTTTTGTTTGGTCGGTATAGACTGTTGCAATTTGTCCATAATACACTCTTCCAATCATTTTTCCATTTATTGGTGTTTTGTCACCAAATTTTTCTTTTATTCTATGTAATCCTAATGGAGTTTTATAGCTTCCAGCTTTATTTCCAACCCCATAACTTGAGGAGGATATCACATATGTTTTTACAATGTTATTTTCTTTAATGTGATACATTCTTTGCTTGACAATATTTATATACAATACTTCATCAAAACTGATTTTACATTTATTTTCAATGTAGTCTTTTGCAGTTTGCACCAATCTTTCTTGCGAAAAACAATTTATAGAAAAAATAAAAATAGCTATGAAACATATTTTTCTCATCAGATTGCCCAATTAATTTCTATTAATCCTTGTTTTTTTAAAATAGCATTGGTTTTTGAAAAATGTTTGCAGCCAAAAAAACCTGAGTAAGCAGAGAAAGGAGAGGGGTGAGGAGCAGTTAAAATTTGATGTTTGTTTTTGTCAATTAGTTTTACTTTATCTTGTGCAAATCTTCCCCAAAGCAAGAAAATCACTCCTTTTTTTTCGGTTGAAATCTTTTGAATTATAGCATCTGTAAATTTTTCCCACCCTTTTTTTTGGTGTGAGCCAGCTTTTTTTGATCTAACGGTTAAGGTAGCGTTTAATAATAAAACTCCTTGTTTTGCCCAAGATGTTAAATTGCCAGTTTCCGCTATTGGAATTTGAAGATCTTCTGCCAATTCTTTAAAAATATTTTTTAATGATGGTGGTTTTTTTACTCCATCAGGAACTGAAAAAGACAGGCCATGTGCTTGCCCATTTCCATGATAAGGATCTTGCCCTAAAATCACAACTTTTATTTTTTCAAAAGGAGTAAAATTAAAGGCATTAAAAATATCTGAACCTCTTGGATAAATGGTATGTTGTTTTTTTTCTTCTAACAAAAACTGTTTTAATTTTATAAAATAATATTTACTAAACTCATCTGAGAGTAATACTTTCCAACTTTCTTCAATTTTCGGATTAATTGCTGCCATACTTTTATTAACAAATAAGATTTCAAAGATAAAAATCTAATAGGCAAAAGATATATTAAAATCCGTATTTTTGCGTTTTATTAATAAAATTATCATGAATAAGAAATTCATTTTTATCTCTCTTTTGTTACTTTTTATTCTTGTGCTTTTTTCTTGTGGAATATATGAAAAATGTCCTGGCGAAGGAAGTGTTCCAGAAAAAATGCAAACAAATACTTAATTCTTTTTATTTTATATGAAGAAAATTTGCTTCATATTACTTCTCCTTCCATTTTTTGTTTTTTCGCAAGAGCCACTAAAACGCCCTGAAAAGATTCTTTATAAACACCAAAGATATTTTGGAGTAAATGTACATTTTTTAGGTTGGGGAGTTCACGGAAGAAAAGTTTGGAACGATAATGTAAGATGGCAATACTTTTTCGAAGCGGATATCGTAAGTATGAAACATCCAAAACAGGTAAAAACCATCAATACTTTTTTTAGTGATGCAAAAGGATATGATTACGGAAAACTAAATTCTACTTTTCTTCTTAGAAGTGGTTTTGGTAAGGAAAGAATTATATTTGATAAACCAGATTTTCGTGGAATTTCGGTAAGTATTATTGCCTCTACAGGAGTATGTCTTGCTTTTTTAAAACCTGTTTATTTAGAAATTCTTTATCAGGATGATATAACAAATGAGTTTTATGTGGAAACTGAAAAATATAATCCAACTGATCCTGAACATACTCCATATAACATATACGGACGTGCCTCTTATTTTAAGGGTTTTGATGAAATGAAAGTACAAATTGGAGGATATCTAAAAGTTGGATGTAACTTTGAGTTTTCCAAAAAAGATGAGATAATTAAATCTATTGAAGCAGGCGTAAGTTTAGATGCTTTCAAAATTGGAGACAATAATATAGTTGGAGATGCTTTTGGGAAGGAGTTGCCCATCATGGGAATAGCCAAAAACAAAAAAACATTTCTTAGTTTTTATATTAATATGAATTTCTTTTTTGGAAAAAGATGGTAAAACAATCTACACTAAGAAAGCCAAATTGGTTAAAGGTAAAACTTCCTACCGGGAAGGCTTATAAGGATGTAAAAAATCTTGTGAAAGGACATGGTTTACATACTATTTGTGAAAGTGGGCATTGCCCAAATATTGGAGAATGTTGGGGAGAAGGAACAGCTACTTTCATGATCTTAGGAAATATTTGTACCCGTTCTTGTGGCTTTTGTTCTGTTGCAACTGGCCGTCCACTTTTGGCAGATCCTAATGAACCAAAAAGAGTAGCAGAATCTATTCGTTTAATGAAAGTAAAACATGCGGTTATTACATCAGTAGACAGGGATGATTTAAAAGATGGTGGATCAGAAATTTGGGCTATGACAATAAATGAAATTAGGAAAGCAAATCCAACTACAACTTTGGAAACTTTAATCCCTGACTTTAAGGGAAAGATTAGTCAGATTCAAAGAATAATAGATACTGCACCTGAGATTGTTTCTCATAATTTGGAAACCGTTAGACGACTAACCAAAAAAGTAAGAATTCAAGCACAATATGACAGAAGTTTGGAAACATTAAATATTCTTCATGATGGCGGCATGAAAACAAAATCAGGAATTATGCTTGGACTTGGAGAAACAGAAGAGGAAATTATTGCTACAATGCATGATCTACGAAATCTTGGAGTTTCAGTTTTTACAATGGGACAATATTTGCAGCCAAGTATAAAACATTTATCAGTTGTAGAATTTATTGAGCCAAAACAATTCCAAAAGCTAAAAGAAATTGGTTTAGAAATTGGATTTCGATTTGTGGAAAGCGGTCCATTAGTTCGTTCTTCTTATCATGCAGAAAAACATCTTTTTTGAAAAAAATATTCTTCTTTTCTTCCATGATGATTTTTAAGTATAATTGTTATATTTGTTACCTTAAATTCTTTGATACTAAACTAAAAATTATGCACAAACAATTATTATACTTAATCAGTTTTTTATTAGTAGTTTTATTGTCTTTTCCAGTTTTAGCTCAGCAAGTAAATCCTTGTGGAACAAACGAAATGTTAGAAATTGAGATAGAAAAGTATCCTGAGATAAGAGATTTACGAAATAATTTTGAAAAAGATTTAAAAAATTATTTGTTTAATAAGCAATATGCAAAGCAAGGAGGAAATATTCAAAAAAGAATTATTCCTGTTGTATTCCATGTGATTCATGAAGGAGGAGCTGAAAATATTTCAAAATCACAAATTTTAGATCAATTAAGAATCTTGAATGAAGATTTGAATCGTAAAAATCCAGATACTATAAATACACCAGCTCCTTTTGCAGTAGTTGCTGCTAACTGTAATATTGAGTTCCGATTAGCAACAATTGATCCTAATGGAGAATGTACTGATGGAATCAATAGAGTTTATTCTGCGCTAACAACTGAGGCCAGAAATAATGTTAAAGCTCTTAGCTATTGGAATAGCCAAAATTATTTTAATATTTGGGTGGTAAAAAGCATTCAACATACTTCGAATATTGGAGGGATGACTCTAGGATATGCACAATTTCCTCAAGGTGGACTCATGTCAACAGATGGAATAGTGTTAAGACATGATTATGTAGGTTCCATTGAAGCAGCATCTCAACAGGTAGGAAGAACAGCAACTCATGAGGTTGGGCATTGGCTGGGGTTGCGTCATATTTGGGGAGATGATGAGTGTGGAAGTGATAATATTTTTGATACACCAATACATAAAGAAGCAAATTTTAATGTTTGTAACTTTCCTTATTTCCAAACTAAGCCAAATGGTGAGCCTTTTTGTGTAGATTCTGACACTGTAAATGGTGAAATGTTTATGAATTATATGGACTACTCTGATGATAATTGTATGAATATGTTTACTGAAGGACAAAAAATGGTTATGGATTATGTTTTAGGTGGTGACTCTTCTGTTTTTGGCTTTAGAAGTCACTTGGTTTCTGAGGAGAATTTGATTGCAACAGGAGTAAATGATGGTGCGATTATAAGTACTTGCACACCTAGAGTTGCTTTTACTGCAAGGCCAATAGGTGGGTTTGGTCCAAAAACTTTAATTTGTGAAGGTGAGAGTGTAAATTATGTTGATTTCTCATTCAACTATAGTGGTCCTATTACAAGAGAATGGATTTTTGCAGGAGGTACACCAGCTACTTCTAACGATTCTACTCCAGCTGTTATGTATTCAACTCCAGGAACTTATGATGTCACTTTAAAAATTACAACTATAAATGGAGATGTTTCTCTTACAAAATCAAAATACATAGTTGTTGATCCTACTAATGCACCAAATACTGCTAACTTTTATTCTTTTGGATTTGAAGACGAGAATAGTTTTAATAATGATTGGGTAATTCAAAATATTGGAGAAGATGCTAATAATCAATGGAGCTTTGATGCTATGCAAACACCTACTTGGGCTCTTTCTTCTAATGCTGTTGAAGGAAATTCTAGTGTAAAAATGGATGTTTATAATTCAACAGATATTGGTGAAGATGGCCTGATTACTCCACCACTTGATTTGAGCGGAATAAATAATGTGCAAATTAAGTTCAAACATGCTGGAGCTGGAGTGAGTACTAATGCTGTGAATGCACTTAATGTTTGGTGGTCTATATGTGGAACAGGCTATTGGTATCTTATTAATCCTAATAGCCAAACATATTCAATTTCACCAGAACGAACTGCTCATTCTGGACTATATGATTCTGATTTTAAACCAACTAATAATGACTGGACGGAAGATTCATTATTCACAAATGCAAATATTAGTAAAAGCAATGTAAGATTTAAATTTGAGTATGTAACCAAAGGGGCTAGTAATAACTTCTATTTGGATAATATTAGAATTGGAGAAATGGGAAGTTTGAGTATGAGATCAGATGAAAATAAAGCAGTTTCCTATCGATTATCTATATTTCCAAACCCTACAAGCACAGACGCAAAAGTTCTGTTTGACAATGAAGCGGAAAGAGATGTTATTATTGTACTAACCGATGTTTTAGGAAAAATAGTTAGTGAAATATATTCCAACAAACTAAGTAAAGGATTTCATGAGTTTGATATAAATCTTTCTGATTTTGATAAAGGATTATATTTTTTAACTGTTAGTAGTAACAATCAGAATCTGATAACTAAAAAATTAATTGTAAAATAAGTTTTCTAGATTTTTTTGATAAATAAGAAATCTGATTTCTAGCTCGGTTTGTATTAGTTAAAATATTCAAGCATCACACTTTCTCCATCAAAAACTGCATAGGAGTTATGATTTACCCAATCACCCAAGTTGATGTATTTTACTTCTATATCGATTTCAATCTCTAAGGGTAAATGTCTATGGCCAAAGATGTAATAATCCATTGGGTTTTCTTTTTGTTTTTCTTTGCAATAGCTCACTAGCCATTCCTTCTCTTCTCCTAGAAAGTGCTCATCATTTTTGTTATTTTCTATTCTACTTCTTTTGGACCAAAATTGAGCAATACTAAATCCGAAATTAGGGTGAAGTCTGGCAAAAAGCCATTGACAAACTTTATTTGTAAATATCTTTTTAATGATTTTGTAGCCAAAATCACCAGGGCCTAATCCATCTCCATGAGCTAAGAAGATTTTCTTTCCATTTTCATGTAATATAGTTTTATCCTTTATAATTTGCACTCCAACTTCTTTGGGTAAATAATCATGCATCCATAAGTCATGATTTCCTTTAATTATAAATATGTTCGTTCCACTATCAGATAATTCTGCTAGTTTTCCCAGTAGACGAACAAATCCTTTTGGAACTACTGCTTTGTATTCAAACCAAAAGTCAAAAATATCACCCAAAAGATAGATACTTTTAGCATCTTCTTTTATCTCATCAAGCCAAGAAGTAATCTTTTTTTCTCTTT
>CAYZIA010000041.1:0-5977 GCA_964478325.1 uncultured Weeksellaceae bacterium
AACACCACCCATTTCTTCTCCACCACCTGCTCTCCCAGGACCTCCATGTGTTAGAAGTGGCATAGGAGACCCATGACCTGTACTTTCCTTTGCGCAGGATTCATTCAATACCAAAATTCTACCGTGCATGGATGCTGCTCCCATTACAAATTCTTCTGCAATTTCCATATCATTTGTAATAATAGAACACACCAAGGATCCTTTACCCATTCTCGCAAGTTCAATAGCTTCATCAATAGTCGTGTAAGGTAAAATAGTAGAAACTGGTCCAAAAGCTTCGATATTATGACAATCGATCTTGTTAAATGGATCATCATTTAAAAATAGGATAGGAGAGATAAAAGCTCCTTTATTCTTATCAGCCCCTATTACTTCAAATTCTTCTAAACTACCGTAAACTATTTCTTGTGATTTTTCAAGTTGTTTTACTTTTTCCGTTACTTCTGTTTTTTGATCATTTCCTGCCAAACTTCCCATTCTAACTCCTTCTACTGATGGATCTCCAATAGTGGTTTTTGCTAGTCTTTTTCCAAGAGCAATTTGCACATCTTCTACTAGTTTTTCAGGAACAATTATTCTTCTTACTGCAGTACATTTTTGTCCTGCTTTTACGGTCATTTCCTTCTGAACTTCTTTAATAAATATATCAAATTCTGCAGTTCCTGGAATTGCGTCTTCTCCAAGTATTGAACAGTTTAACGAATCTGCTTCCATATTAAATGGCACGGCTTTTTCTATTAATCTAGGATGAGATTTTAACATTCTACCAGTAGATGCACTTCCAGTGAATGTTACTACATCTTCGGACGTTACTGAATCTAAAACTCCTCTTGCGCTTCCACAAATTAGCTGTAAACAACCATCTGGAAGAATCTTAGAGTCTATGATCTCACGAACCATAAATTCAGTGAGGTACGATGTTAGTGTGGCAGGTTTTACAATAGCAGGTACTCCTGCCATTAGATTTACCGCAATTTTTTCTAGCATTCCCCAAATAGGAAAATTAAACGCATTAATATGAATCGCAACACCTTGTTTAGGCACCATGATATGATGACCAATAAAAGTTCCATTCTTTGAAAGAGGTGCAGCATTTCCTTCCACATGATATGGTAGATCTGGGAACTGCCTTCTAAGAGAAGCATTAGTAAAAAGGTTTCCAATACCTCCTTCAATATCTATCCAGCTATCAATTTTTGTTGCTCCAGTTTGGAAACTTATAGGATAAAATTTTGTTTTAATAGAATGAAGATGTAGAGCTAATTTTTTTAACATCAAACCTCTTTCTTGAAATGTCATTTTTCTAAGAGCTGGACCACCTATTTTTCTTGCATAATCCATCATCTGAGAGAAATCTAAACCTTTAGAAGATGCTTTTCCAATTATTTGTCCTGTAATAGCATTATGAAGTTGAGTTCCTTCTCCATCTCCTGTAATCCATTTGCCTAATGCGTAATTTTCGTAATTCTTCATTGTGTCTTTTTCCAAGTATCGAAAGTTATTTTTTGTTTCTTTTTTCTGTTCTCTTCTATTTTAGTAAGTGGCTCACACTCTTTCATTAATCTTTTACATTCTTCTGGTAATTCTTGATACAATTCTGTCCCTTTTGTTTTCCATGCAATCATGTCATCAGAAACATCTCCTTTTATTTGAGCAGGATTACCCACAACTATTTTTCTATTTGGAATCTGCATTTCTCCTTTTACAAAACAAAGAGCTCCAACAATACATTCATCGCCAATAGTTGCATCATCCATAATAACAGCATTCATTCCAATCATTGCATTTTTACCAATACTTGCTCCATGAATAATAGCTCCATGTCCTATATGCGAATTTTCTTTTAAGACTACATCTTTTCCTGGAAAAATATGGACAATACAATTGTCTTGAACATTGCAACCATCTTCAATAGTAATTTGCCCCCAATCACCTCTAATTGAAGCTCCGGGTCCTATATATACATTTTTGCCAATAATTACATTTCCAATAATTACTGCTTCCTTATGTACAAAAGAAGTAGCGTTTATAACTGGTTTATATCCATTAAATTCGTAAATCATTTTAAACTCTTTTAATTATAGTAGCATAGCCTTGCCCAACACCAATACACATAGTTACTAAGGCATACTTTTTATTCTTTTTCTGTAGTTCTATAGCAGCAGTTTGTAAGATTCTTGTACCGCTTACTCCAAGTGGATGTCCTAAAGCAATAGCGCCACCATTTGGATTTATTCTTGGGTCGTTATCTTCTAACCCCCATTCTTTTATACAAGCTAAAGCTTGAGCGGAAAATGCTTCATTCAGCTCAATAATATCCATATCATTCATTGTGAGCTCTGCTTTCTCCAATGCTTTATTTGATGCTTGAACTGGTCCGATTCCCATAATTTTTGGCTCTACACCCACAACTGCTGAGCTTACAATCTTTGCAATAGGACTAAGCTTATTCTCTTTCACTCCTTTTTCAGATGCTAAGAGCATTGCAGCAGATCCATCATTTAATCCTGAAGAATTTCCTGCAGTAACCGTTCCTCCTTCTTTTTTAAACGCAGTCCTTAGTTTTGCCAATACCTCTAAGGAGGATTTTGGTTTAATAAACTCATCTTTACTAAAAATGATAGGATCTTTTTTTCTTTGTGGAATTTCAACAGATACAATCTCTTCATCAAACCTGTTAGTAGCTTGTGCTTTGGCAGCTTTCATTTGTGAGTGATAGGCAAATTTATCTTGATCTTCACGAGAGATATTGTATTTTTCTGCTAGGTTCTCGGCTGTTTGTCCCATACCATCTACTCCATATAATTCTTTCATTTTAGGGTTTACAAAACGCCATCCAAAGGATGAATCATACATTTTCGCATCTCTACCAAAGGGTTTAGAAATCTTTGAAATCACCCATGGACCTCTTGTCATATTTTCAACCCCTCCTGCAATAAACATATCTCCATCACCAGTGTTAATAGCTCTATGGGCTTGAATAATTGATGACATTCCTGATGCACATAATCTATTAACAGTCTCTCCAGGAACAGAAAAAGGTAATCCTGCCAGTAAAAGTGACATGCGCGCCACATTTCGATTATCTTCTCCTGCTTGATTAGCGCAACCCAAAATTACATCATCAATCTTCTTTGTGTCAATTCCAGTTCTTTTGACCAATTCCCTAATAGGTATTGCTCCTAAATCATCAGTTCTTACTCCTTTTAACATTCCTCCAAAGTTTCCTATTGGAGTACGAATTGCGTCTATTATGTAGGTATTCATATTACTCAATTATTATTTTCTTCTCGACTGTTCCATCTTCATATTTATAGAAAAGAGGCATATTCTTTTTTTGTTTAGATTTTCTTCCAAGGATATCTGTAATTTTCTTAAGTTTAGGAGTTGTATTTATTTCTTCAATTGAAGAAATGATAATAGAAATAGGCAAACTTACCGTATCCCCAACACAACCATTTACATCTGTTTCTAGAACATAAATAATATCTTGACCTGCTGAATTCCATATCACATCTATCGTGTTTGTGCCTAATCCTGATTGTATACTACCGCTATTCATCCACCAATTATATGTTGAACCAAAGCTCTGTGTTACGGAATAAGTTTCTGTTTGAAATTGTGTAGTATTAATTGAGCCAGTAATAGCAGAAGTATTTACTGCATTAAAGAGTTCAAAAGGAGGGTTAGATACTCCTTGACAGCCATTAGAATCAGTAACATTTACATAATAAACACCTAATGAATCAACAGTTATTTGTTGTGTAGTTTCTCCTGTATTCCAACTAAAGGAAGAAAAATTACCTGCATCTAATATTACTTGACCATTTGGCTGACATAAAGAGTCATTTCCAGGAGTATTAATGGTGAAATAAAATTGTCCTGTTGCAGTAGCTATTGTTACGGTATTAGACAGTGCTGTACATCCTGTAGGATAAGTAACCGTTACAAAATAGTTGCCTGCATTATGTACAACTATAGCTTGAGCAGTACTGTTATTACTCCATAAATATGATGAATATCCTGACCCTGCATCTATAGTAACTGGTCCATTACAAAGTGAATAACCAGTTGCACTTAAAGATATTGATTGAGGTGATATATCTACAGTAGTTGTATTTGAAGTTCCTGTACAACCATTTCCATCAATTACGGTTAAAGTATAATTACCAGTTAATGTTGTTGTTATTGAAGAAGTAGTAGCGCCAGTACTCCAATTGTATTGACTAAATCCAGTAGGACCAGCTATCAAAAGAGTATCCCCTTGACAAATAAATATAGAATCAGGAGTTGATAAAGTTATTGGTATTGTTCCAGAATAAATAGTAACTGGATCAGATTGGCAAGAAAGACCATTAGTTGTTATGCAGTTAACATAATAACTACCAGGGGTATTTACGGTTAATACAGAAGATGTAGAAGCTCCATTACTCCAATTGTAAGTTGCAAAATTACTTGGAGCTGTAAGTACAACAGGCCCATTACATAATGAGAACCCTGTTGAAGAAATATTTGTATTTAAAACATCTATATGCATAGTATCTGAATGAAGCTGCCCAATACTATCAGTAATTACTCCTGCGACAAAGGTAGATTGAGTAGGGGCGTAAGAAAGGGTGTCTCCATCACCTATCATCTGACCAGTACTTACATCATACCAGTTTACTCCACCCCCTGTAAGCATATGAATTCTACCACATTGCTGTCCTCCTGTTACTCCTAAAAAACTACCACTAGACGCAACTCCACCTGCTAAACCATTTTGGTAATATAATCTATTTAATTGTGTAGGATTTCCATCAATAATTACATTAGCTCCGGTAGTGCTAGTATAAGAATTATAACCTTGTCCAGAAGCTCCTGCTCCTGCTGCGTGTCTGACACCTATTATGCCATAATATTGTCCTGAGTCAATACGTATATTACACAACATATAATCTATGGTATTATCATCAATGGAAGAAAAAAGAGTTGTAAAAGCAATTCCATTGGTACTTGGCGGATATGAATTCCATACTCCACCTGTAGAATCGCCGAATATTACACATTGAACAGATTGATTATATCCAGGGCCTGAATTCTCAGTAGCACACATTAAACCAGTAATAGTAAATGAAGATAGAGCTTGAAAATAAAATCCTCTAGTAAGATTTGATGTATAATTACTTGCATGAACTCCACATATTACAGTATCCATACCAGCACCTTGACTTCCTCCTTGTAATGATGCGATTACCTCTGCTGTATCATTTAAACATATAGTTTGGTCGTTTCCGATATTAATTTGTCCATATCCAATAATTGGCAAACAAAATAAAAGTGTAAGTAATTTTTTCATAATTTTAGTTTTTAGTAATCCATTCTTTTGATGTACGATAAACAGTACCTTTAAAATGAGCAATCTCAATATTATTTTGGTTTGTGACTGTAATGTGGTAGAATCCTGTTTTCTCACTTTTCTTTATCTCTTTTGTAGTAGCTGTAAGTATATCACTTGCTTCCACCTTCTTGGTATAAGAAATAGAAGTTTCAATAGATAAAGATTTGGTTCCATGTGAATTTGCAGCAAAAGCAAGTGCACTATCAGCCAAAGAATAAGCAATACCTCCATGTGCAATTTTAAATCCATTAGTCATGTCATCTCTTACCATCATTTTTAGTTTGCAATATCCTTCAGATATTTCCAAAACCTCAATACCAAGCCACTGACTAAAAGCATCTTCGCTCATCATTTTATCTACTACTTTTTTTGCTAAATTTTTATTAGGACACATCTCTAGTAAAAAGTTTTATTTTTCTTTACCATTCGTTTTAAAAGAGGAGAAGGCCGGTATCTATCTTCGCCATACTCTGCTTGTAAATCTTCTAATTGTTTCAGTACATTATCTATCCCAATCTCATCAGCCCAAGCGAGTAATCCCTTTGGGTAATTCACCCCTTTTGTCATAGCCAAATCAATATCTTCTCGGCTGGCAAT
>CAYZIA010000041.1:5992-13240 GCA_964478325.1 uncultured Weeksellaceae bacterium
GCTGCTTCATTGATAAGCATAGATAATATACGCCATAATATTTTTTTCCCTAATTCTCTGTCTTGATTGGGTTTTGGTTTGTTTTTTGATGAATAATCGTAATATCCTCTACCAGATTTTTTCCCCAGATATCCCGCTTCCTTCATTCTTTTTTGAGTGAAAGAGGGCTTATATCTTTGGTCGAAATAAAAGGCAGCAAATACTGTTTCTGTTACACTATAGTTGACGTCGTTTCCTATATAATCCATCAACTCAAAAGGTCCCATACGGAATCCTCCAATCTCACGCATTATCCAATCGATAGTGGAGAAATCTGCAACTCCTTCTTCATAAATTCGAATTGCTTCCCCATAAAAAGGACGAGCAACTCTATTTACAATAAAACCCGGAGTATCTTTTGCAATAACAGTTAATTTCTCCCAAGAATCAATAATTGATTTTGCTTTATTTAAAGTTTCTTTTGAAGTTTGTACAGCCGGAATAATCTCAACTAGCGGCATAAGTGGAGCAGGATTAAAAAAGTGAATTCCCACAACTCTTTCTGCCTTTTTGCATGATGAGGCAATAGATGCAATGGATAAGGAAGAAGTGTTAGATGCGATAATACAATTATCATCTACCAAATTTTCAATTTCAGTAAAAACCTTTTGTTTGATACCCAAATCTTCAATAATAGCTTCAACAACAAGCCCACTTCCTTTAATATCTTCTAAGGAATTTGAAAAGTTAATTCTTTCTAAAATCGCTTCATTTTCTTTACTAGAAATTCTTTCCTTTTCCACTAAACGATCGAGTATCTTTTTGAGTTTATTCTCAGTATTTTCAACGACTCCATCAAAAGAATCATAAAGGCAAACTTCATGTCCTTTTGTAGCGGCTATTTGAGCAATTCCGGCTCCCATTGTTCCTGCACCAATTACGCTTACTTTCATTTATTCTCCTTTAAATTCTGGTTTTCTTTTCTCAAAAAATGCTTCTATCCCTTCCTTAAAATCAGAAGTATTACCTGCAATGGTCTGGCATTTGTCTTCCATATCTAATTGCTCCTCAAAATTATTGGAATAAGAAGCATTTAATAATCTTTTGGTAAGCCCCAACCCTTTGGTTGGCATCACAGCTAATTTACTTACCAATTTCCAACTGTCTTCTTCAAAACTATCATCTGAAAAAACTTTGTAAATCATTCCTATATTTACTGCATCAGTAGCAGTAACTGGCTCAGCAGTCATCATAAGGGCTGCCGCTTTTTGCATCCCAATCAATCTTGGTAAAAAGAATGTTCCTCCACTATCAGGTATCAATCCTATTTTGCTAAATGCTTGAATGAATGAAGCGCTTTCGCATGCCACTACAATATCGCAACAAAGCGCAATACTAGCTCCAGCTCCAGCAGCAACTCCATTTACAGCAGCTACAACAGGTTTCTCTATATTACGTATTTTTTTGATGATTGGATTGTAATGTTCCTGAACAATTTGTGTTAAATCCGGTCCGTTTGGGTCAGTTGCTTCTCCTAAATCTTGACCAGCACAAAAAGCCTTTCCTGTTGCAGTAATTAGGATGGCTCTTACCGAATTATCATTATTACATTTATCCAATACATCTTGCAGTCCCAATGCCATTTCTCTTACAAAAGAATGGTATTTTTCAGGACGATTTAAGGTAATTTTACCTACTCCTTCTTTTATTTCAAATTGAATCATTTATTAAATATTTAATTAACAAAAATACGAAAAATAAAATTTTAAATACACTTGAAAAATTCAAAGGGCTCTAAACAATCAGAGCATTTGTAAAGCGCTTTGCAAGCAGTAGAACCAAAGTCACTTATTAAAGTAGTTTTTTCAGAATTGCATTGAGGACATATTACGGTATCTGATGGTGGGGCAATACCATATTTCCTAAGCTTTTCTTTGGTTTCTGCGCTCATCCAATTGGTAGTCCAAGCAGGAGAATAGACAATTTTTAATTTAAAATTAGTGATTTTATTTTCTTTCAAGCAAACTTTAATATCATCCTGAAATGCTTTTACAGCAGGGCAACCCGAATAAGTTGGAGTGATGGAAATAACATAGCAATTATCGGTAAAAGTAACATTTCGAATAACACCTAATTCTACAACTGAAATCACAGGAATTTCAGGGTCAGGAACAGTGTTTAAAAGTTCCCATATTTTATTTATTTCACCATTTTGCATTAGGATATGCTCTTTGCAAAAACTGCATCTCAGCTAGTAGAAATCCAAGATATTCCGTATGCATCCCTTTTTTTCCGCCAGTTGCCATATAACCATCTTCTGGGCGTTTAAGTTTTGCTTTTTTAAGCGTGCTGTTTACAGTCTTGTCCCACTGAGTTTTCAACGCTTTATTATCTACAGCAATTCCTAAATTTAACAATTCAGTATCAATTTCATCCATTTCAAAAAGTTCAGCGGTAAATTGCCAGATTTGCTCTAATGATTCTTGTACTTTTGCATTAGATTCCTCTGTTCCATCGCCCAATCGAATGAGCCAATTTGTAGAATGTCGTAAATGGTATTTTACTTCCTTTAATGATTTTACGCTCAATGCAGCAAGGGTTTCATCTTTGCTTTCAGAAAGTTTGGTAAAGAAAAGAAACTTGAAAGCGTCATGCAAGAAATTACGCACAATGGTTTTCCCAAAATGTCCATTTTCAATTTCTACTAATTGATGATTGAGAAACTCTCTTTCATTTCTAAGAAAAGCTAAAGTATCTGCCGATTTTGAACCGTCCAATTGTGCGGCATATTCATAAAACCCATTTGCTTGTCCAAACATATCTAATGAAATGTTAGAAAGAGCAATATCTTCTTCTAAGCTTGGTCCTTTGGCGCACCATTCTGCCATTCTTTGAGCGAGAATCAATGAACTGTCGGCAATACGAAGGGTGTAGATTAATAAACTAGTCATTTTTAAATGTGTTTAGCTTCATCTGGCATAGTGTAAAAAGTAGGATGACGGTACATTTTGTCATTTGCTGGATCAAAAAACGCTTCACTATCTTCTGATTCTGAAGAAACAATATCGGTTGCTTTTACCACCCAAATACAACTACCTTCATTTCTTCTGGTGTACAGTTCTCTAGCATTTTCCAATGCCATTACTTTGTCGTAAGCATGAACATTTCCTGCATGTTTATGTGCTAATCCGTTTTTGCTTTGAATGAATACTTCCCATATATCTGTATTTTCTGCCATAATTTTATGTTTAATTTGTTACTGCTAATTTTTGTTTTTTAGCGTAAGCTTTTGCGGCTTCACGCACCCATTTCCCCTCATTATGGGCCTTTTTATGATGGTCTAATCTTTGTTTGTTGCAAGGACCATTTCCATTAACAACATCCCAAAATTCCTCCCAATCCATTTCTCCAAAATCATAATGCCCTCTTTGCTCGTTCCATTTCAAATCTTCATCGGGAATTGTAAGTCCAATAACTTCTGCTTGTCCTACGGTTTTATCAATAAAACTTTGACGCAATTCATCATTGGTTTGTCTTTTAATCTTCCATTTCATAGCATTCCCTGTCCTTGGCGAATCAGAATCCTGAGGCCCAAACATCATAATGGAAGGCCACCAAAAACGGTTCAGAGCATCTTGTGCCATTTCTTTTTGCTCAGATGTTCCTTTTGCCATTGCAGCCATTATTTCATAGCCTTGCCTTTGGTGGAAGCTTTCTTCTTTACAAATCCGAATCATTCCTCTCGAATAAGGACCATATGAAGTTCTTTGCAAAGAAACTTGATTGACAATAGCTGCTCCATCCACAAGCCAACCAATAGCGCCCATATCTGCCCAACTTAATGTTGGGTAATTGAAAATGGAAGAATATTTTGCTTTGCCTTCATGGAGTTGTTTCACTAATTTTTTGCGAGAAACTCCCAAAGTTTCACAAGCTGAATAGAGGTATAATCCGTGCCCAGCTTCATCTTGAACTTTGGCCAACAAAATCATCTTTGCTCTAAGTGATGGAGCTCGAGATATCCAATTTCCTTCTGGTTGCATACCAATTACTTCTGAATGAGCATGTTGAGAAATCTGACGAATTAAATGCTTTCGGTAATCTTCTGGCATCCAATCTTTAGGCTCGATTTTTTTTTCTGCATCAATGCGTTCTTGAAATACTTTATTATTCATTTTTTTAAATAATTACTGCAAATTTATTCAAAATATGTGGTATAACATTGATATTCTTTCTAAACTCCCTTTGTTAATTCTTAAAATTATATTTTTGCGAAAATTTTTTTAATCAATGAATTCATTTTATCCTCTGAAAGTTGAGAAAATTCGACAGCTAACTTCAAATGCAGTCGAATTAAAATTTGAGATTTTATCCGATTTAGAATCAAAATTTAATTTTCAAGCTGGTCAATATATTACGATAAAACATACTATTAATGGAGAAGAAGTAAGGCGTTCTTACTCTATTTGTAGTAGTAATGCTGAAGGAATTTGTGTTGGGGTGAAGCATGTTGAAGGCGGAAAAATGTCCTCTTTTTTAACTACTAATATAAAAGAAGGAGATATTCTGGAGGTTATGCCACCAACAGGAAATTTTATATTGCAAGGGAAAAATGTTGTTGGGATTTGTGCCGGGAGTGGTATTACACCAATTATAAGTATGATAAAAGCTCATAATTCTAATTTTATGCTTATTTACGGCAATCAAACTATAAGCTCAACTATGTTTTATGACGATTTGAAGGAATTGAATGTTAAATCTTTTTTCGTTTTTTCAAAAGAAAAAGTAGATGGAGCTATGAAGGGAAGAATTGATGCTACTCTCTTGGAATCCTTGTCAGGAAATATATGCTCAGCTGATGATTTTTTTATTTGCGGCCCAGGAGAAATGATTGATGAAGTTTCAGATTTTTTACTAAAAAAAGGTATTGAAAAATCACATATTCATTTTGAACGATTTACAGCTTCTAAAAAGAAAAAACAAACTGAACAAATAGACGAAATCACTTGTAATGTTTTGGTATCATTAGATGGAGATGATTTTGAATTTGAACTATCATCAGATGGTCAAAGTATTTTGGATGCTGCGATGGAAGCTGGTGCAGATGTTCCTTTTTCATGCAAAGGGGCAGTTTGTTGTACTTGTAAAGCCAAAGTAAAGGAGGGTAAAGCTGTTATGGACGCAAATTATTCTCTTTCAAAGGAAGAAGTATCTGAGGGATATATATTAACCTGTCAAGCTCATCCAATTACAGGAAATATTGTGGTAGATTATGATGAGATTTAGATTTGTATTTTGAAGAATCTATATGAAAGAAATTTTTAAAATTCCTTTGCCTTTCTGAGTCAGACATTATTTTATAGAGATGTATATTTTTTTCTTTTCAATTTTGATTTTTCTAATCAGATAAATAAATGTATTTTTGCCATCCTTTTAAATTAAAAGTAAAAACTATTTATGAGAATTACGCAAAGTAAAACCAAAAATTTGATTGCTACTCTAACTGTAGAAGTCTTGGAACAAGATTACAGAGAAAAAGTAGATAAAATCTTGAAGAATTACAGAAAGACAGCTGAAATGCCAGGATTTAGAAAGGGCAAAACACCAATGTCTATTATCAACAAGAAGTACAAAACAGCTGTGACTATAGAAGAAGTAAATAAAATTCTACAGGATGAGATGTACAAATACATTACGGACAATAAAGTACAAGTTTTAGGAAGCCCAATGCCTAAGAAAAGTGAAAATAAAATTGATTGGGAAAAGCAAAATGATTTTACTTTTGAGTTTGAAATAGGTTTATCTCCTGATTTTGATGTGAAAATCAGTAAAAAAGACAAGTTGACGTATTATAACATCAAAGCAGATGAAAAACTGTTGGAACAATATTGTAATGATATTGCTAAGCGATATGGTACAATGGGAAATATAGAGGTGTCAGAAGAAGGTGATTTAGTTTTTTGTAATATAGAACAAGTAGATGTTGATGGAAATGTGATGGAGAATGGCATTAAGAATGAAGCAACAGTTTCCATGGATTTTGTTGCTGATAAGAAAATAAAAAAACAATTTATTGGTGTAAAGCCAGGGGATACTTTTAAAATAAATGTGATGAAAGCATTTACAAATCATTCTGATTTGAGCGCCATGCTGAATGTGTCGCATGAAGCAATTCACAATTTAAGTTCGGAAGAATTTCAGTTTACCATAAAAAATATCAACCGCTTAACTCCTGCAAAATTAGATAAAGAACTATTTGATAAAGTATATGGAGAGGGAAATGTAAAAAATACTAAGGCATTCCGAAAAAAGATAAAAGAAGAGGCGGAAATGAGTTTTGTAGCTGAAAGCGATAGAATGTTAAAAAATGATGTTGTTACATACCTTTTAAAAAAGAATCAATTTGATATTCCAGATGATTTCTTAAAAAGATGGTTGGTTCAAACTTCTGAGAAACCAGTAACAATTGAGCAAATTGAAAGTGAGTACGATATGTATTCCAAAAGCTTAAAATGGCAACTAATTGAGAATAAAATCAATAAGAATTTTGAGATTAAGATTGAGCAAGAAGAAATTGTTGCGCAAGCAAAAACGCTAATATCGAGGCAAATGATGCAATATGGTCAACCAGTTTTAGATGATGAGAAACTTGCTGAAATTGCTGATAGTATTCTAAAGAAAGAAGAAGAAAGAAAGAAGATAATTGACCAAATTTACGATCAAAAATCGTTGGTTGTTTATAAAGCTAATTTCAAACTTACAGATAAAGATATTTCTTATGATGATTTTGTTAAATTAGCATCAGAAAATAGTTTTTAATTTGATGATTAGTTAATGTGCTGATTTGAGAATTAAAATTAAAAATCAATAACTAATAACTAACAATAATTTTATTATGAATTTTGGAAAAGATTTTAAAAAGTTTGCAACAAAGGGAAGGGGAATTAGCAGTATAGCAGTAGATAATTTCACCTCCGCTTATGGCAATTATATTTCGCCAACTATTATTGAAGAACGCCAATTAAATATTGCTACAATGGATGTTTTTTCTCGCTTAATGATGGACAGAATTATCTTTCTAGGCGTGCCTATTAACGATTATGTAGCAAATATTATTCAAGCACAATTGTTGTACTTGGATTCATTAGATCAAGATAAAGATATTCTAATATATTTGAACACACCTGGAGGGAGTGTTTATGCTGGTCTCGGTATTTACGATACTATGCAATATATTAATTGTGATATTTCTACTATTTGTACAGGAAT
>CAYZIA010000042.1:0-13219 GCA_964478325.1 uncultured Weeksellaceae bacterium
GAGTAACCCAATAGCACTCCTATATCACCATTGGTTCTGTAAGCAGTTCCTAACCATAATTTATTCTGATAAGTTACTTTTGCCCCTATATCAATAACTGGATCAGCTGGCGCCACCGATTTTAATAAAACGGATGGTTCAATCACATAATCATAATTCACTTTCCATTTATAACCAGTCATTGCAAAATAATGTCGTTCTAAACTCCCGTCAGGATTTAAATTATAAGTTTCTAAATAATCATCTTCAAAAAACCCTAAATTACTATTTAAAAGTTGCGGAACAGAAGCCCCAATATACCAATCTTTGGTATATAGATAAAATGCAAAAGTAGCATCAGGGACTAAAGAGCTAAGAATTCCTCCTTGTGCTTGAGGTTCAAATTCTTTGAAATGAAGATGATTCGGGTCAATTTTAATTTGTGTAAATCCTCCTGCTAATGCTAAAGACATTTTCATTTTATCGGTTAAAGAAAAATGATAAGCATAAGATAATGAAAGTCCTGTTCTGCTTGTAGGACCAACCTGATCGCTAAATACAACTCCGCCTAAACCAATATTACTTTCTCTATGCTTTCCATATATGCTCAACACTGTTGTTCTTGGGGCGTCCACTACTCCAATCCATTGATTTCTAATATTGGTTTTCATTTGATAATTATTTTCTATCCCAGCAATTGCTGGATTAAATACATAGTCGTTTATCATGTATTGTGTAAACTGAGGCAATTGTTGTGCATTAGCAACAATTACAGTAGAAATTATCAAAATAAGAATAGTTATTTTCTTCATAATTTTCATTTTTACCTAATAATAGTTATCGCTCCACTCTGCAGTTCAGAGTCATTATTCAAGTTAATTATATAGTAGTATGTGCCAATTGGAAGTGATTCACCATTGTGGGTTCCGTCCCATTTGTTATCATTATAAGCATCTCCTTTAGCACTAAATAAAAGCGATCCCCATCTATTGTAAATTTCAATATCTGCATCAGGATATTTGTCAATATCTTCTATTTCCCAAAAATCATTATATCCATCTCCATTTGGCGAGATACCATCATAAACTAAAAGGCCAACCACAACTCTAACAGAATCATAGCCCTGACAGCCATTTATATCTTCTACCATTATATAATAGGTTGTAGTCATTTCAGGATACACTAAAGTAGATTTTGAATTAGCAATATTATCGCCTAATTCGTTAGTCCAACTATAACTTGAATAGTTGTTAGAAGATGCAGCTCGTATTTCAACCTCATCTCCAGGTTTTACAGGATTAGGTGTTGCTATTGGGATAATAGGCAGTTGCGTAACCCAAATTGTTGCCATAATATCAAAAGAAGAATTTGGACAATTATTTAAATCTACAATTGTGAGTATATAATCTGTTCTTGGGGCTTCTGGACTTACCGTTATGATAGGCGTTAGATGTCCTGAACTCCAACTATAAGTAAAGTTTGGATTATCTACCACACTAATTGTAACATTATCTCCCAAGCAAATTGTATCAGAAAAGTAATCTGTAAGATTTGGCAAGAAAATCGCATCAAAAGCATTTACAATTGTGGAAGCGCTAAGTACACATCCGTTATAATCCGTAACATCTACAGTATAATTCCCTGGAGATAAGCTGGCAATTGTTTGTGAAGTTTGTCCATTATCCCAAGAAAAAGAATAAGGAGTAGTTCCTCCAAATACATTGGCAATTGCAGAGCCATCATTCATTATACATGTTTCATCTGTTGAATTTGCAGTTACAATCAATTCACTTAATGGTTGAGTGATTAAAATATTACTAGAAGTTATTGTACAACCATTAGCATCTGTAATGGTTACTTCATATATCCCAGGAGGAAGTGCGGTAGCCGTTTGTGTTATTTGTCCATCACTCCATAAATAAGTATAAGTTCCTGAAGGAGATATTGGTGTGCCGCCAGTAGGATTTGCAGTTATAGTTCCATTATCATCTCCGAAACAACTTATATTGCTTGAAGAAACTATAACGCTTAAATCAGTTGGGTCATCTAGAAAAATTTCAGTAGTATCCATACAGCCATTATCATCCGTTGCAATAACAACATAGCTTCCTGTTCCTACATTAGATAGAGTTGAAAATATTCCAGTTGTTGTAACCCCTGTATTCCAATCATAAATATAGCTAGATCCTGAAGGTGTCCCTCCTATTGCGACTGCTTTTAATTTCCCATCATCTCCGCTATAACAAGAAACTTCATCTAATACACTTGCGGTTACCTCTATTTCTGATGGTTGAGAAATAGGCCCGCTTACTACCACCTGACAGCCAATGGCATCTGTTATAGAATCAATATAGAGGGTGGCAAGAGTGCTATTATCTGCACACAATCCAATAGAAGTAGACGTAATTTGAGAAAGTGGATCATTCCAAATATTAGTGTAAATTGGGGATCCTGTTGAATTAAAGAATGGCATTCCTCCTGTAATTGTTACTTCTATAGATCCATCACAATAACCAAAACAACTAACATCCTGAATATTACTTATAGTTGCAGCCAATTTATTATTATCATTAACAATTGTACCAGCAGTAGATTGGCAGTTATTTTCATCTGTTACAGTAATGGAATAAGGCCCAATGGATAAATTATCAATAAAATATGTAGTATCTCCAGTATCCCATAAATAGCTATATCCAGGAACGCCACCAAAAACAGAATCGGTAATACTTCCATTAGTCCAACCATCACATGTTACATGAGTAGTTACAATATTATGTTGAAGTGGAGTTGGCTCAGTAAGTGTAATAAATTGTGTGTTCATACAAGCATTTGCATCCACTACAACCAAAGTATAAAGTCCAGCACTTAAGCTGTTTACTAAAATACTATAAGCAGATTGCACTGTATCGCCTTGAGCATTTATCCAAGTTTTTAAATAAGGTGCTAATCCTCCATTTACATTCATAGAAATCCAGCCTGTGCTATCTCCATTACATTTAATTTCATAACCGTTATAATCAGAGGTCGTAATGGTTGTATTTAATGGTTGTGGCTCTTCAATAATAATGATATCGGCCACTACACAATTATGATCATCAAAAACTTCAATCGTATAAGTGCCTGGGCCATAACCATGAAAATAAGCCAATGTTGGATGTGGCCCCCAACCATTTACCGAATACATATAAGGCTGAGTCCCTCCACTTACGGCAATACTCTGAATATATCCATTATTGTATCCGTTACAACTTACATGATTGAAAACCACAGAATCAATAAGCAAGGAATCTGGCTCTGTAATTGTTTGCATTACAGATGCAGTACATCCTTTATAATCTTTTACTACTATATTATAAGTATTAGGCGATAGACCAATAAACCCAATAGCTGTTTGATAGGTGTTTCCTCCATCTTTTGAATATGTATAAGAAGGAACTCCTCCAGTTGCCAACACAACAATAGAACCATTACTTGCATCTTTACAGGAAATTTGTGCAACAATAAGTGAGTCTATAGAAACAGAAGCCGCTGGTTCAAGTACCTCAATAGAATCTGTATGTACACAATTGTTAAAATCTGTGATTGTTACCATATGATATCCTGCGTCCAAACTATCAGCAAAAGCATTATTGTCTCCATTATCCCAAAGGTAAGTATAAGGAGTTACTCCTCCTGAAACATATACTGTAGCACTTCCATCGCTAAACCCAAAACAAAAAACCGAATCCATAACAAAAGAATCTGTAACAAGTGCTGCAGGTTCATTTACTATAATACTAGAACTTGCTATACAACCATTAAAATCTAGTATATCAACCAAATAATTTCCTGCTGACATATTTGCTGTTTGAGTCATAGCTCCATTACTCCACAAATAGGAATATGGCAATACGCCTCCCTGTGCAGTAACAGTTGCTGTTCCGTCATTTCCACCATTACAAAGTACATCTGTTGAAGTAATAGAGGAAACATACAAGCTATCTGGTTGAGTCATTGCAACAGAAACTGAAGTATCTGTACATCCATTGGTGTCGGTTACTATTACTGAAAAAATTCCAATACTTAATCCTGTTGCAGTTTGTGTTGTCTGAAGATTAGACCAATTATAGGAAAACCCTTGAGTTCCTCCAGAATGATTAACAGTAATTTCTCCATCAGAACCTCCATAACAACTTACTTCATTAATACTGAAAGAATCTATAACCAAAAGTTCTGGTTCAAAAACAAAAATCGAATCGCTCTCTACACAGCCATTAGAATCTCGAACAGTTACAAAATAAGATGCCTGTCCAGAAGGGCCATATTGCACGCCCGCATTTTGCCAAGTGCTTCCACCATTAATACTAAACTGATAAGGGGTTGTCCCTGCTGTTGCAGATGGGGTAATCATACCATCATTTGCCCCAAAACAACTTACATTCTGAACTGCAACAGATAAAATTGGCTGAGGGATTTGCTGTACAATAGTAGTGTCATACGCCATACATCCATTATCATCCGTTACAATTACGGTATAAGTTCCGGCAACTAATAAACTAATATTTGTAGTAGTAGCGCCTGTATTCCAAAGATAAGAATAATTTGGAATTCCTCCACTTGCAACTACTCCAGCAGTACCATTTGCCACAGTCCCTCCACACATCGAAGAAGTAGATGAAATAGATGTTGTTAATAGAGTTGGTTCTCCAATTACAATTGTATCAGGAGGGTAGATCGTACAACCATTTCCATCTGTAACTGTTACCCAATAAGTACCAGCAAAAAGACCTCCAATACTATCAGTTGTTGCTCCTGTACTCCAGGCGTATGAATAAGGAAGCGTGCCACCAGAAATTGTCGCAACTTCAGCAGTCCCTGAGCTTCCACTATTACAAAGCACGTCCGTAGAGCTAAGTGTAAATGTTATCTCAGCTGGTTCCAAAATCTGAACTGCTATACTATCTGTACAGCCATTTACATCATTTACAAAAATTATATAACTTCCTGCGGGGAGTCCATAAAAAGTAGAGTCATTTTGAGGATTTGCAGCATCAATATAGAACCAATAAGTTCCAGGGCCAGCACCTCCAGTTGCTGAAAAAGAAGCGACCCCAAGTGAATCTCCGAAACAAGGTACCATAAAAAGAGAATTAGCAGAATCTAATTCTAAATTTACAATAGCTGGCTCAGTAACATTTACTGTGTCATTTGTTGAGCATCCATTAGCATCTGTAACAATTACTACATAAGTCCCAGCAGCTAATCCTGTAGCTGTTGCAGTAGTTTGGAAATTAGAATCATCCCACTGAAATGTAAGTGGCGATGCAAAAGATCCCGTAACAGCTACAGCTGCTGTTCCATCATTACCTCCATAACAAGAAACATCTGTGGTAGAAGAAGAAAGTGTCATATCTGTACCTGGAACAAAAACGGCATCTGTTATAGAACAACCATTAGTATCTGTCACAATAACCGTATAAGTTCCTGTTGAAAGGTTAGTTGCTGTAGAAGTAGTTTGTCCATCTGTCCAAAGATAGAAATAAGGAGTGACGCCACCTCCTACTAGGGCAATTGCTTGTCCGTCTCCAGCACCACAATTTTCCATTACAGAATCCATTTGAAGTGTTAAAATAGGAGGTTCAATAAGCAAAATACTATCTTGAGCTGTACAGCCATTAGCATCTGTTGCACTCACAACAAGTAAATTATTTGCGCATTGTCCATTAAAATTAGAAGATGCCTGAGAAGCTCCACCATTCAGAGAATATAAATAAGATGGTACTCCGTTTGTTGATGTTACATGAATGCTTCCGTTACAATCTCCAGTACAAGCTACATCAAATCCATTATAGCTTACATTGGTAGTTAAGGCAATGGAATAAGGATTTGGCTCAGAGATAGTAATATTTGCTACTTGATTACATCCACTAGCATCTTGAGCTATAATTGTATGCACCCCTCCTGCCAAATTTGGAAAGAAGGTAGAGGAACCAAAGGCTCCTCCATCAATAGAATAGGTGTAAAGTGGTGTCCCTCCATTTACAGAATCCACAGAAATTGTCCCATCAGTTGCTCCATTACAGCTCACGCCCCAACCATTATAATTGCTTAGCACACTTACATATAAATCCAATGAATCTGGTTGATTCAAATACAAAGAATCAGTAAATGTGCACTCATTTATATCTTGAACAGTTATGTTGTAATAATTATCACCACAAAGTCCGCCAAAAGTGGCTGAAGTTTGCCAAGTTGCTCCATTCAGTGAATATTGATAGATTGGCGTCCCTGGAAAATTAGGATTTACTATAAAAGTAATTTGACCATCACAAATACTATTACAAGAAATTGCAGATGAAACGGAAGTAGTCCCACTTAAATCTGGTGGATCTTGCAATATAAGAGTATCAGATGTTTCACAGCCATTTGTATCTCTATATGTTATTATGTGCTGGCCAGATGATAGGCCCTGAAAATAAGGATTAGAGGAAAAATTCCCGCCATTTATCGAAAATTGAAAAGGAGAGGTCCCTCCTGACATTACTTGTGCTAAAATTGCTCCATCACTACCACCAAAACATTTAATATCATACCCATTATAGTTGGAAGAAATAACAGAATTTGGCACTAATACTTGAGGTGACGTAATTGTTTTATTTCTAGTTTTTGTACAGCCATTCTCATCCGTTATTATTACTTGATATGTCCCTGCTGGAACATTTAAAAAGTTAATACTATTAGCTGTAATTGGCATACTTGGGCCACCATTTAATGTCACGGTATAAGGTGGAATTCCTCCAAAAACATTTAAAGATAAATCAGCTACACTATCTCCAAAACAAAGAGAAGGGCTAGCAATACTAAATGTTGCGATCAAATTTGGAGGTTGTGTTATAGTAATAAAGGCTTGTGCTGTACATCCGCCAAAAGTATCCGTTGCTGTAACCCTATAATTATTTGCAGGTAAAGTAGTAAAAGTAGCAGTATCATAAGTAGTTTGTGTACTTAATTGATACCAATTACCAAAAATATTATACTCTAATAAATAATTATACCAACCAGCTCCACCAACAGTAACCACCTGAATGGTAGCAAAATCGCCATAACACTCAATGGTGTCAATAACAGATACCGAAGCACTAAGATTACCTCCGGAGATATTAAATGTTTCTGTAGGACAATTGGTAGTACTTATTCCATCATTATAATTAATCGTATAGGTTTGAGCCCCAGCACATAAATTGGAGGTAACAGCAGGTATCGTCTGAAATACTCCTCCATTTACAGAAGCCCCATAAGTATACCCAGGAAATTGTTGACTAATATTAATGGTTGACGTAACATTACAATTACTAGAATCACAAACTAGTGGTGGATTTAAACTATTATCTACAATGGGCTCTAAGATTTCAAAAGTATCTGAACTCATAGTTGTTGGACAAGATCCCTGTAAAGGTATAGTCCCGGTTACAACATAGAGCCCTGCTTCGAGTGTATTTACTGAAGTGGCTATTCCAGTTCCATAATTTATCCCGTTTGTTACATTGTACCAAGAATAGTTAGTATATGGGGTTTGAGCTAAACTTGCAGAGCCATCTGCTCCACCTGGGCATGTTACCTGAGTAATATTTGTAGGATCTACAATAATATTACATTGCGCATTAGCACTATTTAAGCCTAAAAAACCTACGATTAGGCTAAAACAAACTATAATAATCTTTCTATTCATAAGCATAAATTATTCCTTTATTAAAGTTTTGCAAGATACAAATAAATTAAATATTGACTTGCAATAGGTTTTAGAATATTTTTGAGTACATTTATATGGTTTTGTAAAGAAAAATATCATTTGCTTTTTTAGGGGTTTTTCAGCTTTCTTTTTTTTATCTATTTTCGCAAAATTAAGTTTAAAAAATATAAATGAAAATTGCAATTTTAGGTACTAGGGGTATTCCAAATAATTATGGAGGATTTGAACAATGTGCAGAACATTTGTCGGTTGGTTTAGTTGAGAAAGGGCATAATGTGAGCATTTATAATCCTAATTTTCATCCCTACAAAGAGAGTAGTTTTAAAGGAGTAAAAATCATAAGAAAAGTAAGCCCTCAACAAATATTTGGAAATTCTATTTCTAATTTTATTTATGATTATTTATGTTTAAAAGATGCCATAAAAAAGGATTTTGATATCATACTTGAATTGGGCTTAATCACCTCTTCTTTGTCTATTATTTTTTGTAGGCATAAAGGCAAAATTATTGTTACTAATTTGGATGGAATGGAATGGAAAAGATCAAAATGGAATAAGATTGTGCAGAAAGTAACTAAATCTTTAGAAAAATATGGTGTAATATTTTCTGATTATTTAATTGCAGATAATATTGGTATTCAAAAATATCTTTTGGAAGAATATGGTAGAAAATCAGAGATGATTGCTTATGGTGCTAAATTGGGTAAGAAACCAAATGAAGAGTATTTAAAAAAATATGGCTTAGAAAAAAATAATTATTTTCTTACTATTGCTAGATTAGAACCGGAAAATAACTTGGAAATGATGTTTGACGCCTATACCAAAAGTAGAATTCAAACTCCATATATTTTAATTGGGAATCATTTAACTCCTTATGGTAATTTCTTAAAAAACAAATACAAAGGTTCAGGCATACTTTTTTTAGGAGGAATTTTTAATAAAGATCATTTGGATAATATTCGTTTTTATTCCAAATACTATTTGCATGGACATTCAGTTGGTGGTACTAATCCAGCTCTCTTAGAAGCAATGGAAGCAAAAACTTTTATTCTTTCGCATAATAATCTTTTTAATAAATCAGTGACTGAAAATAATGCCTTTTACTTTTCAAATTCTGATGAATTGGTTTGTCTATTAAAAAATGACGCGTTGTTAGACCATAAAGAATCCTTTGTCTTAAATAATTCAAAAAAGATTGATGCTTTTTATAGATGGGAAGTAATTATAAATAAATATGAAGCATATTTTAAAAGAATTCTTACCGAATCTAATCAACAATAAACAAATCAGATGCAATAGCATCTACTAAAAATTTTCCAGAATTTGTAAGAGTATAAGTATATTCCGTTTTTTTAATATCCTTTTTATTCTCCCATTTTTTAATTTCTTTTAAAAAATGGCTTTGAAACTTAACCCCAAATTGCATGTTAATTGTTTCAGAATTTACTCCCCAAATTGTTCTAAGTGATGTGAACAGATACTCATTATATTGCTGATTTTTCGATAGTACCTCTTGATGCGTCCCCTCCACTCTATTTAGTATTCTTTGAATATATTGTTTGTTAGAGGAGATATTCCAGCTTCTATTCTCCCCATTGTAGGAATGAGCAGAAGGGCCAATCCCCAAATAATGTTTGCTTTGCCAATACGCAGTATTATGTTTAGAGAAACAGCCCTTTTCTCCAAAGTTTGATATTTCATAATGAATAAATCCCTTTTCAGCAGCCATATCCATTAAGGTATTAAATTGCTCCAAAATTTTATCCTCATTTAATGGTATAATTTTCTTTTTTTCAACTAGAGATTTTAATAGTGTTTTATTTTCAATAGTAAGTGCATATGCTGAAAAATGAGGGATATTAAATTTAAACATTTTTCTCAGATTTGCTTCCCAATCTTCTAAATTTTGGCCTGGTAATCCGTAAATTAAATCAATAGTAATATTATTAAAGCCAACTTTTTGAGCTAATTTTAAACAATCCTCTGATTGTTTAGCATTGTGCGAACGATTCATAAACTTTAAATCTTCATCATCAAAAGACTGCACCCCAATACTCAATCTGTTTATGCCAACTTCTTTTAGTGCTTTTAACTTATTTTCAGTCAAATCATCAGGATTACATTCCAAGGTAATTTCTGTATCTTCTTTTATTTTATAAATTGTAGAAATACAATCTAAAATACTTTTTATTTCATTTTTACTTAAAATAGAAGGGGTCCCTCCGCCAAAATAAATAGTGCTAACTATTTTGTTTTTTAAGTAGGTCTGTCGCATTTCTAATTCTAAATTAATACAGTTGAGCATTTCTATTTTGTCTTTTTGTGAAATTCGAAAATGAAAATTACAATAGGAGCAAGCTCGTTCACAATAGGGAATATGTATATAAATGCCAGCCAAAATATTTTTTATAAAATATTTTGCTAATATAAAAAAGGAATTACTTTTGTCGCTATTAATAATTAATCTAAATAAAAATAGAAAAATGAAGAGAGTGAGTGTATGTATAATGCTTATTGCATTATTGAGTAATGTAAATGCGCAGAACAGCGCAGAAAAAATTGTTGCAGGAAATCCTGGTCTGCATATTGGGGGGTATGGGCAAGTTGATTTTAATTTAAAGGATAGGGATGGAACTATTCATAATAATGGCAAATTGGATGTGCATAGGTTAGTTACTTTTTTTGGCTATAACTTTAATGAAAAAGCTTCTTTTGTATCAGAAGTAGAATTTGAGCATGTTTCTGAAGTTTATGTTGAACAAGCATTTTTAGATTATAAGATAAAAAATAATTTATCGGTTAATGCAGGTTTAATGTTAATCCCAATGGGTATTCAAAATTTATATCATGAGCCACCAGCTTTTAATGGTGTTGAGAGAACAAATGTGGATAAATACATTATTCCTACAACATGGAGAGAAATGGGTGTTGGCCTAAGTGGTAGGAGCATTGAGCATTCAATAAACTATCAAGCTATGTTGGTAAATGGCTTTAATGGTTATAATGATGGTGGCGTATTTAGTGGAAGAAGCGGGTTAAGAAGCGGAAGACAAAAAGGTGCAGAATCATATATTACTTATCCTGATTTGGCGGGCCGAATCTCTTATTATGGGAATCCAGGTTTAAATCTTGGGGTTTCTGCTTATTTAGGAGATTCGGAAAGTAAAGCCTATGATGGATTAGATTTATCTGATGATGCAGCTGTTGCGTCTGCAGACTCTACTATAATTGGAATTAAAATGATTGGTGTTGACGCAAGATATAATAAGGGCCCTTTACAATTAACAGGCCAATATATTATTGCTGAATTATCAAATACTGATCAATATAATGGAATGACCGAAAAAGATTTAGGGAGTAAATTAACAGGATACTATTATGAAATAGGATACAATTTAATGGATGGCATTATCCCGTCTATTTCAAGTGCTACTGAAGAATTAATTGCTTTCGCTAGATATGAGAATTACAATACCCATGCAGAAACTGAAGGGGTTGCGATTAATGATGCATATAATCGAACAGAAATAACTTTTGGGTTAGGGTTTAAAGTTTCGCAAGGTGCTGTATTCAAAGCAGATTATCAAATCAAATCTGATGCTAGCTCTGAAGAAGAAACAGGACAGTTTAATTTAGGAATAGGAGTTTGGTTCTAAAAACTTTTTTGATTAATGCATTCTAAAAACGATATTAGCAAAACAGTTACTTTAATAGTAGCTACTTTGTTATTTCTCTCATTTACATTTCCAGATTTGGAATATGATAAAAGATATAATACTATCATCTATAAATCTATTGCTGAGATATTTAATAGTAGCAACTTGTTAGTTGAAGGATTTACAGATGCTGAAGAATCTTTTTATGTGATAAAACAGAAGAATACTATATTAGGATATTTTGTTGTTGCTCAAGCTCCTTCTAAGTTTAATCAATTTGACTACTATATTATTTTTAACTCAGAAGCAGATATATTAAAAATAGAAATTCTACAGTACAGAGAGAATTACGGGGCTGAAATTTGTAGTAAAAATTGGCTAAAACAATTCGCTGGATTAGAGACTAATAATTATGTAAGATACAATAGGACTATAAATGGAATCTCTGGGGCTACTATATCCGTTAACAGTATTAAGAAGGATGTTTTTAAACTAACTAACACTCTTAAAAAAAGTATTACTAAATAATTATAAAAAATCAACACAATTGACTTATTTTTGTATCCCAATTTTAAATAGTGAAACAGTTTTTTTTGATTATATTCTTTATTCCTTCTTTGTTGTGTTTTTCGCAAGACAAGAAAGATACTATTATGTTTGAAAAAAAAATAAAGACAATAAATATTTCTGCAACAAAATCAAATAAATCTTTAGATGAATTGCCAATTCCTGCAACACTTATAAGTGAAAAAGAAATCATAAAAACAGGAGCAAGCAAATTAGATGAGGTGATTTCAAAACAAACAGGCATAATCAGTATACCTACCAAAACAGGAACTGAAGGAGTGCAAATGCAGGGATTAGACGCTTCCTACACTACTATACTTTTGGATGGTTGTCCAATTATTGGCAGGTCTTTTGGGACATTAGACCTTAATAGAATTTCCGTTGGAGACATTGAAAAAATTGAAATTATTAGAGGAGCCTCTTCTTCTTTGTATGGCTCAAATGCATTAGGGGGAGTAATAAATCTTGTCACTAAAACCCAAATAAAAGATGGGAAAGAATTAAATTTAAGGCTAAAATATGGATCTAATAATACCATTAATCCGAATATTGTATATCAATATAAAAAGAATAAATTGCAATTATTAAATACCATAGATTATTACAAAACAGAGGGATTTGATTTAATAAAGAGGGATTTGTTAAAAACCGTTAATCCTTTTACAAATTATACTTTGAAAACCAAATTAAATCTTGATTTAACTGACAAAGTAATCTTTAAAATAAATGCTAGATATTACAAGCAAGAACAAATAAATACTGCCGTAAAATCAAATGATTTATTGGAAGGAGAAAGTAGCATTACAGAATGGAGTTTTGGAAATACTGTAAAGTATTTAATGAATACTACTTTTTCACAAGAAGCTGAAATATATTTTACTAATTATAAAACAGATGAATTTTTGAAAGAAACTAACGGCTCTTTATTTGATGATAATTATTACGATCATTACTTATTACAATCAGAAATAAAAAACAATTTTACGTATAAAGGTCTGAATGGAATTATAGGTTTTGGCATGATAAAAGAAACTTTAGATAGAAAAGATTTTTTAAAAAAAGCTGAACAAGATTTACAGTTTTTTTACGGACAGGTAGATACTAAAGTATTTAGAGTTCTTGATATTATAGCAGGAACTAGGTATGATAGTTATAGTGATTATAATCCTGAAATTTCTAACAAATTAGCCTTAGGGGTCCCGCTTTCAAAAAAAATAAACCTAAATGGCTCAGTGGGGACTGGTTTTAAGATTCCTGATTTCAGACAAAGATATTTTGATTTTACTAAC
>CAYZIA010000043.1:0-7220 GCA_964478325.1 uncultured Weeksellaceae bacterium
TTTTGATAAAGCATTACCATATATGCAGGATGCATTTAATTTGAACAAGGAGGATAAGAATACTATTATTTCTTTAAAACAATTGTATGCCTTAAAAGGGGATTATGATAAATCTAATGCAATGAAAAAACTGCTTAAAGAATTAGAATAGAAGATGTAAGATTAATAGGAGAGAGTATTCTCTCCTTTCTTTGATATTTTCTATTTAACATAATATTAATTATAGGACAAAAGAAATATTCTCAGATATTATTCTTATATCTAGTAATTACTGATTCTCAGCAAATCTTTTAAAGTCTTGAAGATACACTATACTTTGTTGTTTTAAGGCTGATGGCATAAAGAATCCTATCATTTTCATATATCCTTTGAATTCAAATTCTTGTTCGTTAATGAATTTAGTTTTATTCTCAGAGACTTTCTCAAATCTATTAGTTACAATATTATATACTCCATCTGCCTTATATGTTACCTTTTTCTCTTTTGGTAAATCATTTGTTATAATTTCTTCAGTCATTACAATCCTACGCTTTATAACATCTTTTTCAATAAAAGTAACTATTATTTCTGCTTTTGCGCCAACTTCTCTAATATTACCACTTAATACTGTATAACTTTCAATACCATCCATATATTCTTTCATGTTATATGGATTATCAAATAAAGCTATTACAGTGTCTATATTAGAATTAATTTCTATTTCTTCTGTATATTTTATATTTCCTGTAAATAATAATATATATAATATTAGTGTAATTGGAAAGCTTAATACTATTAATAATATCTTTTTTATGCTTATTTTCATTGTTTTTTTATTTCAAATATAGCCATTTACCTGATAGATTAGCTAATATAGAAGTAAAAAAAAAGCCCGTAATTTCAGGGCTTTTAGATTTCTTTTAGTTGTGTTTTGACTTATTTTCCTTTTAAGAATGGTAAACCTGTTTTGTCATTTTCAACAACTGATTTTCCAGCAGGAAGATCGCAACCAGTAGATCTTTGATCTTTTGAGAAATAATAAATTCTTTGTACTCTTCCTGTTGACTTCAAAGTAACATCTTTACAATTTAAATGGTAAGTTGTTCCCTTTTTGTTTGTGTGTGAATAGCCCATAGTTAATAATTTTTTGGTTAATACTAGGTTTAATTTTTCTGGTACAATTTATAAAAATTTATTTAAATTAACTAATTTTTGTAAGAATGGTTGAAAGAATCCTGTTAATAACTCTAGATTAGAAGAAAAGAAATAAATTAATGTTAAACCTAGTAGGCACCAAGAATCTTAAAATCTAAACCAAATTTATAAACACTTATATTACTGATTATCAATCAGATACATAATATCTGATCTAGTAGTTTATTTATATTAATCAATATGTAATTTCTATGAAGTAAGAGAAAAATAAGTTCATTAAAATGGTTAATAAATACGACTTAATTAAGGCTAATTTCTATCAGAAGAGACTCAATACAGTACTTTTTATACCTTATAATTCTACAAATATCGCTTATTTTCCTTCTCATATTGTGGAAAATAAGAATATATTATATCTAAATAAAATTCCAATCTCCTGGAATTCTTTTATTTTTTAAAGTAAAAAATAGATTAAGCTTTTTTCAAGAAAGGTAATCCTGTTCTTTTATTCTCTATTACAGTTTTTCCGGCAGGAAGACTACAAGCATTTGATCTTTTATCTTTAGCAAAGAAATAGATAGTTTGTTGCTTATTAGAAGATTTCAGTCTTACTTCTTGTGTATGCAAGTAATAAGTAAGTCCTCGACTATTTTTGTGTTCGTAAGCCATATTGCATTGATTTTAGTTAATGTCATGTTTTGGTGATTATAAAATTAGCTAGAAATAAACAAATATTCAAAATTTTTATAAATTTTTTAATAATACATAAATAGCTTATAATCAAATGTATACAAGCTGTATCTAATTTTATTTAATTTGCACCATATTTAAATAAGAATAGATTTCCTCATTTTTGAATACAATAATTTGTTTTAAATACCTTTATATTTTTAGTTTTGCGAATCAAATTCTATGATATGAGAACATATTTTTTACTCATCATTTTTCTCTTCTCAGTGGTTCTTTGTTTTTCTCAAAAAACACAAAGACAACAAATGCGAGATGCAGAAAAGGTAGCGATAAGTTGGCTTCAAAAACTTAATGATAAGAAGTATCTTGAATGTTGGAATATGCTAGGTAAAACAACACAAGATCAAACAACTTTTAAAGATTGGAATGAATATTTTAGTACTGAATTAATGCCAGAAATGGGAACTTTTGTTTCTAGGCAATACTATTTAGCTGAAATAGAAAAAGAAATGGAAGGGATGCCAAAAGGACTATATGTGAGTATTCGCTACCATTCTAAATATAGTAATACAGAATCTGCAGAGGAAATTATTTTGGTATCGCTATCTCAAATAGGTTGGGAAGTACTCTCCTATTTTGCAGAATACGAACTAAAAGATGATGATGGAGAACTTCCAAAACCAAAACTTAAAGAGAATTTTTAGTTACCCAATAGCGGTAAGCAATAATTAGCATTTCTACTCTTTTCAATTTCTTCATATCTTTTTTGTATAAGCTAGGTAAAATTACTTTGTTCAATTTAGCTAAAAACTGAAAAATAATTTTCTTTTTAAATAGAAATAAAAATATAAGAAAGAGAATTAGAAAACTTATGATGAGCAAAATATCTTCTCCATATCTGAAAGCAAGTATTACAGACATTATCTGATGAGTGTTAAAGTTCCAGGTATCTTTTCTGTGGAGGAATTCGCTAGTTGCTTGTACTCAATTATAAAAGTATAAACACCCATTGGAGCCTGTGCTCCATTCTCAAGCAAACCATCCCAGGATCCCATTTTATAATAAGAATACAGTTCCTGCTGAACATTACACAAATTACCATCCGAATAACTATCTGTAAGTATTATCTCATCCGATTCAAAAACAACATCTCCTCCCCACCTTTTATGTATTTTGATATTAAAAGAATAAAAACCTCCTACTCCTTTTACAAAAAATTCATCATTACAACGGTCCATATTTGGAGTAAAACTATTTGGCACAAAAATTTTATTATCAGGGAAGATACAAACCATTAATGAACTAGTATCTGTACAATTGCCATCATTTATTAGCACCAAATTTACCACATAACTTCCTGTATCAGAATATATATGTTCTGGATTTACACCATAAGAATAAGGAACAGAACTACTATCTCCAAAACTCCAAAAACTGGCTGGTGAAATTTCACTCATATTAATATTACTATTGTCAATAAACTGAAAAGTTCCATCTAAAAGAGATATACAATCTTCCTTATTCACAAAAAAACTTGCAATTATATCTTCATATCCAGGAATACTAATAGTATCCGATATTGAGCAATTAGAGATATTGTCGGTAACAGTTACCCTGTAATTTCTAGCAACTTGGGCATAAATACTATCGGTATTTTCAAAGGGAGTGGTATGCCACAAATATGAATAAGTACTATTCCCTAATACATTTACCTTAGCAAAACCATTTTCTCCATAACAATCTTTTGAACTTGTATTAAAAGACAAACTAAAAGTAGGATAGACAAATATATCTATAGTCCCAATTGCAGGCTCTGTGCACCCGTCAGTTACAACTACATTATAGCTAGTATTTATTATTGGACTTATCAAATGTTCAAAACTACTTCCCAAACTATTATCCCAAGAAAAACTATAATTATTACCAACTCCACCAGTAATGTTTGCTCCAATAGTTACCATGTCTCCAAAACATATACTATCCTTTGAGGCGTAAGTATTTAAGTTCAAAGAATCACCAACCAAAACTAAAGTATCAATGTCAATAGAACACGTACCAGCTCCATAAGAATAAGTAATAATATGATATCCAGGACCAGCAACTGAAGGATTGAATGTAAAATTCGTAATCCCATTACCAGACAAAACTCCTCCATTAGGATTTACCGCTATTTGAATAATGGTATCTAAATAACAATAATTATCCAAAAGTCCAGTCATGCTCAATGTAGGATTATTATAAACCGTAATAGTGGTAGTATCCATGCATCCAATTAAAGATTGATAATAAATATCATGTACACCAACCCCTGCAGTTGTTGGGGAAAACAAACCAGTATTATTGTTGACTATCCCCTGCCCTGCCCATTGCCCTCCACTTGGAGTAGCATTTAAAAAGAAATCGGCAGCAGTGGAACAAATCAAAGTATCAGTAAGTGTACTAGGTGGTACAACATCAAATACTATACTATCTGAGCATGAATTAGCAGTATAATAAATAATATGATTTCCAATACCTGCAACAATAGGATCAAATTCTCCAGGATAACTTGCTGAAATAATCCCATTTCCACCCCAAGTTCCATATGTTGGTGAGCGTGATATCAGAATTGAATCAAGTGTAATAATCGCACCATCATTACAAGCAAAAATTGAATCCAAGACAATATCTGTTTCTTGCACGGAAATAAGTGTAGTATCAGTACATCCATCAAAAGTATAAGTTACTATATCTACTCCCAACCCCAAAGCAGGATTAAATAAACCACTTATTGGGTTTGTAACATGTGTTCCTATCCAGTTTCCACCAGAGGGAACTCCAGTTAAATTGAAAGGATTCTGTGTTGGACAAACATCCATATCGTTTCCTGCATCAATAGGTTTTACATAAATATTTACCGTATCGGTACATCCTTGAATATTATAAATAAAGGTATGTAGCCCAGAATCTGCAACTGTTGGAAACACTACTCCATTAGGACTAATTGGTCCTCCTAAAAATGATAACATATCCACTGCTACATCTGATTGCCAATGAATTCCAGTAACTACTCTAAGTCTAACATAAACTTCAGTAAAAGCGTTATAATTACTTAAGTCTATAGCAGCTTCTATCCATTGATTTCCTTGATTACCACTTCTAAACCAAATATCATTTGTCCAAGTTGTGCCATTATCTGTAGAAATATCAACCGAGAATGTCCCCTGTCCAGGTTGAGGACCAGCTCCTGGGTTATCATACATATGATACCAGAAATGTAAAACAGGATTACTATATTGTGAAAGGTTTAAACATTGACTAATAATACCTGCTCTTTTATGAGGAAAATTTCCGTTTGATGCTTCTGTGTACACATAATTAACACCTTCATAAGCGCCACTTGGTCCTGTTCCAGATGATGGTGTTCCACCAGAATTTACTCTCCAATTAAAATCATTTAATGGATCATTTGTCCAATTGTTTAATCCTAATTCAAAATAATCAGAATATGGAAAGGATGAAATAGAAGTTAGACAACTACTAGGTTGTTGCGGTAAAGTTGCTAATGCACTCCAATAGCCAAATTGCGGAGAGTAACTTAGGGTATAGGAAGAAGATCTCTGACAAATAGTATCATATGGCTGTGTAATAATATTTTCAACAATAATATTTAAGGTATCTGAGCAACCATTTGGAAGTGTATATATTGCATTAATAGTAGTAGGGATTCCACCAACAGTTACATTACCATTGGCCTGAATACAATTACATCCACTCCAAATTCCTCCTGGGGTTGTTGCTGAAGTAGTTAAATTAAAAGTTGGAGCATTTAGGCAGGCAGATATATCAGGACCGGCTTCAATAGGTAAAACAATAACATGCATTGTGTCTGAGCAACCAGCATATCCATAAGAAATAGTATGTGTTCCAGCTCCTGTTGTAGATGGAGAAAAAGTACCCTGCCCCCCACTCACTATTCCAAAACCCGACCACCAACCTCCAGGTGGACTTGCATTTAAATTAAAATCAGGACCAGTCCTACAAACAGTAGTGTCGTTTTGTAGAACAGGTAAGGGGAATACATAAATAGTGATGGAATCTATTTTCGCTTGAGCTGGTCCCGCATCACTTATAGTTACATAATAGGTTGTAGTTACAAGAGGAGAAACGTTATGAGGGCCTGGAAAAGATGGTAAAAAAGGGGACCAATTATAATTGTAAGAAGTAGAATCTCCACCTGCAACTTGAACAAAAATATCTGTATTATCACCAATACAAATCGTATCGTTATTTGCCATTAAATTTACTTGTAAAGGACAATCATTTATTATAAAACTAATACTGGCTGAAAGTATCCAAATATCATCACAAGGATCTTGATAATAAGTTTCAAAGTAAATAGAATAGGAACCTGATTGGTTTAATCCTGGTGATAGATTCAATTGAATGGTATTTGTTGAGTCATTCACACAATTAATGGCGGTAGCAGTTACAGTCTGATTTAGCTGTCCGCTAACATTTATTATGGCTGTTGCTATCGAATCGCAATGAATATTTTGATCTAACATAATATTCAAAACATTGGTGCTACATGTTGGACTTGTCGGTAAAGAAATATTTGGAGAAGTGGGTGGTAGAACAGTGGCTACCCAATTTAGAGAAAATCCTTCTGCTGCTACATTTATATCACTAATAAAATTAATAGTAATACAACCATTAGATACGACAACTGGCGGCATATTTGCTCCTGAGAAAGGACCACCAATTAAAGGTGAATTAGTATCTGGCCCATCAAATATCCTTACTATGTCATTATTTAGTTCTGTTTCAAAAAAGGTGAAAGTTATAGTGATAGAAACTGTATTTGGTGGGCAAATGGTAAAACTATAATTTTCATTATGGTCATAATATCCAGCATTTACTGTATTTGCTTCACTATCAGTTAAAGTTCCTTCACAAGCTGTTACGGTCTGTGTACTCATGGTATATTGCCCAAAAGCAGACAATCCGCATAGCATGCTGAGAACTAAGAAGTAAATTATTTTTCTCATTACTTATTTACCGTTATTATTGGAGTGGTAACAATATTACTCCATTTACTCTTGTTATCTTGTATTCGTAAGGAATAGGTTAAAGTTTCACTATTTCCATTTCCAAATCGAAATGGAGAGTCAATTTCTATATTAATTCTCCCTTGAATAGAGATTGTTTGGTTTGGAGGAGAGAGCGGCTGTAAATGATAGAAATCGGGATTTGTAAGCCGACTATCATGAATCTCTAACGATAAGTAATCTGGGTCGGAGAAACCCATAAATCCTTCTGGATGTTGGTATTCAATTGTTACCATTACATTTTCTTGAAACTCCTGTAAATCTGTTGGAGTAGTATTTTTTAAAGTTATTTTAAATTCTGGCTCA
>CAYZIA010000043.1:7230-12922 GCA_964478325.1 uncultured Weeksellaceae bacterium
ATTCTGGTGTTGCTTCATCTTTTTTACAAGAGAAAGTAAGCAGCAAAAGTGCTAGTAATAGGTATTTTTTCATTATATAAACTCTAGTGTAAAGTATTTTACAATTTGATACTCACTACCATTTGTTGGGATTTCAGTTACATTATTTACATTGTCTTGCACGTAAATCTTTATAAAAACGATATCTCCTAGATTAAAACTACTAACATCCAAAATATATTTGTGGTAGTATTCTACAATCTGAGCTCCATAATAACCATTTTCTAACAAAGGAGAGGATTGTAAATCTAAACTAAATTCTGTCTGAAGCTCAAAATTAAAAAGAGAAGTGGAGTATTTAATCTTATTATAAGTAAGCTGATTTCCAACTAACTGATCATCTGTTACACAAAACCATAAATCAAGAGAGCTAGCAGAAGAAGGAACAAAAATAGAACCTCTAGAGCCATCCCTAGATAGAATTGTGCTTTGCCCTGTAATGTATGCTAACATTCCTTGCATTCTTGGAAGTAAGTTAGCCTGTTGGGGTGTGTTTCCAAACATGTCTTTTGCTCCTCCATTTATCCAATCTTTGATATTTAGAATATATTTATCCTTTACGCCATGCCAAGCATGTGATTCTCCTGGATCATATTCAATTGATGCATCTAGAGGCATAATACCAGATAAACTGTCAATATCAATTAGCATTCGTTTGTACATAACAGACATATCAGCATTCCCAGGTACAACTCTATGTGTATAAGTATTTTGCGGATCATTCTTAATAATTGGGTGGTAAATAAGGGTGTTATATGCACTTTCTATAGTCCTGAAATCTGGTTCAAAATTACCATCATGACATCCGGAATTTGCACAATAAGGTGCAAATACATTAGAGTGAAGTGCAGAAAAAGCCAAAGAGTCTGTAAAATAATTTAAACTGTCTTCAGTTGGCGGATCAAGTGAAGTGTCATCATAAGGATTAATAGTTTCATCCTTTTTACAATTGCTAAAAAGAATAATTAGCATAAATATAAAAAAGTATTTCTTCATTTTTTATATCAAGTCAAATAAGGATTGACTAGAAGCGGTCAGTCCTGTACCTAGCATATCATTTTTAAATCCAAGAATTTCAGCAATTGTTGGAGCAACATTTACAATATCACCAATTTGATTTGTTTCACTTCCAATCGATAAATTAGAATCAATATTAGGACCTACCATCATACCAAATATTCTTCTTGCGTTAGCATCAGAATGGTCGTAAGCGAAGAAAGCATTTTGGTCAATAATCCCATTTGCTTCATCATTTCTTCCGTGTTCTGGCATTACAATCATAGCGGTATTACCTGCCATCTCAGGAATTTGATTTTGTATAAAATCCCAAAGATGAGCGGTTCCATGATCAGAGGCATGTATATTTCTGAGATAAGTTGAGAAGTTAGAATGACAGCTGTCTACTGAAGAAAGATGAATCACAGTTAAAGTTGGTTTGAATCTTTTGATCACTTCACAGGCATAACCAATAGTATCATTATCTCCTCCTCCAGAAGGTGGAAAAGCGATAGTTCCTGCGTCTTTTTTGTCAAACATATCTCTCACAAATTGCTTAATCTCTGCTTTCTCTTCTTCTGTATTTCCTATTGAGGGGAGTGACCTACCTTGAGAATACCAAACATTATCTAAGAAGTATTTCATTTTATACATTGGATCTAATTCTTCTTCTGGATGATAAATTTTAGCATTTTTAAGATGTTTCTCTCCATCATCACCAAAAGTAATGGTTGGTGCTAAAAAGTTTGCGCCATATTGAGAACCATATTCAGAATGTGAACTATAGTCTAGTAAAGGAAATGAATTTCCTATCCCATTTCCAACAAACCAAGTTTTTGTTGCTTTTGCTCCTGTATGTCTTCTTAAATATTCAAATATTGTAGGCATTGATGGTTTCATCCTTAAACCTTGAGAGTACATATAATTTCCAGTAAGAAGAGTATTTACTCCGCCATAATGCCCTACTGTTGATGCATTTACCTCTCTAAATAAAGTTCCTTGAGTTTCTAACGTTTGATTTAATATTTGAGGTATTGGTGTATCACCTTGCACAATTTGAGTATTCCCATAAACAATTTTGTCATTTGGCGGGGCACCATTAAACATATTGTACATAATATTTCCAGGACTAGGATACTGCTGACTATCATCCAGGTATCTTTGTAAAACGGATTCTTGTTGGCGCAATCCTCCTGCAAATGCTACAAAAACTACATGGTCCGCAAGTTTAGTTCCACTTTGAGCGAATAATCTTCCAGTTGGCAAGATATAAGGAATGGAAAATGCTGCTGCAGAGCCAATTACTGTTTTTTTAATAAAATTTCTTCTTTTCATTTTGTGGGATTTTAGTAGAATTGATATTCGTTTGAAAGGGAAAAAGCAGTATAAACCATTTCTACAGAAACATTTGGGTGTGTTTCTAAAAAATTCTTAAAATATTCTCTTTCAGCTTCAGTAATGTTTCGAATAAAGAATCGTTTGTAAGTTTCCTCTAAAAAGACATCTATATCTGAACGCATTAGAGAATCAGATGGCATAATTACCCCTGTTTTATTCATAAAATTGCTTAAAACAATTTCATTTGCGACTTCCTTATCACCAATAGACATTATGCAATTTGAAATTTCAACCAACTCATTAGCAGGAAGTGCCTTTTGAAAAAGATTGGCATAAACAATGGAAATGTATTGCGATATGCTTTTGAGCTTATCCTTTCCGGAGTTATAGGAATCCGCATTTACTTGATTTATGCCATAAGTGATATCTTCCTCTTTCTTACAAGAAGCAAGAAAAAGAGAAATACACAGCGAAAGTAGAAAAAGTTTCTTCATAATATTTTATTTAAAATGTGCGTATTCATCTGAAATCATTATTTGTCTTTGTATGTACTGAAAATCATAATCATAATAAAATTTATTCATTAGTTTATCCACTTCCTCTGATGTAGGAACTCTTGCTAAAAGTGTTAGATAAGCCCATTGAATAACACCTTCATAAAACCCTCTTGAATCACAAACAATATCAGCAAAATCGTATTTGCTTTGCCCAGATTGGCCAAACAATATTTGGGGTGTATTATCTGAAATCATTTTATAGGATTCATCAAATTCAAAAAGAGTCGGATATCTAAAAAGTAAGTTGTCAAAAACTGCATTGATATAATTGAAAACATTCATATTTATCTCATCATAGACTGAATTAAAAATCATTCTTCTGTGTATTTCTCTAATTCCAATTATACCATTATAATACTGTAATTCCGATTTTATTACATCCTGTAAATTATGATAAATAAGAAGCCTTTTATAGGCATCTAGCATCTCACCTGCAATAGAATCCACAACATACCTCTGGTAAGCATTTCCGATCTCATTCTCAATATATCCATTAGAAGCTCCCTCAATCATCCTAACTTTTAATATCTCATACATTCTATGATAATAGGCAAATTTATAGGAAGAATCCCCTTCAATAAAAGTAGTGTCTGTTTGTAATTTAATTATTAAAGAATCTCGCCCTTCCAGAGATAAATCATAACTTCTTAGGAATGCAACTTCATTTTCCATTTCTTCATCAAATGGTTCACGCCCAATCAAATCTATAAATACACGATTTACATAAAATTCAACCATAACAGTAGGAACACCTCCATAATAAGGAGCGTCATTATTTCCAATGAGTACGTTGTCTTTTTTACAAGAAGAAAGAACTAAGATTATAAAGCTTAGTATTAAAAGTTTATTTTTTACCCTAACAAGTAACATTATTCAATAAGTAATTTTCTATTATATTTTCCTTTTACGTTTTCTAATTTAATTAGGTATGTTCCTTTAGCAAAATTTTTGGTTTCAAAAATATACTTTCCGGAAATATTATCTTCTTGAAGAACAACTTTTCCAAGTAAATCAGTTAAAGTAAATTGGAATATCTCTCTTTTTGGAAGATCAATATTTACTTTCCCGCTTGTAGGGTTTGGATAAATAGATATTTGTGTTTCTGAGAAATGATTAATCGAAGATATGCAAGTATCTACATAAACCCAAATATCTTCTTGAACCATACAACCATTGGAATCAACTGCTGTTAACATATACCAAGTATCTAGAGTTGGATCATCAAGGATTCTATCTCCTGTCATACTGTTATTCCAAGAATATGACACAAAACCTGATGAAGCTTCAAGCACTACCGAATCTCCAAGGCAAATCATTGGAGGGTTAGGAGAAGAAAAGATACTTAAAGAAGGAGACGTGTAGATATCTACTATTATCTCACCTCTTGCTTCGCAACCGCTACTATCAATTGCTTCCACTACATAAGTAGTTTGTGTAGTTGGTGCAACCACAATTCTATTAGTAGTATCTCCAGTTGACCAAATAATGTTAGTATAAGAATGATCAATCTCAAAAATAATTGAATCTCCATCACAGATTATTGCAGGATTTGGTGAAGAATAAATATTAATCTCATTCATAGAAACTATAAAACAAGCACTATCAACACATCCTATAGAATCGGTTGCTACTACACAATAAGTTCCTGGAGTAGTGACGGTAAGTACATTACTATTAGATTGTCCGTTTGTCCAATAGTAAGAAACAAAATTGGAGGATGAAGCAGAAGGTGATGCAGAAAGAACTATTGGGCTTCCCCAAGTGCATAAAATAGAATCCCCGCCTATTTCAACTTCACAAGTTGAGGTGCCACATGCTCCTTGTGTCCATGATGAGACTCCATACCAATTTTGTGCTTGACAATCATTGTTATATGTGATGCTATCACAACCACACACTGGATCATAAATCATTGGACAAAGTATTCCAGGTATTATAAGAGATGAGTCGATACAAGAACTAGGTGTACAAGGAAGAAATCCTCCTGGCATACCATTTGAGATGGCTGGCGTCCAAGCAACATCTGCACAATCAGCCAAGCAAGAATTTGAATACATAGTACCATCACAACCACATACAGGCATATAAATCATCGGACAAGCGCAAAGAGCAGTTAAATCAGGGGTACAAGTTTGAGATATTGTTGTATCGCACCCACTTATTAGATCTACAATAGTGACAGACCAAGAAGTATAGAAAGGAGTCTGATTAGCTGCTGCCCCATTTGACCAAGCGTAGCTGTATTGCGACATACCATTAACAGTTGCATTCATCATCCAAGGACTACTTGTATGATCAATATAAACACTACCACCTGTTAATGTACAAGGACTTTGTGTAGATGAAACAGTAAATTGGAAATTCTGATTATCATCCACACTTCCACCAGCATTGCAAGGAGGGCCTCCAAATCCACTTGTTAGTGTTAAATCAAAAGTATAAGTACCAGCAGAAAGTGGTAGAATTACAAAAGTATCTGTTATATTACAAATAGAAGCAAGAACTCCTAAGCAATGCTGTGCGCTAGCCATAATTGAGTTTCCTGTAACTGAATGTAATAAAGTATTCGGATCTAATTCACAATCAGAAAATGGAAATTGTATATCAGCAAAAACATAAATAGTATCATTTGTTGTTGGCTGAGAAGGTGATATCTGGAATGTACCGATTGTACCTTGCGAATAAATATTTGAGGTTATAAATATTCCTACAAGTAAGAGTGAAAGTTGATCTTTCATATTTTTATTTTTGTGTAAATATCA
>CAYZIA010000044.1:0-12773 GCA_964478325.1 uncultured Weeksellaceae bacterium
GTCAGTTCACAAAAGAAGTTAGCTTAGCTACTTATCCGAAAGGAGTATACTTCTTACAAATCACTACCGATAAAGGTGTGGTTACTAAGAAACTTACTCTTCAATAAGAATTATCCACCTACTCTTTTGTAATTATAACCTTCTTTCCCAAGAATCTCTATTACTTTATCTCTCACATTTCCTTGAATAATAATTTCTCCATTTTTCACACTTCCACCCACTCCACATTTTGTTTTTAGTAGCCTTCCTAGGGCTTTTAAATCATGAGTAGTTCCAATAAATTCTTTGATTATTACGGCAATTTTTCCTGCTCTGTGCTTATCAATACATACCTTTAGCATCTGTTTATTTATAGAGAGAGTCTCTAATTCTTCTTTTTCGTGCTGATACTCAAAATCAGGGTTTGTAGAGTATATTATTCCTTTTCGACTTTTTTTATTTTTCCCCATTTGGCGAAAATATTTTTAAGGTTTTTGGCTTTATTTTTATAACTATCGGACTTTTTAATTCTTTTGGCTCACCATCCAAATGTACTAATCTATTTTTACTTTCTATACTCATTTCTTTGCTTTTAATTATTTCCACATTTTTGGATAAATGAACATTTCCTTTGGCTACTTTTAATAAAAAAAATGGGATTTTCCATTTACTGAATACTTTAACAATCACAAAATCAATTAGCCCATCATCTAATTTTGCAAAAGGAGAAATCTCAAAGTCATTTCCGTACTGACTAGTGTTAGCAAAGGCAATTAAATAGGCTTTTACTTCCTTTTTAGTATTATTGTATTCTATTTTATAATATTCTGGTTGGTAGGACAATTCTTTTATAATTAACTTCAAGTAATTGAAGAACCCTCTTTTTTTATTGTTAGCAAAAAGATTAGCAATATGTGCATCAAATCCAATTCCAGAAACGTTAACAAATTTCTCATCATTTGCAGTACAAGAATCAATTGTTTTAATCGTACTTATGTTAAGCTGCAAGATCGCTTTCTTAATGTCTTTTTTCATACCTATATGATAGGCAAAACCATTACCTGATCCGCAAGGAATAACTCCAATTGCAACATTACTGCCTATCAAAGCTTTAGAACATTCGCTTACTGTGCCGTCACCACCAACTGCTATTACAATATCTTTTTTGTCTTTTATTGCCTTTTTGCTTAAAATAGTAGCATCTCCACATTTTTTAGTATAAACAATATCATAAGAGAAAACAAGATGTTTTTTTATTAGATCTTCTATTCCTTTTTGTTTTCCTATACCTGATATTGGGTTTATGATAAATCTAATTTTCATAGACTAATTTATTTTCAATCATTGCATTATTATATTGCTGCTTTATTGCCTTTAGTTTTTGTAAATCATCTTCATGTATCTCTATTTCTTCAGTCAAATACCAATCTTTAAAAAGTTGATAATTTTCCTCTTTATTTATGAGAATCCCATTATTCGTAATAAAACTATATTGGTTTTGTAAAAAACTAATTGCCCAACCTTTCTTAGAAGACATTGGCTTTCCAAAGGCAAAGAACGGCTTATTATAGCCTAATAACTCTAAAGCAGTTGGCATAATATCTATCTGTTGTACGATTGTTGCTTCTTTTCCTTGCAAACTACTATCTCCATTAAAGATTAGTAAAGGAATAGCATATCTGCCAATTTTATTTTTGTATTTTTCTTCAAATCTACTTCCACAAGTGTGGTCAGCAGTGATGATGAAGATAGTATTTTCAAACCAATCTTCATTTTTTATCTTTTTAAAAAAAGTTTGCATGGAATAGTCAGAATATGCAACTACTTTATGAACATCTTTTTCTTGTTTGAATTTGTTTTTGTATTTATCAGGAATTACAAAAGGAGGGTGAAGCGTTACTGAAAAGAAAGTGCTGAAGAATGGCTCTTTTTCATTTTGTAGATAATCGGCATAAAATCCAAAAAACTCCTCGTCATATATACCCCAACTTCCATCATAGTCGGATAAGTTATTGTATTCTCCTAAGCCAACATATTTCTGAAATCCTGCTTTTCTACAAAAGCTATCAAAACCCATTGTACCTCTGAGTCCACCATGATAAAAGGAGGTTTTGTAATCTTCTTTTGCTAGCAAAGAAGCCAAACTTTCAAAATTGTTTTGTGCGTAAGAAGATGTAATTAAAGGATTCTCCATAAGCATAGGGATAGAGGCAGTAATTGCAGGAAGTCCTTCAATTGATTTTATTCCAGAGGCAAAAGCATTTTCAAACACCAAACTATACTGCATTAAACTATCTAGAAATGGAGTATAGCCATTTCCATTGTTGTAGCAGCCGACAAATTCTCTTGACAAACTCTCCATAATTAAAAGAATTACATTTTTCTTTTGGAATGTTTTGTTCTTAAAATGGTGTAATGGAGAATAAATAGACATAATCTCATCATCAGAGAAGTATCCTTTTGTGGTGAGTTGTTGTGTTCCAAAAGAGTGGAATATGCAAAAAGGAGTATTCAGTATTAATGCGGCATTTTGTGATGAAGAAAATTCTCCGGCATTGATAGGTTTTATAGGTTTAAGCTGAAGTCCACCTCTTACTCCTACAATAAAAATCCCTACTCCAATTATAAACACAATGAATCCATTTAAAATACTTTTAGTATTTATTGAAATAGTTTTTTTTGGAATGTATTTTATTTTAAGTAGAAACCAAACTTGTATGATAGTAAATAGGGTTATTGGCCAATAATCTTTTAAATATTGTGGAAGAATGTTTTTTGCGTCTTCTCCTAATTGTAGAAGTTGAAAAAAATCAATCGTACTTCTTTTTTGAGTAAATCGGAAATACTCAATATCTACATTATTGAGAATAATAAAAGGAATATTCACGAAATAGAAAAGGATATTGGAGAATCGTTGATACCTATTTCTTTTTCTAAAATTAGTTGGGAGAAGTAATAGTATTAAGAATGGAATATTGATATAAAGAAGTGCAGAAATATCAAAGCGAATGCCTTCAAAGAATTCAAAAATAGTAACGGTTGAAAAACTATCTAAATTATTTACAAACAGAAATAATCTGCTTAGAGTATAAAGCCCAAGAAGATATATAATTCGTTTTAAAAAGGTTTTTAAGTAATCCACTAACGATACTTATTTACATTTGCAATTACTATCATCGCAATTATCTTCTGGTTTTTGATATCTTTTTATCAAATAATAAATTGAAAATCCTAATACTAAAACAACTGCTATTTCTTGCCATTCCATAATTGTCATTTTTTTTACAAAGTAAATAATTATTATGGTAATTTTGCCTTCAATTCTTTATACAAATGCAATATAATCGAAAAGGGATAGAAGATGAAAGATTAGTAGGGCTGTACAAGGCTTTACTATTACCAAGATTGGTAGAAGAGAAGATGATAATCTTACTCAGACAAGGAAAAATTTCAAAATGGTTTTCTGGTATTGGGCAAGAGGCTATTTCAGTAGGGGTTACTTCAGCTTTGGATTTAGATGAATATATCTTACCAATGCATAGAAATCTTGGGGTTTTTACAGCTAAGAATGTTCCTTTAGATAGGCTGTTCTCTCAGTTTCAAGGCAAAGCCAATGGATTTACAAAAGGGAGAGATCGATCGTTTCATTTTGGCACAAAAGAACACTATATAGTTGGTATGATTTCGCATTTAGGACCTCAGTTAGGGGTAGCTGATGGCATTGCACTTGCAAATAAATTAAAAAAGAATAAAAAGACTACTGCTGTTTTTACTGGAGATGGTGGTACTAGTGAGGGTGATTTTCATGAAGCACTAAATGTAGCTGCTGTTTGGGATTTACCAGTAATTTTTGTGATAGAAAATAACGGATATGGACTTTCAACTCTTAGCGAGGAACAATTTAAATGTAAGCAATTTGCAGATAAAGGAATTGGTTATGGTATTGAGGCTTATACTATTGATGGAAATAATATTTTGGAAGTATATACGGCTGTAAAAGATATAAAGAAACAAATTGCTAAGAATCCTAAACCTGTTATTTTAGAATGTATGACTTTTAGAATGAGAGGGCATGAAGAAGCATCAGGAACAAAATATGTTCCTAAAGAATTAATGGAGCAATGGTCAAAGCTAGATCCTATTGAAAATTTTGAAGCATTTCTTTTAAAAAATAAAATAATTTCTGATACTGATATTAATAACTTTAAAAAGGAAATTAGATCTGAGATTAATACAGCATGGGAATCTACTGAGAATGAGCCTAAAATAAAGTCCTCTCCTGAGATGGAATTGGCTGATATTTATAAGGAATATAGCTCAGAAGTTATTTTTCCTTCACAAGATAAGTCAGAAAAAAGATTGATTGATGCATTGTCTGACGGTTTAAGGCAGTCAATGCGAAAACATGATAATCTTATAATTATGGGACAGGATATTGCAGAGTACGGAGGTGTTTTTAAAATTACTGATGGTTTCTTAAAGGAATTTGGGAAAGATAGAGTACGGAATACTCCAATTTGCGAATCTGCTATTATTAGTGCGGCTTTAGGATTATCGATTAATGGGCAAAAAGCAGTTATGGAAATGCAATTTGCTGATTTTGTGAGTTCAGGATTTAATCCTATAGTAAATAATCTTGCAAAAACTCATTATAGGTGGGGTGAAAATGCAGATGTTGTAGTACGTATGCCTACTGGTGCTGGAGTAGGGGCAGGTCCTTTTCATTCGCAATCTAATGAAGCTTGGTTTACGCATACTCCAGGATTAAAAGTAGTTTATCCTGCTTTTCCTGAGGACGCAAAGGGACTTTTGAATGCATCAATTAATGATCCAAATCCAGTGATGTTTTTTGAGCATAAGGCACTTTATAGAAGTTTATCTGAAAATGTTTCAAATGATTATTTTACTACTGAGATCGGAAAAGCAAGCTTAATTAAAGAAGGTAGTTCAGTAAGTATTATTTCTTATGGAATGGGAGTGCATTGGGCTTTAGAAGTTTTAGAGAATAATCCAGATATCTCTGCTGATTTGATTGATCTGAGAACACTAGTTCCATTAGATAAAGATGTAATTATAGATTCTGTTAAAAAAACAGGAAAAGTAATTGTACTACATGAAGATTGTATGATTGGTGGTTTTGGGGCTGATATTGCTTCTCTGATTTCTGATGAGTGTTTTGAATACTTAGATGCTCCTATAAAGCGATCAGCATCAATTGATACTCCTGTTCCTTTTGCTTCTGAGTTAGAAGATGAATTCTTAGCAAAATCAAGATTTAATACTCAGCTAAAGGAATTGCTAGCATATTAATTCTATCATTTACTTTTATCAGATGCTAATCTGAGAAAAAATCACGATATTTGCATTTTTATAGAAACAAGGAAAATGCGAATTACAATAATTGGAACAGGATATGTTGGCTTGGTTACAGGAGCCTGCTTTGCCGCTATGGGAAATAAAGTAAGTTGTGTAGATAAGGATAGTGCAAAGATTGAAGGGTTAAAGAATGGGATTATTCCAATTTTTGAACCAGGTTTAAAACCTATGATAAATGAAAGTTATCAGAAAGGATCGTTGGTTTTTACAATTTCTTTAAAAGAAGCTATAAATGAATCAGATATTGTTTTTATTGCGGTAGGCACTCCGCAAAATGAAGATGGAAGTGCTGATCTTACACATGTGATAAATGTAGCAAAAGAGATAGGTAAAGAAATGAATCATTCTGTAATTGTAGTAGATAAATCTACTGTTCCTGTCGGAACTGCTGAGAAAGTGAGAGAAAGTATTCAGACCGAATTAAAAAGCAGACAAAAAAATATTGACTTTGATGTTGTCTCTAATCCTGAATTTTTAAAAGAGGGAAGTGCAATTAAGGACTTTATGCAGCCAGATAGAGTGGTTATTGGTTCTGACAATGAAAGTAGTACCAATGTCCTAAAATCGCTTTATCGCCCTTTTACAATAAACAGAGAGCGCTTTATTCAAATGGATATAAGAAGTGCGGAAATGACAAAATATGCAGCCAATGCTTTTTTAGCTACTAAAATTAGTTTTATGAATGAAATGTCTAATATTTGTGAAAGAGTTGGAGCTGATGTAAATATGGTTCGAATGGGAATTGGAAGTGATAATAGAATTGGATATAAATTCATTTATCCTGGATGTGGATATGGAGGGAGTTGCTTCCCAAAAGATATCAAAGCATTAGAAAAGACTGCTAAGGATTTTGGTTATACTGCAAATATTTTGAGTGCTGTTGAAAAAGTCAATGTAGAACAGAAGAAAGTAATTATAAGAAAAATAACAGATAAATTTTCTGAAGATTTGAGTGAAAAATGTTTTGCTGTTTGGGGGCTTAGTTTCAAACCAGGAACAGATGATATGCGTGAAGCTGCTTCTATTGTTATCATTAAAGGATTAATAGAGAAAGGGGCCAAAATACAGGTCTATGATCCAAAAGCTATGAAAGAGGCAAAAGAGCATTATTTCAAAAATGAACATAACATCTCTTATTGTGAAAATAAATATAAAGCTATTGATGGAGCAGATGCTCTTATTTTAATCACTGAATGGAAAGAATTTAGAAGCCCTGATTTTACTAGAATAAGAACTCTTTTGAATCAAAGTGTTATTTTTGATGGAAGAAATCAATATGATAAAGAGATGTTAAAAAAGTATGGATATGAATATTATCAAATTGGAGTTAAATAATTTGATGAAGAAATTTATTTTAAAAGGTAAGGAATATAACTTTTCTAAGATTAAGTTGTTTTTATCAGATGTTGATGGTGTGCTTACTGATTCAGGAATGTATTATACAGAAAATGGTGATGAATTTAAAAGATTCTGTACTTATGATGGGATGGGCTTTCAACTTTTGCAAGAAAAAGGGATCAAAGTAGGTATTCTTACTACTGAAGATAGAGAACTAAATAGAAGAAGAGCCAAAAAGCTTGGATTGGATTTTGATTTTCATGGCTTGAAAAACAAACTTCAGTTAGTTAAAGATTTATGTAAAAAAGAGAATATTTCTTTAGATGAGGTTTCGTATATTGGTGATGATGTAAATTGTTTTGATTTACTATCTAATGTTGGTATTGCTGCTTGTCCGAGTAATGCAGTTTCAAAAGTTAAAGCTATTCCAAATATCATTCATCTAAAAAAGAAAGGTGGGGATGGTGTAGTTAGGGAACTGGCGGAAGAAATATTGGCATCAAAGAATTAAGCTTATAATAATATAGGATTGAAGGATGTTGTCTTATCTCACCTTTTTATTCGTGGTTTAGAAGTAATGATGAAAGTAAAGTAATTCTTTAAAAGGTTAAAAAATGAATAAAACCGATAGAATTTATATTGCTGGGCATAATGGAATGGTTGGCTCGGCCATTATGAGAAAACTTAAATCAGAGGGTTATAAGAATTTAATTATTAAAGATTCAAATGAATTAGATTTAAGAGATCAGAATATGGTTAATCAATTCTTTAAAAAGGAAAGGTTAGATTTTGTTTTTTTGACAGCTGCAAAAGTTGGTGGGATTTTAGCAAATAATACTTTCAGGGCAGCATTTTTATATGACAACTTGATGATTGAGGCTAATGTTATACATGCTGCTTATCAAAATAAGGTGAGAAAATTATTATTCTTAGGAAGCTCCTGTATTTATCCAAAGATGGCAAACCAGCCAATGAATGAAGATGCCTTATTATCTGGATATCTTGAAACTACAAATGAACCATATGCCATTGCAAAAATTGCTGGAATTAAACTTTGTGAAACATACTATGAGCAATATGGATGTAATTTTATATCTGTGATGCCAACTAATTTGTATGGACCAAATGACAATTATAATTTAAAAGATTCTCATATTATTCCTGCACTATTAAGAAAGTTTTATGAAGCTATCACGAAGAATTTATTAGAAGTGGAAGTCTGGGGAGATGGCTCTCCTTTAAGAGATTTTTTGCATGTAGATGATTGCGCAGATGCTTGCGTGTTTATAATGAAGAATTACAATGAAAAGCAATTTATAAATATAGGAAGTGGTGAAGAAAGAAGCATCAAAGAGGCAGTAGAGATCATAAAGAAAAAGATTGCTTTTGAAGGAAGAATTAGGTACAATACTTCTTATCCAAACGGAACACCCAGAAAATTAATGGATGTTACAAAGATTCATAATCTAGGATGGAAACATAAAATATCTTTTTCAGAAGGTATAGATAAAATGATTATTATTTTAGAAGAAGAACTTCAAAAAATTTAGTAAGACTTGAGAATTCTAATAGTTGATAATTACGATTCTTTCACACATAATTTATATCATTATGTCTCCCAATTTAAAAAGAATGTTGAGGTGGTAAAGAATGATAAGATTTCTTTAACAGAAGTTGAGCAATATGATAAAATAATTCTTTCTCCTGGCCCTGGATTACCTGATGAACATAAAAATTTAAAAAAGATTATCGAGCAATTCTCCTCCACAAAAAGTATTTTAGGGATTTGTTTGGGACATCAGGCTATTGCAGAATGTTTTGGAGCAAGCCTTAAAAATTTAGAGGATGTTTTACATGGTATTTCTTCAGAGATCCTATTTATAAAAAAAGACAGGATCTTTGATCAAATTCCTAATCAAATAAAGGTAGGACATTATCATTCTTGGGTGATTGATAAGGAAACTTTGCCTAGCTGCCTGGAAGTTACTTCTAAAAATGAAGATGGAGTTATTATGTCTATTTCTCATAAGAAATATGACTTAAAAGGCCTACAATTTCATCCAGAATCAATTTTAACAGAATATGGACTCTTAATGATAAGAAACTGGGTTTTTTCTTAATAATTCATATCAATCCAGTCCTTCTTTTTTTCTAACTTTAAATCTTGCAAAACGGATGCTTTTACACGAATAGTAAATGTATAACTTTTATGAAACCCAATAGGAATCCAATGGAAAAGCATTTCCCAGCAATGTAAATCACGATATACATCTACAGAAGAATAGGTGAGTTCTTTCTCTTTAAAATCATAACCAGAGCGAAAGCCAATTTTCCATTTAGGTGTAATTTTTATATTTCCGGAGAAGTTTAAAGATTGAATAGGATCTACCTCAGATGAAGGAAGATTCCCTTTGTTGTAAGTAATGGTATAGTTCATATTTAAATTCCAAGGAATTTTATAAAAATCCTTTTTCTCTTTTTCGTCCTTATTTGCTTCGTTATTAAAAAACCCTTCAGTCATGTTAAATCCTAATGCTGCATTTGCATTTATAAATCGTGCTAGCCGTCCATTTTTAATTTCAAATTGATTTATTCTACTCCCATTTTTATTTAGCATATAAGGGTCGTATCTACTAGAAAAAGTTAGATCTAAAAGCCCTAAGAGTTTTGTCCTAGCATTCAAAGTTATATTAGAAAGATTGAGGGAATCCGAAAAAATATTATAAGAAGAAGCAATTCCCATACTTTGTAAAATCGTTATTTTTTTTAAGGTTTCAGTGGTGTCTTTTTTACTTCTAACTTTCATATCAACTAAATTCCCTAAATTAAAATTTATGCTACCACTTTCTCCCTTTCCAGGACCGCCATAAATACCATTCTGCATGATGGAATAATTTTGTATATTGCCTAAGGTGTCTGATTGCACATTTTTGTAATATCCAAAGTTTTCTTTGCTAAAATCAGGACGATAAGAGAAGCTTACATTTGGCGTAAGCACATGACGAAATGCCGCAATTTTTCCTTTCTTGAATTCAGTAATCCCATATAATTTAGTATTCAACGATGCGGACATACTATAGTCATGTGCTCTTGTAAATTTTTGCAAAGTGTCGGTAATTACTGAACTACCATTCCAGCTTTTTTTAATTTGAGATAAATACCATCTTTCTGTAAGATTAAATCTTGGGGAGAAAGTAAAATACTTGAATATTTTTACGGATGTACTAATAGGAATTGAGTGTTTTATCCCATTCCTGAACTTAGATAAAGTGTTTGATTTAAGAAGCAAAGAGTCGGCAATCGTAATCTCATTTTTAGTATTCAAATCATAACTAATTCCAATTTTTTCGTACCAATGTATTCTATTTGATTTTCCCATATTTTTGAAAGGAAAGATTCTATTCATGCTAAAATTAACTGATGGGAGTGTAAGATTGACTTTTTTTGTTGTGGTATTTTGGCTATGCCTTAAGTTTGTTGATAAATTAAAAGGAGTTCCTTCCCATTTTTTATTCAAATTTATACTTGAAGTAAATGTATTACTTAAATAATCATTAGCATTATAAGAATTGTTTTTGTGGTAAGTGCTACTTCCTGCATTTACGTTTGCTGAGAAAAGTAAAGAAGGATTGGCTTTTGGATCTTGTTTATGACTCCACCGAATAAAAAAATCTTTTTTTAAGCTATAATCAGGTAAATCTTTTTCGCTATTTATCATTCTTCCATAGCTCAGATTTAGATTGCCGTTATATTTATATCGTTTTTTGTATCGAAAAAGCGAGCGTGTTGCCCAACTTCCTTTAGTATAAATATCGCCTTTTATAGCTAAATCCATTTGTTTGTTCAGCACAAAATAATATCCACCATTTTTAAGAAAGAATCCTAGATTAACTGACTCGCCATAAGAAGGAATTAGTATACCAGAGCTCTCTTGACTAGTATTTGGGAAAAATCCAAAAGGAAGAAATAGGGGAGTTGGAATATTTAAAACTGTTAGATAAGCTGGACCAGAAACTATTTTTTTACCAGGAATTACTTTTATTTTATTTGCTCGAATGGTAAAATGAGGTTTTTCGGCATTACATGTCGTATACTCTCCTTTTTTTAAATACATGATTTCTGACTCACTTTTCTTAACTTTTTTTCCATGAATAAAACCTTCTCCTTCTTGTGTAACTAATTCTTTAATAATTCCTTTTTTACTTTTATAATTATAGGTTATTTCTTTTGCTTTGAAGGATTTTCCACTTTCTGTAAATTGAGGATCTCCAATTATTTTTCCAGTAGAATCAAGTCTTCCTCTTGCATAAATCTGATTATTTTCCCAATCAATCTCAATAAAATTAGCTTTTATCTCTGTTTTTTCATATTTAATAAAAGCTCCACCATAAAGTAATACTTTTTGATTGAGAATATCAAAATGCATAGAATCAGAGGCATCATAGAAAATATTATTAATAAATGTTTTTTCTGTGGAATCATTTGTAGCTAAAGTATCTTCAATAGAAATAAATCCAAAAGAGTTGTTAGTAAATACTGTTAAAAAGATAAGAGAGAGAATCAAGTTTCTTCTTTTTAAATACAATTGAATAATGTTATTTTTGTGTGTCAAATACTTTGAATGTTTATTGCGCCAAACTTAAATAAAATCTACCATTTTAACTTGTTAAGCTTTAAACGTATAATTGCACCTTTTCTTTTAATTATTATTGTTGTTTTTCCATGCAAATCTCAAAATGCAAATAACGGCATAAAAAAAATAGTAATTGATCCAGGACATGGCGGAAAAGATTCAGGTACTATGGGTACTAAAAGGTATAAGCAATATGAAAAACATATTGCTTTGGCTATTTCATTAAAACTGGGCAACTATATTGCAAAATCCTATCCGGAGATAGAGCTGGTTTATACAAGGAAAACAGATGTTTTTTTAGAATTAAAAGAAAGAACAGAACTGGCTAATCAATTAGACGCTGATTTGTTTATTTCTATCCATTGTGATGGTTTTACTAATCCAAATGCTTCAGGAGCGAGTGTTTTTGTAATGGGAATGAGTAAATTAAAAGCAAATATGGATGTGGCAATGAGAGAGAATTCAGTAATTTATATGGAGGATAATTATAAGGAGAAATATGAAGGGTTTGATCCTCAATCGGCAGAAAGTTATATAGTATTTAGTCTTATGCAAAACACTTATTTGGATCAAAGCATTTCTTTTGCAGAAAATGTAGAAAAAGAGTTTGCTATTCGTGCCAAACGAAAAAGTAGAGGAGTAAAACAAGCACCTTTTTATGTTATAAGCAGAGTAAATATGCCTTCAGTGCTTATTGAATGTGGATTTTTAACCAATCCGAAAGAGGAAGATTATCTTAATACAACAATAGGACAAGATTATATTGCTTCTGCAATTTTCAGAGCATTTAGAAGTTATAAGGAGAATGTTGATAAGATAAGTAATCAAGCAGGAGATAAGCAAAAGAAGAAGCAAGAAGTAAATAAGCAAGAAGTAAATAAGCAAGAAGTAAATAAGCAAGAAGTAAATAAGCAAGTAATAGAGAAAAAAGAACTAAAAGCAAATATTATTTTTAAAGTACAAATAGGCACTTATTTGAAAGATATGAAAAATAGTGAAAAATTTAGTGGTATTCAAATAGAAGAAGATATATTAAATGGAATCTACAAATATTTTGTCGGGAATACATCTAGTAAAATAGAGGCGGATAAATTGAGAGAAACTATGATAGAAAAAGGGTTTAATGGCGCTTTTGTTATTGCTTTTAAAGACGGAATAAGAATAAATGTAAAAGAAGCATTAAGTTTGCAAAAAAATAAATAAATATTATGAATAAATTATCAAAGGAAATAAAGATTGGATTATTGGTTATTGTATCTATTGTAGTACTTGTTTGGGGGGTAAATTATCTGAAGGGGAGTAATCTTTTTGATAATAACAAAACAGTATACGCAGTTTATCAAAATATTGGTGGTTTGCAAGAAGGAAGTAGCATTGTGATTAATGGTTTTAAGGTTGGAACCGAGAAGGAAATCTTTTTACAAGATAATTATACTTTGTTAGTAAA
>CAYZIA010000045.1:0-12597 GCA_964478325.1 uncultured Weeksellaceae bacterium
AAATTAAATTTTTTTTATCTAAGTGAAATTTTTTCATATCATTAATTAAATATAAAATTTTATTTAGATTTCTGTAATATTTATTAATAAGTGAAGTATTTTTTAATGATAGATGATTATAAAATTTTTGAATGAATAGAGATATAATGCTCAATTAGCAAATCATTTTTCCCTTCTAAATTTCCTTTTCTTAACAAAGCAGACTCTACTACGCCTCTTGATTTTAACAGCTGCATGATGTTTTGTCGGGAAAAAGTTGTGCTTGAAGTTCCACCTAAATCAAAACCAAACTGAGAAGTAATTCCTGTAATTGCACCTAAAGGATTACCTCCTTTTGCATCTTCCACCACAAAAGTAAGATTCGCCTTGTATTTAGTAGTTGAAAGAAAAGCAATTGTAACTCCGAGCACAAAGAACAAAAAAGAAAAAAGAACAATTTTTCCTTTCTTTTTCCAAATTTCTTCCTTATACTCTGAAAATTTGATCAGAATATCCTTAAGTTGTATTTCATCATTGTACCGCTCCATTATTCTGCATTTACTCTGTCAATAAGAAGCCAAAGTGTCATTATCGCGGTAACTTTTAACATTGCATTCTCAATTTGTTTATTCCAATCTACAGGATTTTCATTATCTTTCTTGTGCTTTTCTATTTTATTTGATACAATAATAGTAGACCCCTTCTTAATTCTTGGAGATATGGAAAATAATCCAAAATTCATAGATTTCTTTGCTATTCCATTTGGATAAACCACAACCGTATTGCTTTTCTTATTAGCTTTTGTAAATCCTCCTGCAAAATTATTGATATAATAATTTGCTCTTCTTCTTCCAAAATGAGGAGCGCTAATTGAATTACCTTCAAGATTCATCAAAGCACCTGAAATATGCACCACATCCATAGTTTTAGGAACGATTATACTATCACCTTCTGCCAACACTAAATTATGTTTGGAAGATTTGGAGTCTAATGCTTTCTTCAGATTTAAATAAACCATATCATAAGCATATTGCTTATTCTCATCACCAAAAATACTTGTTTCCTTAGTTTCTTTTTTATCAAACTCATTAGCATAAATAATAGCAAGTTCAGGGTTAGATAAAATTTCTTCTTTTAGTTTCTCCGAAATACTTGACTCCTCTATTTCTTCTTCAAAAACCTCAAACTTTCTGAACATTGTTACACCATCCATGTAGGCATAATTAGTTAAACCACCTGCTCTCTTAATTACAGATGAGATCTTTTCATCTTTAGAGAGTAAAGTATATGTTCCTGGATATTTTACCTCTCCACTTAATACAATATTTTTAGCCGCTTCAAACTCAGGATTTTCTCTAACAAATACTTGATCAAATGGTTGTAAAGCAAATCCTTTTGCTTGAGAGCTTAACACTAAATCTTCACCAATCTTAATTGTTTTCACAACTGTTCTTCTTGGTTCTAATTTATTAGAAGATATATCATAATCCATAATTCTACTCACTTCTACTCTACTCCCTTCTGCTTGTTGTGTAAGCCCTCCTGCTTGCAAAAGTATATCTTGCAAAGTCATGCCTACACCAAAATCAAAATCTCCTGTTGAACGTACAGCGCCTAAAACAGAAACTGAGAACTCATCATCAAAATCATCAATTGAGAGTACACGAACAATATCATATTCATGCAATATAATATTATCTGTATGGTTTTTGTCTTCTAAAATAGATCCTAAATCAACTGCAATGTGAGTTTTAGTTCTATCCTTATTCAATCGGATAATATAAACTTTTTCTAAAAAAGTTTTTTCATCAATACACTTTGCTCGATTTAATAAATCTAACAAACGTTCTCCTTCCTCAAATTCATAATCTCCTGCAACACCAATGCTTCCCTTTACACTTACTACATTTGATAATTTATTATAAATAGTATTCACTACTATCTCATCTCCATTCTTAACTTCAGTAGAACTCGCATGTTCTTTATAAACATCCTGTACTCTTATTGAGTTATATTTAATTCTCTTTAAAGTAACCACATCAGAGAATGCATTAGTAGTGTAACCACCTGCATATTTAATAATACTAGCAACAGATTCTCCAGTTTTTGCTTCATAAGTATATGGGCGATTTACTGCACCAGTAACCTCAACAATATTCTTCGCAGGAGGAACAAAAAGATAATCTCCATCCTGCATATAAATATCTTGTGATCGAATTGGGTTAAATAAGAAAAGATATACGTCCAAAGAGTCAATAGTTTCTCCATCTCTTTTGATGTAGATGTTTCTTACAGTACCTAATTGATTAGGGCCATTTGCAGCAATAAGTGCATTAAAAGCAGTATTAATTGCAGGAATTGTATACGAACCAGGATTATACACTTCTCCAACAATATTTATAGTAATTACTCTTGAATAAGAAAGTGTAACATCAATCTCAGAATTTTTCATATCTAAGAAAGATGAGAATTTACTTTTAAGTAAAGAACGCATCTTCTTAAAAGTTAATCCTTTTACATAAATTCTGCCATATGAACTAGGAGTAATATATCCTCTGTCATCTACTAAAAGCGTTTCTGCAAACTCAGAATAACCCCAAACAGAAATTGAAATCTCATCTCCACTTCCAACTTTATAATTCTCTGGTGCTTTTGCATCCAATGCCTTTTGATAAAAAGACAACTCATTATTTCTAAATACATCTTGCCCATAAATTCTTGCTTTTGGATACGTTATTGTATCTGTAACTAAGCTATCTCCAAAACTTTCATAAAACTTTGAAAGTGCAAGATTATTTCCAATAGTATCTTCTAGTGCTTTACTATACTTCCCTCTAGAATATTTAAAATCCATTGCTTCGGCAATCTCACTATTCTTTAATCCCATTTGTTTTAACACTTGCTCAGATGGAATATCAGATGGACGTAAATTCTCAGGATTTGCATTTGATGGTAAAAACTTCAAATATGCTGGATTGATTTTCGATTTTTCAACATTAATTTGCGCACTTAAACCAAGGGCAAATAAAATTGAAAATGATAGTAATATTATTTTTTTCATAATTTTTATTTTAAAATAGAACGCGAGATTACAATTCTTTGAATCTCTGATGTCCCTTCATAAATTTGTGTAATTTTTGCATCACGCATAAGGCGCTCTACATGATATTCTTTTACAAAGCCATAACCACCATGTATTTGCACGGCTTCAACTGTAGTTTTCATAGCTGTTTCTGAAACAAATACTTTAGCCATTGCACCCGCTTGATCATAATTCTTTCTATTATCTTTTAGCCATGCTGCCTTTAAACAAAGTAATCTTGCCGCATCAATCTCAGTAGCCATGTCTGCTAATTTAAAAGCAATTGCTTGATGCTTTGAAATTTCTTTTCCGAAAGCTTTTCTTTCTTTGGAATATTGCAAAGCTAACTCATAAGCTCCAGATGCTATTCCTAATGCTTGTGAAGCGATACCTATTCTACCACCGGATAATGTTTTCATAGCAAAAGTAAATCCAAATCCATCTTCTCCAATTCTATTCTTCTTAGGAACTTTTACATCAGTAAACATTAAAGAATGAGTATCAGAACCTCTAATTCCTAATTTATTCTCTTTAGGTCCAACAACAAATCCTTGCATGTCTTTTTCAACAATAAAAACATTGATTCCTTTATGCCTTTTTTTTATATCTGTTTGTGCAATTACTAAATAAACAGATGCTGTATTTCCATTTGTAATCCAGTTTTTTGTTCCATTTAGAAGGTAATGATCACCTTTGTCAATTGCAGTAGTTTGTTGAGAAGTTGCATCAGATCCTGCTTCAGGTTCTGATAAACAAAAAGCCCCAATAATCTCTCCAGTAGCAAGTGGCCTTAAATATTTCTCTTTTTGCTCTTCAGTACCAAAAGCCTCTAATCCCCAACAAACTAATGAGTTATTTACTGACATAACAACTGAACATGAAGCATCCACTTTTGAGATTTCTTCCATAGCAAAGACATAAGAAATTGCATCCATTCCTGCTCCCCCATATTTTGGGTCAACCATCATTCCTAAAAACCCGAGTTCGCCCAACTTTTTTATTTGCTCAGAAGGGAACAACTGCTTCTCATCTCTTTCAATCACCCCCGGTAATAGCTCATTTTGGGCAAAATCTCTTGCCGCATCTCTTATCATCTTATGTTCTTCTGTCATTTCAAAATTCATCTTTCTATCACTTTTTGAAAAATTCGCACAAAAATACACATTTTACCCTATTTTTGAGGTCAAATGAAAACAAAGAATGACTATCAAATTCTAGGAATCATGTCTGGTACATCCTTAGATGGTGTTGATTTAGCCCTTTGTAAATTCTCTAAGAATAAGAAATGGGAATACGAAATTCTGAAAACTAAAACCATTCTTTACTCTAAAGATTGGAAATCAAAATTAAATTATCTACACCAAAAAAGCAATGAAGAAATTGCAGAAGCTAATTCTGAGTACGGAAAATATTTAGCAATCCTTATCCTTAAATTTAAGAAAGAGTACAATCTTTCATTTGATTATATTGCCTCACATGGGCATACCATCTTTCATCAGCCAGAAAACAACCTTACATTACAAATTGGTTGTGGAAAAACAATCTCTGAAACCACTGAGATTACAACAATTAATGATTTCAGAAATTTGGATATATCGCTTGGTGGTCAAGGGGCTCCTCTTGTTCCTATTGGAGACTTACATCTTTTTACTGAATATAAATACTGTCTTAATCTGGGAGGTTTCTCAAATATTTCCATAAAAGAGAAAGGAGAAATAATTGCTTTTGACATTTGTCCTGTCAATATTGTACTGAACCAATTAAGTCAAGACTTATGTTTTGAATTTGATAAAAATGGTGATTTTGCAAAAGATGGAAATGTTATTCCTGAACTTCTAAATAAATTAAATAAATTAGACTATTATAAACAAAAACCGCCAAAATCATTGGCAAGAGAATGGATGGAAAAAAGCATAAATCCTTTACTAAAATCAAAACAAAGAACGGAAGACATTTTACATACTCTTTGCGAGCACATTGCAATTCAAATTAGTCATCACTTAATTGATGGAAAAGCATTATTTACAGGAGGAGGTGTTTTCAATACATATTTGATGGAAAGAATTAAACACTTTTCAAAGTCAGAAATAATTATTCCTTCAAAAGAAATTATTGAGTTTAAAGAATCGCTAATATTCGCTTTTCTTGGTGTATTAAGATTACGAAATGAAATAAATTGCTTAAAGTCAGTTACTGGAGCAAGAAAAGATAATTGCGGAGGGATAATTCATACTTATTCATAACAGAATCATTCTTTTTTCTATCATCTTTTATCTCACATCTAATTTCATACATTTGCAAAAATCTTATTAGAGAAAAAAGATGGAAGAGTTATTAAAGAAATTTGAAGATAGAACACCTGAGATTATATTCAAATGGAAAGATGATTTGACACCTGCAAAAGGTTGGATTGTAATCAATTCGTTAAGAGGTGGAGCATCTGCTGGAGGAACTAGAATGCATACCAATGTAACTTTAGAAGAAGTTGTAGCACTTGCTAAAACTATGGAAATAAAATTTACAGTTTCTGGCCCTCCAATTGGAGGTGCAAAATCAGGAATAAATTTTGATCCAAAGGACCCCAGAAAGAAAGAAGTATTAAAAAGATGGTTTGCTGCTGCAAAACCACTATTAAAATCCTATTACGGAACAGGAGGAGATATGAATCTGGATGAAGTAGAAGAAGTAATCCCTATGTGTAAAAAAGAAGGTATTATGTTCCCTTTGGAGGGTGTGATAAATGGACATCACAGAAAGGATAAAAAAGGAAAAATAAAAATTATTAACCAACTTTCTAAAGGAGTCCCCCTTATTGTAAAAAATGAGAAACTAACTCCTAATCCATCAAAAGATTATTCGGTTGGTGATTTAATAACTGGCTTTGGTGTATCAGAATCTGTCTTGCATTTTTACAATATCTTTGGTGGAGAAGTAAAAGGGAAAAGAGTAATTGTACAAGGATGGGGAAATGTAGCTGGTGCAGCTGCTTATTATATGGCACAAGCTGGTGCTATTATAGTTGGAATTATTGATAAAGTTGGAGGAATCATAAATACTGATGGATATTCTTTTGAGGAAATAAAATCTTTATTAGAAAATCGTTCATCAAACTTTCTACAAGCTGATAATATGCTTTCATTTGATCAGGTAAATCAAAAAATATGGACTATTGGAGCAGAAATCTTTATCCCAGCAGCAGCATCTCGTTTGCTTACTCAAAATCAATTAAACCAAATGATTGATAATGGATTAGAAGTAATCTCAGCTGGAGCAAATGTCCCTTTTGCAGACAAAGAAATATTCTATGGTCCTATTTCAAAAAGTGCAGACGAAAATATAAGTGTATTGCCTGATTTTATTGCAAATTGCGGTATGGCTCGTGCCTTTTCTTACTTTATGCAAGATGATTGTCAAATGAAAGATATTACTATCTTTACAGCAGTTTCAAAAACTATAAAGAAGGCAATAGAAAAAGTGCATCAAGAAAATAATATGAAAACTAATATTTTAAAAACAGCATTAGAAATTGCATTAAAACAACTACTATAAATTATGGAAACACAACTTTTACAAACTGAATTTTTAGGCAACTCCATTCAAGATTATTGTTGGTTTTTAGGAGCAATAGTTTTAGGACTACTTTTCAAAAAACTTATTTCCAGATATCTTAGCAAACTACTTTACAAACTCATTGGTAAAAGAAATAATGAAATTAGTGTAGAGAAATTTAACGAACTACTTTCTAAACCTATTGGGTTTTTTATCATGCTTTCCATTATTTATCTTGGCGCTTCTCATATAGAGTATCCTCAAAATTGGAATCTAGTAGAAGCAAATAATTTTGGGATTAAAATGTTTGTAAGTAAAAGTTATTCTTTTCTTTATGTGCTTTCAGTTTTTTGGATTCTGCTAAAAGTAATTGATTTTGCAGGTTTAATTCTATTTGCAAAAGCAGAAAAAACTGAAAATAAGATGGATGATCAACTCATTCCTTTTATCATTGAAATTGCAAAAATCTTAACTTATATTTTTGCGCTTTTCATAATAATGGGTAATGTATTTGATGTGAATGTTACCGCCTTAGCAACAGGTCTTGGGATTGGAGGGGTAGCACTTGCTATGGCCTCTAAAGAAAGTTTAGAAAATCTTCTTGGTTCTTTCACTATTTTCTTTGATAGACCTTTTACTGTTGGAGATAATGTAACGGTTGGAACTGTAACAGGAAGAGTAGAAAAGGTAGGATTTAGAAGCACTAGAATCCGAACCTTTGATAAAAGTATTGTTACGGTACCAAACAAAAAAATGATTGATGCCGAATTGGATAATTTGGGAATGAGACCAGTGAGAAGAGTTAAATTTAATCTCGGTCTTACTTATGATACTACTATCGAGCAAATAAAAGCCATAGTAGCTGACATTCAAGATATGATTAATGAGCACGAAAAAACAGACCAAGAAGGTAAGGTTCGTTTTCAAGAATTTGGAGGAAGCTCATTGGATATACTTGTAATCTATTATGTAAATAGTCCAAAATGGGATGATTTAATAGATGTTCGAGAAGATATCAATTATAAAATAATGGAGATTGTAAAAAAGCATAATTCTGATTTTGCTTTTCCATCTACAACAGTATATTTGCAGCAAAATAATTAAACTCTAATTTTATGATCTTTACTCTTATGATTGTAGTCTTTGTTTTGGGCTACTTAGCTATTGCATTGGAACACCCTATTAAAGTGGATAAAGCGGCTTCTGCCCTTATTATTGGTGCTCTTGGTTGGACACTTTTTGCTTTTTCTGGTATTGATCACCATAGTTTAACACATGAGATCCAGCACCATATAGTAGATATTGCAGAAATTTTATTTTTTCTCTTAGGAGCAATGACTATTGTTGAGTTGATTGATGCTCATCAAGGGTTTGCAATTATTACTGATAAGATTACAACCAACAACAAGGTGAAATTGCTTTGGATATTAAGCATTATCACTTTTTTCTTTTCAGCTACATTAGATAATCTAACCACTTCTATTGTAATGGCTGCTCTACTTACTAAATTAATAAAAGATCGAGATACTTTATGGATGTTTGCTGGAATTATTATCTTGACTGCTAATGCAGGAGGAGCATGGTCTCCTATTGGAGATATAACTACTATTATGTTATGGATTGGCGGTCAAGTAAGTGCTGTAAACATCATTACTTCTGTTATAGGTCCGTCAATTGTATGTGCACTTGTTCCCCTTCTTTACCTTACTTTCCGATTAAAAGGAAAAGTACAAAGACCTGAAAATGAAATACTAGAAGAACATAAGATTAACCCTACCACTTCATTTGAAAGAAATTTAATTTTCTATCTCGGTGTTTGCGGACTATTATTTGTACCTATATTCAAAACTATTACTCACCTACCTCCGTATGTAGGAATGATATTCTCTTTAGGGGTATTGTGGTTAGTTACTGAGATTATTCATAAAAGTAAGAATCAAGAACAAAAATCTCAGCTATCTGTCATTGGCGTTTTGAAGAAGATAGATACTGCAACTATTTTCTTCTTTTTAGGTATTTTATTAGCAGTAGCTTCTTTGCAGTCTGCAGGACAACTGGACATTGTTGCAAAATGGTTAGATAAAACATTTAATGGGCAAACTACAGAAGGTATTTATCAGATAAATATTATTATTGGATTACTTTCTGCTATTGTAGATAATGTGCCATTAGTAGCAGGAGCAATGGGTATGTATCCTATTGCTGAAACTGGATTTTATGCCGCTGATGGAATGTTCTGGGAGTTCTTAGCATATTGTGCCGGAACAGGAGGTTCAGTATTGATTATTGGCTCTGCAGCAGGAGTAGCTGTGATGGGAATCTTAAAAATTGACTTTATTTGGTATATAAGAAATATATCTTTATTAGCACTAATGGGCTATTTAGCTGGTGCAGCTACTTATATTTTTATGCAATAAAAAATAAAATAATCGTTTTAATAAAAAAGTAAATAATATGAATACTATTCTCTTACAAAACACCTTAACAAGTGATACGATTAATCAAATAGTGGTAGAAGAAAAAACGCTATCTATTATGCAACTTATTACTAGTGGAGGAACCGGTGGAACTATCATCATGTCTGCATTAGCTTTACTTTCCATTTTTGCAGTTTATATTTTATTTGAGCGTTATTCGGCAATAAATAAGGCAAGCAAAGAAGATGAAAATTTCTTTAAAAGCATCAAGAACTTTGTAGAGCAAAAAGATATAGCAGCAGCAAAAACCCTTTGTCAGAATACAGACAACCCAATTGCTAGAATGATTGAAAAAGGAGTAGATAGGATTGACAAACCTATGACAGATATCTCATCTGCTATCGAGAATCAAGGGAAATTGGAAATTTATAAAATGGAAAATAATTTGGCCAATTTAGCTACCATTGCAGGAGCTGCCCCAATGATTGGTTTTTTAGGAACCGTTATTGGTATGATTGTTGCTTTTCATGAGATGGCAAGTGCGGGAGGAAATATTGATGTAGAAATGCTTTCTAAGGGGATCTATACTGCCATGGTAACTACTGTTGCTGGTTTGATTGTTGGAATTATTGCATACATAGCTTACAATTATCTAGTTACTAAAGTGGAGAAAGTAATATTCCAAATGGAAGCGAGAACTACTGAATTTTTAGATCATATTCACCATTCTGAGTAATGACCCTTAGAAGCAAAAATAAAGTTAGTCCGGATTTTAATATGTCATCCATGACTGATATTGTTTTCTTGCTACTTATCTTTTTTATGCTCACTTCTACCCTAGTGAGTCCAAATGCTTTAAAACTACTTTTACCAAACTCCAAAGCGAAAACATTAGAAAAACAAACTATTTCTGTCTCCATTACCAAAGAGATTGATTTCTTTGTGAACGAAGATAAAGTGATAGAAAGTAATTTGGAGAATCAGTTAAAATTACTCTTGGAAGACGATATGGAACCAGCCATTATTTTACATACAGACAAGTCAGTTGACATTGAGCATGTAGTAAAAGTGATGGATATTGCCTATAGAAATAAATACAAAATTGTACTGGCTACAAAACCAAAATAAATGAGTGATTCTGAGAAGAAAAACAAAAGAAAAGGGATTATTGGAACTATCTTATTTCATGCCCTTCTTTTAATTGCTTTTCTATTTATGGGGCTTACTTATCAAATACCACCACCCCCTGAGGAAGGAATTAGTATTAATTTTGGCTATATGGATGAAGGAATAACTGAATCGGAACCAGAAGACAAATCAGAAACTCCAGACCCAGTTCAAGAGGAGATTGTTGAAGAGCAAAGTTCAGCAGATGAGGAAGTAGTTACCCAAGAAATGGAAAAAGCACCAATAGTTGAAAAAACGGAGCAAAAAAAGAAAGATCCTAAACCAGAGAAAAAAGAAGTGATTGAAGAAAAAAAACCGGAAATAAATAAAAAAGCACTCTATACTGGCAAAAAGAAAAACAAAGAAATAGATGAAGGTAATACAAGAAAGCGCGGAAATCAGGGAGTAATAGATGGAGATCCTAATGCAAAAGCCTATTCTGGTGGTGGTATTGGAACAGATGGAATTACCTATCAACTAGGAGGAAGAAATCCTGAATTTAAAGCAAAACCCATTTATAAGATTCAAGAGGAAGGAAAAGTAGTTGTTATCATTACAGTGGATAGATTGGGTAATGTGGTGAATGCAATTCCTGGAGCAAAAGGCTCCACTACACTAAATAAATACCTATTGGCTAAAGCCAAAGAAGCGGCCATAAAAACCAAATTTAATCCTAAGCAATCTGCTCCTGAGAACCAACAAGGAAAAATAGTGTATCATTTCAGTTTGAACTGATGAATTACCAAGAAACGCTTGATTATCTTTTTACTAAGTTGCCAATGTATCAAAGATATGGTGCTATTGCTTACAAAAAAGACATTGGTAATATTATAAAAGCTGCTAAGCACTTAAATAATCCGCATAAAAAGTTTAAAAGCATCCATATTGCTGGAACAAACGGAAAAGGATCAGTGGCGCATATGTTAGCTTCCATTTTGCAAGAAGCAGGTTACAATACTGGACTTTACACCTCACCTCATTTAAAAGATTTTAGAGAAAGAATTAAAATAAATGGGCAAATGATAACAAAGCGAAAGGTGATTGATTTTGTCTTAGAAAATAAACCCTTATTTGAAAAATTAGAAATGTCCTTTTTTGAAATGACAGTGGCTTTAGCTTTTGATTATTTTTCTAAAGAAAAAATAGATATTGCTATTATTGAAACAGGATTAGGAGGAAGATTAGATAGTACTAATATCATTAATCCTGAGCTTTCCATTATTACTAATATTGGTTTAGATCATACTAATCTTTTAGGCAACTCTATTGAAGAAATTGCAATAGAAAAAGCTGGAATTATAAAAAAAGAAACGGCTATAATAATTGGCAAAGAACAAGCAGAAACAAAAAGCGTATTCAAAAAAGTTTCAGCTAAAAAGAATTCGCCTTTATATTTTGCAGATAAAATTTCTGTTTTAAACACTGACTTAAAAGGAAGTTATCAAGGAGAAAATATTTGTACGACTATTACCGCAATTAAACAACTAAAAAACTTGGGGTGGAATATCTCAGATAAGAATATAAAAAAAGGATTGGGAAAGGTGGTGAAGAACACGGGAATTCTTGGTAGGTGGCAAACTTTATCTAAAACTCCAAAAATCATTTGTGATATTGGGCATAATGAAGATGGAATTAAAGAAATTGTGAAGCAATTAAACAAATTAAAATACAAGAAGCTACATTTTGTATATGGCACTGTCAACGATAAGAATTCTGATAAGATTCTATCGCTATTACCAAAAGATGCAAAATATTATTTCTGCAAGCCTAATATTGAAAGGGGATTAAATACAGATGACTTGCAAAGAAAAGCAAAAAAATACCAACTTTTAGGAAACAACTTTGATAGTGTAAGTAATGCTATTTACAAAGCAAAAGAAAATCAAAAAAAAGAGGATATTTTATTTATAGGTGGTAGTACCTTTGTAGTAGCAGAAGCTCTTTAATTTTGAAAATACTTGTATCTAATAAGAATTGACATATATTTGCACTCCAATTTTGGGCGATTAACTCAGTTGGTTCAGAGTGCCTCCCTTACAAGGAGGAAGTCGGGGGTTCGAGTCCCTCATTGCCCACCAAAGCGGAATCCATCTCATTATGAGTTAAGATTCCGCTTTTTTTATTCTCATAAATTCCTGTAGTTCTTTTAGTTAGCTCGAATAATAAATTAACTTCAGGGGTTCGAACTCTCTGTTTTTCCTTTTCAAAAGTTGTTCCTTTTGGAAAGACAAATTGTTGAAGCTCACTTTTTTGTTCATAAGACATATTTAACCATGTAGATGACAAGTTTTGTGAGATTTTTATGGCTTCATTTGTTATGTTTTCAAGGTTCGAACTGCCCTTAAGCCCATTTGTTATTTTTCTATCAATATCAGCTAATTCATCACTATACTTTTGAGTATA
>CAYZIA010000046.1:0-12515 GCA_964478325.1 uncultured Weeksellaceae bacterium
CTTTTCTACATCTAAAAATAAAATGACAATCGTCATAACAACACAAGTTAGAATAATGGTATTTACAGGAGTAAGATAATTTTTATGAACCCTTGCTAATTGCCTTGGCAAAAGCTTATCTAAAGCCATAGCAAAAGGAAACCTAGAAGTTGCTAAGACACCCGAGTTTGCCATTGAAATCAAAGTTATTACACCAATACCAGCAATGACATATCCAAAAGTAGGCCCTGCTATATTATTTGCTAATGAATAAATAGGCGTAATGTCAGCACCTAATTTTTGAATAGGAATATTTCCTACCAACATGTAAGTAATTCCTACATATATTAGAGTAATGATTCCTAAAGAATAGAGCATTCCTAGAGGTATGTTTTTTGATGGGTTTTTTACTTCTCCAGCTATGGCTGCAATTTTAGTAACTCCAGCATAGGCGACATATACAAAAGCTACTGTTGAAAATAATCCATGTGTTCCGTTATTAGTAAAAGGAACTAATAATTCCTGACTCACTTCTGGTAAAGCAGCAAATAATAAAACTATTAATCCAACTAAGCCCAAACTTACTATTGTTATTTGAACTTTCCCTACTTTTCTAACACCTAAAATATTGATTAACATAATCAGTAATAAGAAAGCAATAGCAATTAATTTTGTATAATTTTCAGGAATGCTAATCAGCACTAACATATAAGCACCAAAACCAACTAATGCAAAAGAGCTTTTAAGTAGTAAAGAGAGCCATAGGCCAATTCCTGAAATTGTACCAAGAATTGGGCCAAAAACCCTTTCAATATACACATAGGTACCTCCAGAAGTTGGCATTGCACTTGCTAATTCAGATTTAGAAAGAGTAGCTGGTAATATACAAATGGCTGCCAACAAAAAAGCTAACCAAACTGATGGTCCAGTTTTAGCTGCTGCTAATCCAGGTAAAACAAAAATACCTCCTAGCATTCCTCCTATGCTTATTGCAATTACTGAGGTTAGTGACAATCTTCTTTCTAGTTTTTTCAAGGTCTTTTTCTATTTTTTGTAAAGATAAGAAAGTATTTTTTAAGAATTAAACTAAACTATCTTTTGTAGAAAGATGATTTCTTACATTTGCCTTTGTTAAATAATCGAAATGAAGAAATTAGTTTTATCTGAAACACATAAGGAATTAGGTGGTAGAATGGTAGATTTTGCTGGCTATCATATGCCTATTCAATATGAGGGTGTAACGGCCGAGCATTTAGCAGTTCGAGAAAGTGTTGGGATTTTTGATGTTTCACATATGGGAGAGGTTTTTATAAAAGGTAAAAAGGCAGAAGAATTTTTACAATACATTACTTCTAATGATGTTTCAAAATTAACTCCCGGAAAAGTTCAATATACTTGTTTTCCAAATGAGAATGGCGGTATTGTTGATGACCTCCTCCTGTATATGATTGAAGAAGATCATTATTTGTTAGTTGTAAACGCTTCCAATTTGGAGAAAGATTTAGCTTGGATAAATATTCATAATTCTTATAGTTGTACAATTGATAATCAGTCGGATAATTACTCTTTATTAGCAGTACAAGGACCAAAATCCATAACACTATTACAACAACTTACGAATGTGAATCTTGCAGCAATAAGATATTACAATTTCAAAATTGGAACTATTGCAGATGTTGAAAATGTAATTTTATCCCGAACAGGATATACAGGAGAGATTGGGTTCGAGTTATATGTAAAAAATAAAGATACTCAAAAACTTTGGGATTCGCTTTTTTCTACAAATACTCACTTAAAACCAATTGGATTAGCAGCAAGAGATACATTGCGTTTAGAAAAAGGATTCCGCCTTTACGGAAATGATATTGATGAAAGCACTTCTCCTATTGAGGCAGGACTCGGTTGGATTACCAAATTCACTAAAGATTTCATCAATTCCGAGAATTTGAAAAAAGAGAAAGAGGAGGGGGTAAGTAGACAACTAGTTAACTTAGAGATTGTTGACAAAGGAATTGCTAGAAAAGACTATGTGGTTGTAGATAATAATGGCAAGAAGATTGGAATAGTAACTTCAGGCACTATGTCGCCAACACTAAAAAAAGCTATAGCAATAGCTTATCTAAAAACAGAATTTTCTAAAATAGGAACGGAAGTTTTTGTGCAAGTAAGAAACAAACAACTCAAAGCAAAAGTTGTAAGCATGCCTTTTGTAAAATGAATACTCCAAAAAAAATAACCACTTGTTTTGTATCGAATTGGTATAACGAAAATATCAATTCCGAAAGCATTGTTGTCGTGATAGATGTGCTCAGAGCTACTTCTGTAATCAGTACAGCTTTTCATTATGGAGTGAAGGAGATTATTCCTGTGCAAAGTTTAGAAGAGGCAAAAAATTATCAAGGTAAAGAAAATTATATTGTAGCCGCAGAAAGAAATGCAATGCCAATTGAGGGTTTTGATTTTGGTAATTCACCTTTTCATTATATGAATGATAAAGTGAAAGATAAAACTTTGGTATTAACTACTACAAATGGAACCAAAGCTTTGGAAATTGCAAAAAATCAAATATGTATTACAGCATCATTTGTAAACTTTGATTCGGTTGTAAAGTATTTATTTTTACAAGAAAAAGATGTGGTCTTACTTTGTTCTGGTTGGAAAGGATTGTTTAATTTGGAAGATAGTATTTTTGCAGGAAAATTAGCAGAGAGTTTGATGCAAAAAGGATTTCAAAATAGTAATGATAGCACTCTTGCTGCTATACATTTTTTCAAAAATGCAGATACCGATCTTTTTTCTTTTTTAAGCGATTCTTCACACAGAGAAAGATTAAGATCTTTACATATGGAGGAGGATACTAAGTTCTGTTTGTCACCAACATTTCAATCAGATATTATTCCTATCTTAAAAGATGGAAAACTAATAAAAGCTTGAAAAAATATTTTTTCATATTGTTAATAGTGCATAAGTACTAATGCAGGTAGCTCTTGTTGAAGCATTTTTTACTGGCTCACACAAAAGGTGGGCAGAAGAACTACAATCTTTCAGCTCATGCAAAATCGATATTTACTCATTAAAAGGAAATTATTGGAAATGGCGAATGCATGGAGGAGCCATTACTTTAGCCAAGCGATTTTTAGAGAAAGAGAAACAGTATGATCTAATTTTGGCTACTGATATGATGGATGTAGCACTATTCAAATCTTTGATTAGTGCAAAGCATAACGATACGCCCATTGCTCTTTATTTTCACGAAAACCAATTGTGTTATCCTTGGTCAGAAACTGATAGAGATGTGCAAAAAAATAGAGATTCGCATTACGCATTTATCAATTTTTCTTCTGCACTTGTAGCTGATAGGCTTCTCTTTAACTCTCAATTTCATAAAGATTCTTTTTTCGATGCACTACCCAATTTTCTAAAAGGATTCCCTGATTATAATGAGATAGATAGTATTGAGAAGATTGAAGAAAAAGCTGAAGTTTTGTATTTGGGAATGGATTTGAGAAAATTTGATAAATACAAAAAAGAGGAAAATAAAAAACCATTGATACTTTGGAATCATAGGTGGGAGTACGATAAAAATCCAACAGATTTCTTTAAAGCACTTTACAAAATGCAAGAGAAGAATTTAGATTTTGAAGTAGTGATCCTAGGAGAAAATTTCAGACAAATACCAGAAGAGTTTGAAATAGCAAAAAAAAGACTAAAAGACAAGATTGTATTTATGGGCTTTGCTAAAAGTTTTGAAGATTATGCTTCTTGGCTTTGGAAAGCAAACATATTGCTAGTTACTTCTAATCAAGATTTCTTTGGAGGAAGTGTGATAGAAGCTATTTATTGTAATTGCTATCCTATTTTGCCAGATCGCTTAGCTTATCCAGAACATTTACAAAATAATAAAGAAAATTTTTATACTTCCTTTGAACAACTTTGCCAAAGATTAGAGAACAAAATTTTAAATTTTAACAAGTTAGAAAGAGTAAGTAGTTTTGTTAAAAGATACGATTGGAAAGAAATAATTAAAGATTATGATGAAAAAATAATGACAATTAAAAAGTCCTAATTAGGGCTTTTAAGAATATTATTTATCGATTCTCTAATTTCCAAATATATAGCCAAAAGAAATCTTAATAGCAGAAGATTTTACTGTTGTTTCATCCCCATCTCCAGTAACAGCAATATTTGGAAGTCCTAAAACATAACGCACATCAATTATTATATTTTCATTAATAGTATAAGATACACCACAACTAAACCCATAATCCATACTAGTAATTTGATCAGTAAAATCCTCCTCCTCTTTTTCCCCATCTACTTCAGATTTAGTTTTTGATCTTAATTGAAATCCAATAAAAGGGCCTGCATTAATTGACAATGCATCATTAGCTGAGTAACTAAAACTGATTGGAAGCTCAATAAACTCAGAAGCAATTTCTAATTTTGCTACACTTCCTCCTAATCCTAATAATGATAAGTCCACTTCGTAAACGGAAGACCTATGAGCATACAATAACTCAGGTTTTAGTTTTACTACATCTGAAAGCTCAAATTCACCAAATACACCAATACTATAACCGATTCCCATATCAAAGTCAGGCATGTCACTATCTGTTATAGTTAAATCAGTGAGATCTAAACCAACTTTTACTCCAAACTGTTGTGCAGAAAGACTTAATGTTAAAAGCCCTGCAAATAAGATCGTAATTAGTTTTTTTATAATCTTTTTATTTTATTGTTGAGTTAACTATTCAGCATCACAGGCATCACAAGCATTAAAGTATTTTCTCCCTCATCTTGTCCATCCAGAGGCAAAATAATTCCGGCTCTATTTGGAGCGCTCATTTCAATGCTAATTTGATTCGCACCAATATTGCTTAACATATCAATTACAAATTTAGAATTAAAACCAATTTCCATATCTTCTCCTTCATATTGGCAAGTAAGACGCTCTTCTGCTTGGTTAGCAAAATCCAAATCTTCAGAAGTAATCAATAATTCACTTCCAGTAATTTTTAGTTTTATTTGATGGGTAGTTTTATTAGCAAAAATCGATACTCTTTTAATAGATGCTAATAGGTCAGCCGTATCAATGCTTAGTTTGTTTGGGTTTTCTTTCGGAATTACGGTCTCATAGTTTGGGTATTTACCATCTACCAAACGACAAATAATTGTAGTGTCTTCAAAACTAAAGAGAGCATTGGTATCGTTGTACTCCATCTTAATCTCAGAGCCCTCAACCAAAGTATTTTTGAGCAGATTAAGGGGTTTTCTAGGCAAAATAAAAGATGCCGTGCTATCGGCTGTTACATCTGTTCGACTATGGCAAACCAGTTTGTGTGCATCAGTAGCAACAAATGAAATTTTTTCAGCAGAAAATTCGCAAAAAACTCCAGCCATTATTGGGCGTAATTCATCATTTCCTGCAGCAAAAAGGGTTTTATTAATAGCTTTAACTAGTACATCCGTATTTAAAGTAGCAGAAGATGAGGATTCCAATGCTGGTACTTTTGGAAATTCTTCTGCATTTTGTCCTGCTAATTTATATTGTCCATTTTCTGAATTAATCTCAATGCCAAAATTACTACTATCAACTAAAAAAGTAAGTGGTTGAGAGGAGAAGGTTTTCAAAGTATCTAAAAGTAAGCGGGCAGGAATGGCAATTTTCCCGTTTTCCTCAGCTTCTGCTCTCATTTTTGTCATCATTGTGGTTTCCAAATCAGAAGCATAGATACTAATCTTCCCATCCGAAATATTAAACAAAAAGTTATCAAGTATGGGTAGGGTATTGTTAGTGGAAAGTACACCACTTAGTTTTTGTAATTCTTTCAGGAGAGTTGAGCTGTCAACAATAAATTTCATTTCCGTTTATTTAGTTTCAACAAATATATAATATTAGTTTTTATAGCAAAAATTATTCTCTTTTCAATTCATGAATAGTAATTAACAGTTTGTTGAAAACATAATTTTGAATCAGCATTATATCTCCAGAGTTAAGTGTTGCATACATTCTCTCAACGGTATATTTTTCTGCTTCAGTTTTTGGACGCTTCTTATCTCTCATCTGATAAATTTTTAAAGAATCCAATCCATTTTGATGTCGAATTATAAAAGTGTAAAGTTTCTGTTCGTCTACTAATTTTTCCATTACACTTTCATCTTTAAAAGATTCACAATTTATATTTTGAAAAAGATTTAAATAAGAAAGAAGCATTTCTTTTTGACTTTTTATTTCTATTTGTTGAAAGTTGAGAAGCGCAAGATTTCCCTTTTCATTTTTTATAGTAAAAGAGGAATCCAGTCCTTTCTCATTTACTAATTGTAATGATCTTATTTCTTCTTCTTTTAAATTAAATATATTTCTATCTCTCCAAATAGTTGCACTTACTTCTTGCCCTTGCAATCCATATCTCGGCCCTAAAATACCATTAAAACCAATGATGTGCATAATATATGGTTGCTCCTGATTTTTAAGAAGCATATAAGTGCCAGAATGGTCGGCTGTACTATTTCCAATTGTGTAAATTTTTGTTGGTTTTGTTTCCTTATTTTGATAAATCTCAATTTTCACCCCATTGGTTGCCAAATCTTGAATTACTTTATTGTATCTGCTTTCAGAAACAGGCCTTTGTACGCTTATATTTTTAATGGTTTGTAAAATAATCTTCATAGAATTATTTCTGACTTTATATCTATTATTTATCTCCCAATTATTTTCCGTTTTATCCAAACTTATGCTGTTTCCTTTCATGTCTGCAATAAATATTTTTGAAATACTTGCAGTGTCCGAAACAGCAAAATTGTAAGATAAACTGCTTTCACTATTTTTGAATCTCATTTGCCATAAAAGCACAATCAAGAGTAAAATAATTGTTAGAATGATGAAGGTGTGTTTTCTATTATTAGGCATATTTTTTTCTTTTATTATAAGTAAATAACACTCCAAAAATTATAATAATGATAATAGGAAAGAGTAAATTGACAAGCTGAATAATGAGTCTATTGTTTTGCAACTTTTCTTTATTGAGCAATCTAAGCCTTAGCTCTTTTGTTTTTAATGGAGTTAATAGCAGATCCTGCTTATTATCGCACAAATAATGCATAGCATTCATTAAGAAAGTTTTATTTCCAGGATATATAAATTCCCCAAATTTATCATAACCCAATGGATATACATTTCCTGTTTTCTCTGAAGAAGAATTCCGAATCATGTCCCCATCACTTATTACAATCATTTTGGCACTCTCGCCAGTCTCTCTAAAATCAAACTCATTAGTTCTAGGCCTAATTCTATTTTTAAAAATAGACTCGAACTTTCCTTCCAAAAGTACAGCAATTGGAATATTTATATTATTAAAATATTCTTCTTCTGGAGGGTTTTTTAGAATACCTAAACTAATTCTTTGAGGGGCAGGTACTACTCTAGAATTTTCAGAGCTATGTAGTAATATGCTTTTTTTAATCTTATTTTTTATGGTATCAACAGAGCTTGCAAATTCACATTTTATAGCATCTAAACCCTTGGAAATATCATTCTTGGAATCCGAAAGAAGCAAAGGGTAATAGGGCCAAGAGAAAAAGGATTGCTGAGGCATATTACCACTATATCCTGTAATAATTGGAATTTCAGCTGCTCTTCTATCTTGAATTAGATCTGCATTTATTCTAGCACCATAAATAAATAACATATCATCCAAATTCAATTTATTCTTCTTTGCCATAAAATAACCATCTGAGAAACGTAAAGAATCCATATTTGCACTTACTCCATCTAAAAGCCAAAGCAAATTTCCGCCCGTCATTATGTATTGATCGATCAGCAATTTATCCAAATTATTAAAAGCTATTATTGGTTTAGCAATAATTATTGCTTTAAACGATTTTAACTTTTGTAACTGCCTTTTCAGATTGGGCTCATTTGTATTACTATCTATTTCAAATTTAGTAATATCAAAATGCTCTAATTCATAATATTCTGAAAGAGAAAACCCATTTTGCATTACAGAATAAGAAATGTCAGCAACCTCTACCTCATTTAATTCTCCATGACCAGATAAAAAAGCAATTTTTTCTTTTCTGTTTTTAGTTAGTTTCGAAATAGTAGAGATCAACTCATATTCTAGCATCTCAATTGAATTATTTAAAGCCACTTGTGGAGCTACTCCAAGTTGGTTTTTTAAGAGTTCAAGGGGAAGATGTTTCTCTTTGTAGTAAATAATTGCACCAGGAAAAATAATGGAGCTACTCATTCCTGTTTTTTCTTTCACTTGTAAATCAGTTGGTTTCAAACCCAGCTCTACTAATTGTTGGTATACCGCATTTCTTTCTTGCTCATTACTGCTTTCTGATGGATTGATAAATTCAAAATCTAATCTTTCCCCAGCTATATTTTTAAAGTTTTCTAATGTTTCTCTACTTTGTTTTTCAAGACGTTTAAAGCCAGAGGGGAATTCTCCTTTCAAATAAACTTTGATGTAAATAATATCATCCAAATTACTTAAGATTTTTTTTGTTTGCTTTGAAAGGGTATGTTTTTTATCACTAGTTAAATCTAAACCAGAATGTATATAACTTCCTATTGTATTCAAAAGGATAATAAAAATAACACCATATAAAAGTGGAAGGTATGTTTTTACCCTCTTCATCTTTTTTGCTGAATTATAGTTTTGCATAACATCAAAAACAAAAAACAAGCACTTAAAAAATACATAATATCACGGCTATCTAAGATGCCTTTACTCATCCTTTCATAATGCTTAGCAATTCCTAGATTACTGATAAAAAGATCCCAATTTTGCAAAAATGATATATTACTCAAAACATCAAATCCATAATAAATCATTGCATTACAAACAATTGCAATAAGGTAAGCCACTACTTGATTGGAACTAATGGAAGAAGCTAAGGTTCCTATAGCTATGAATGTAGAGGAAAGCATAAAAAGTCCAAAATAAGAACCTATAATTCCACCAATATCCAAATTGCCAATGGTCTCTCCTAGATAATAAATACTCAAAAAATAAATTAGTGTTGGAATGATTGCAAATAAAACTAAAACATTAGCAGCTAAAAATTTACTAAAAACTATATTCCAAAAGGAGATTGGTTTTGTAAGTAAACTTTCAATTGTTCCTGATTTGTATTCCTCAGAAAAAAGCCGCATACAGACGGCTGGAATAAAAATAAGAAAAATGATAGGAGAGAGCATAAAGAATGGGTCCAAAGTGGCATAACCAAAATCCAGCAGATTAAAATCACCACTAAATATCCATAAAAACAAAGTGTTTGCCAAAAGGAAAAGTACTATAGTTAAAAGCCCAATTACTGAACTAAAAAATTGATTTATTTCTTTTCTAAGAAGTGCGCTCATCCTTTAAATTCAATTCTTACATAATCGTGTATCTTAAGACCTAATAAATCAGTGGCCCTTCCTTTATTTTGTGCTATTTCTAACATTCCATTCACAGAAAAGATAGCTAATTTTTCTCCCTTATTTGCATCTTTATATTTCTCTCTTAATTTTGAAATTCTTTCATCTTCTCTTCCAAAAAGGATTACAAACTCTCTGTCTTTTCGTACTTGTTCAAACAAATGTTTGCTAATATTAGTAGTTGCATTTCCATAGCCATCGATATATATAACCGCTCCTTTTATTATGTCTTTTCCACTCTCAGTATCGTGTTCGGTTACAGGTTTTAGTTCAGATTTTATATCTTTAAACTCAGGAACTTCTTTACCAATAATTTCAAGTGTTCCTCCTCTTGCAATATGGCAAGCAGCAATTACAAACACATCTTTTATAGGAAAGGTTAAAGAATTTGAATCCTGTGAAATATTTAGTTCTACAATCTTTTCGGGCTTTAATTCATCAAATAAAAGTGAAAAAACGCCATTATCTGGTCCAATAAAATAATGTCCGTCATAGAAAACAGCCAAATGAGAATTGTCAATTGAAAGTTCTGCATCAACTCCCAAAATATGAATGCTTCCTTTTGGAAAATTTTTATAACAATTTCGAATTACATAAGCAGTTTGCGAGATATTAAATGCCTCAATATTGTGAGTAATATCAACTATACTTATATCTGAGATTTGACTGAGAATTGCCCCTTTTATAGAAGCCACATAATGGTCCTTTAACCCAAGGTCAGTGGTAAGAGTAATAATTGACATATTTTAATAAATAATACTTAAAAAAATTGTTAATTTGTAGCCACCAAAAGTAATGATAAAACAATTGAAAATGATTATTTAATGGGTGAAAAAACAATAAAAATTGAGGGAGTCGATTTGGTTCTTCTATTTGGGGCAAACAATAAAAAATTTGAACGACTCTCTAATCTATTCCCATCGCTTAAAATAATTGCTAGAGGAAACGCCATAAAAGTCATTGGCAATACAGAAGATATCTTGCTTTTTAATCAAAGGTTTGATGCTATTTTAAAGCATGTCAATCAATATCATAGTTTAACAATTAGCCAATTGGAACATCTTGTTTTAGAAGCTAATGATTCTATTTTATCTGAAGAAAATGATTTAATTTTGCACGGACAAAAAGGGAGAATAATAAAAGCCAGAACCCTAGGACAAAGAGAGATGGTAAAACAGTCAGAAGAAAACGATATGCTTTTCGCTATTGGCCCAGCTGGAACAGGAAAAACTTATACGGCAGTTGCTTTGGCGGTTCGAGCACTAAAACAAAAACAAGTTAAACGAATAATTTTAACACGACCGGCAGTAGAAGCAGGAGAAAATTTGGGATTTTTACCTGGCGATCTAAAGGAAAAGCTAGATCCTTATTTGCAACCACTTTATGATGCGCTTCTGGATATGCTTCCATCCGAAAAATTAACAGATTACTCTGAAGAAGGGATTATACAAATTGCTCCTTTAGCTTTCATGAGAGGAAGAACTTTAGATAATGCATTTGTAATTTTGGATGAAGCGCAAAATGCAACTGAAAACCAAATAAGAATGTTTCTTACAAGAATGGGCAAATCAGCAAAATTTATTATAACAGGAGATGTAACTCAAATTGATTTACCAAAAAATCAACCTTCTGGATTGCTTCTTGCACAAAAAATATTACCAAAAACAGATGGAATTAGTTTTGTAACTTTGGATGAAAAAGATGTAATTCGGCACCAATTAGTAAAGACGATAATTAAAGTATTTAATAAATTTAAAAAACCAAAAAAATGAAAAACACTATTGTAAAGACAGATTTTAATTTTCCAGGACAAACCAATCTATATAAAGGAAAAGTTAGAGATGTATATAGCATAAACGAAGATAAACTCATAATGATTGCAACTGATAGGATTTCTGCTTTTGATTGCGTATTACCTAAAGGAATACCTTTTAAAGGACAAGTGTTAAATCAAATTGCTTCTTCTTTTTTGAAAGCAACTAGTGATATTGTTCCTAATTGGCTAGAAGCAACTCCTGATCCATCTGTTTCTGTTGGAAAAAAATGCGAACCATTTAAAGTAGAAATGGTAATTAGGGGATACCTTACAGGGCATGCTTGGCGAGAATACATAGATGAAAAAAGAATGATATGTGGCGTTCCTATGCCTGATGGAATGAAAGAAAATGACAAGTTTCCAGAACCACTTATTACGCCAACTACAAAAGCAGCGGTTGGGCATGATGAAGATATCTCCAGAGAAGAAATCTTATTGCAAGGAATTGTTGAGGAAAGTGATTATATTCAATTAGAAAATTACACAAGAGCATTATTTGAAAGAGGTAGCCAAGTGGCGGCAGCAAGAGGGTTAATATTGGTAGATACCAAATACGAATTTGGAAAAGATTCGGAGGGTATTATTACTTTAATTGATGAAATTCATACGCCAGATTCTTCTCGTTATTTTTATAAAGATGGTTATCAGCAAAAACAAAATAATGGTGAAAAACAAAAACAGCTTTCTAAAGAATTTGTTCGTCAATGGCTTATTGAAAACGGATTTCAAGGAAAAGAAGGGCAAGCGATCCCATTTATGAGTGAAGAATTTGTTGCTTCCGTTTCGGAAAGATACATTGAGCTTTTCGAACACATTACGGCAGAAAAATTTGTAAAAAAAGAAGCAGATGATGTGTTAAAAAGGGTAGAAAATAATATCCTACATTATCTTAAATAAAAAATACTTAAATTTGTAATAAAAACAAGGTTTATGAGAAAGATTCTTACTTTACTATTTATTTGTTTTAGTATTTTATCCTTTGCTCAAATTAATGTTGGTAATAATCAAACCATTTGCTTAGGGAGTACAGCTCAAGTAATAGCAAATACTTCTGTGCAAGCAAGTACAGATTCCTATCAAGTTACTAGTATAACTTTTGCTCCTGAAACAACTGCAGGAACACCTATACCTCTTTTTGATGATGATGTGCAAGGTCCTTTCCCTATTGGCTTTACTTTCCAATTTTATGGTAATAATTATACTGACTTCTACGTAGGTTCCAACGGTTGGATTGGATTTAGTAGTGGACAACCAACTTCTTACATTGCTTCTTCTATACCAGATGCAATA